>JAXDKI010000435.1:0-16792 GCA_034667245.1 Thermomicrobiales bacterium | reverse complement strand
GCAGAACGATTGAAACGTGCCTCATATTCACACCGAGCATTGCCCATAATGCATCGTGTCCTCAGTTCAAACCCGCGGCCCTGTGACGACTGACGACCGACGACTGACGACTCCCGGGCGATCTTTCATCTTCAGTCGAAGTGTGGTAACATAACGTTTAGACAGCGGGAGCGCGGGTTCGCCGCGCGACAGTACGCCTATGCCCCCACCAGTTTGCGAAGCGCGCAGCGCGGGGTCGTCGAGCCGTACTGACCGGCTCTTCGATTGCCGTCAAGTCCTGTCTTCATGCTGCGCGCTTTGAGGAACCAACTTGTCTCTCGTAACACACGGACGACCGGCGGTCGATGAGATCGTTACCGTCGAATCGTTCGCTGAACTCAGCCTGCGCCCGAGCACGCTCACGGCGCTGGCTTCCATGGGCATCGAATCCCCCACTCCCATCCAGGCCGCGGCTCTGCCTGCTCTCCTTGGTGGTCGTGACCTCATCGGTCAGGCCCGCACCGGGTCGGGGAAGACGCTCGCCTTCGGTATCCCGGCGGCCGAGCTCGTCGATGTCAACCAACGAATCGTCCAGGTCCTCGTCCTGACGCCGACGCGCGAGCTCGCGGTCCAGGTCGGCGGCGTGCTCGACCAGGTTGGTGGCCCGCGTGGCGTCGTCACGACCCTGATCTTCGGCGGTCGGGCGATGGGACCGCAGCGTGACGCGCTCCGGCGCGGCGCCCATGTCGTCGTCGGTACCCCAGGCCGGGTGCTTGATCTCCTCAACCAGGGTGCGTTGCGGCTTGATCGCGTTCGCTTCCTGGTCCTCGACGAAGCAGACGAGATGCTCGACCGCGGGTTCGCGCCCGACGTCGAGCGGATCATGTCGCGAGCACAATCGGCGCGGCAGACGGCCCTCTTCTCGGCAACCGTACCCGACTGGGTGCGGAGCACCGCGAGCAAGCACCTCAACGACCCCGTCACGGTCGCGGTCGACCCGAATCCTGAGGATGCGGCACCGATCGATCACGTCGCCTACGACGTGCCGAACGGTGACAAACTCGCCGTCCTCAAGGACCTCCTCGATCATCGTGGCGAAGGCTCGATCATCGTCTTCGGTCGCACGAAGCACGGTGTCAAGAAGCTGGCCAAGCAACTCCAGTTTGCCGGCTACCCGGTCGAGGCGCTCCAGGGCAATCTGTCCCAGAATGCCCGCGACGCGGTGATGGACGACTTCCGCGCCGGCCGCGTTCGCGTCCTGCTTGCGACCAACGTCGCGGCGCGTGGACTCGACATCACCAGCGTCGATCAGGTGATCAACTTCGAGCTGCCTGAATCACCGGAACTGCTGACCCACCGGGTCGGGCGGACCGGGCGTATGGGGCGGAAGGGCCAGGCCCTGACCCTCCTCGGCCCCGACGACGGAGCGAAGTGGCGACAGCTCGAGCGTGGTCTCGGGCGGCGAGTACCGCGCCAGCCATGGGCGGGCGCGGCGGCAGCGCGGGCCTTCGATCCGAATAGCCTTCCGGTCGAAGTTCTGCCTGCCTCGCGTGCCGAAACGACTGCTCCGCGCCGCGTTGCGTCGGCGGCACCGACCGGGAACGGACCTCGTTCGGCTCGGCCGGCCCGACACTCCGATGCGACCGCGACCCACTCGCGCCGGTCGGTGCGCGAGACAACCAGCGTCGCGCCGGCTCTCGGCGAGGCGGACGACGTCAGCCAGGACCAGCGGATTCCTGCGACGCACGATCTGATCGCGGCGCACGCCCGCGACCCGCATCGGCCGGCATGGGCCGGTGCGGTCCAACCGCAGCCGAACGGCGCACCGCGTGGTCGGACCGCTCGAACGACCGGTGCATCGAATCGCGGCGAAGGGCGAGAGGCCCGAGCCTCTCACGAAATCGTCTGCACCGGTTGCGGTTCAGCCTCCACGGTCCGTTTCCGCCCGGACCCAACCCGCCCGGTCTACTGTGACACCTGCTTCCAGGGGCGTGGATCATCGCGCCGCGGGGCCGCAACGGCGGCTGCGCGGTAGCAACGACTGCGCGGCAGCGCGTTCGGAATCGCGAGGCGATACATCCGAACGCGCTGCCGCGCCGTATACTTGTGGCTCGTATAACGGCGTGTGGGCGTCGCGTTGCCCGGTATCGGGCTGTGACGGCCGACGACGCGAATCGCGTGAAGACGCGTGAGTAGAGGCAGACGATTTGGCGAAAAAACCACAGTATCGAAAACCGTTCCGGCCGACGCCACCCCCGACAACCCCGGTCGAGGAGCGTCCCCGCCGGGAGGATCCGGATGCCATCTTGGCAGAAGGCCGCGTCAAGGAGGCGCTGCCGAACGCCATGTTCCGGGTGGAGCTGGAGAACGGGCACGCCGTGCTCGGCCACCTCGCCGGCAAGATGCGCAAAAACTACATCCGCGTCCTCCCTGGCGACCGGGTGACCGTCGAGCTCTCGCCCTACGACCTGACCCGCGGCCGCATCACCTTCCGCCACCGGTGATCCTCGCTCGGGGATCAGGACGGAAGTCACTACCGCAACATCGAAGCGGTGCCTGGGTGACGCTATACTCCCGGCAGCGCGCCGCCTTGGCGCGCTCGCCACGTAGTCAGCCGGGGGCTCGCTCCATCGTGCTTGTCTTTGGTCTTCCTCACTTCGGTCTTCGCCACGATCCCACCGGCGCGACGACTCCACGGTCGCGGCTTTCTCACCGACTGGTTCCTACCGCATGAAATCGTGGCGTGTCGCCCTTGGCCTGCTCATCAGCGCCGGATTCCTTGTCTACGCCTTTCGGGGGCAGGATTACAGTCGTATCCGAGAGGCGGTCGGGCAGGCGAACTACGTCTTCATGATCCCCGCGCTCTGCTGCTATCTGGTCGGCGTCAGCATCCGCGCCTTTCGCTGGAAGATCCTGCTCCGCTCCCTCGTCGATGTGCCCACACGTCAGATCGTGCCGATCAACGCCGTCGGATTCATGGCGAACAACGTCCTTCCCCTCCGCACGGGCGAGTTGGTCCGCGCCTACGTCGTCTCCCAACGCTTCGGTGTCCGAAAGACGGCCGCCCTGGCGACGATCGCCGTTGAGCGCCTCTTCGACGGTCTGACGATGCTCGGCTTTATCCTCACCGCCGCCACGGTCGTCAGCCTCACCAGTCAGCTACGCCACATTGCCCTTCTTGCCTTCCTCCTCTTCGCCGGGGCGCTGATCGGTCTTTTCGTCTTGACCCTCGGCGGGAATCTGCGCGACCGCTTGCTCCAGATCGTCCTCGGACCCTTGCCTACCACCTTCGCCGATCGGGTCGAACGGATGGCGGAGTCGATGTTGAGCGGTCTCGGCGTCCTCCGCCGCAAAACTGACCTCTCGCTCGTCGCCGGTGCCTCGATCGTCGCCTGGCTCTTCGAGGCCTCGACCTATTGGTGGGTCTCCCGCGCCTTTGGTCACAACTTGACCGATGTCATGGGCGTTCCCGAGACGCTCCTGACCACGGGCATCGCCAACCTCGCAACGCTGATTCCGTCCGGTCCCGGTTACGTCGGGACCTTTGAGAATGGCATCGGCCTGGTCCTCAGCAACGCACTTGGCATCACCAAAACGCTGGCGCTCTCGTACGCCATCGTCCTCCACGCTCTCCTGTTCTTCCCGGTCACCATCTGGGGTGCGTTCGAGTGGTGGCGACAGCACCTGTCTCTACGCAGCGTCCGAGAACTCGAGTCTGAAGCGAACGGAACCGCCGCCCCGGCCACGCCGATCGTCGAGGTGCCGCCTCGCGGCCTACCACGCCGCGAGGCGCCCAGGTAGACCGATGCCGCGGAGGTTCGGATGAGCATCCTCGAAGCGATCGTCCTCGGCCTCGTCCAGGGCCTGACGGAGTTCCTGCCAATCTCGTCATCGGGGCACCTCATTCTCATCCCCTGGTTGGCCAATTGGGACGAGCCGGGCCTGGCCTTCGACGCCGCGCTTCACTTGGGTACCCTGGCTGCCGTCTTCGTCTACTTCTGGCGCGAGTTGGTCGCCATGCTCTACGCCGTCCCGACCGCCCTGTCCCGCCCGCGCGCTGTCCTCACTGCCAAGCCAGAACCATTACCCGACGGCCCTCGCCCCGTCTCTGGCGGTTCCAGCCCTAACCGTGAACACGACGCACGGCTCGCGCTCTTGCTCATTCTCGGCTCGATCCCCGGTGGGATCGTCGGTCTGCTCGGCCAGGGGAAGATCGAGGACTTCTTCCACGACGAAACGCACCGGCCATTCTCGATCGTCGTCATCGCCGTCCTCTTGATCGCCTTCGGTCTCATCCTTTGGTTGGCAGACCGCGCGGCAACCCATCGCCGCCGTATCGACGCCTTGACCACCCGCGACGCCCTCTTCATCGGCGCCGCCCAGGCCCTCGCCCTGATGCCGGGCGTCTCCCGCTCCGGCTCGACGCTGACCGCCGGTCTCTTTCGCGGGCTGCACCGCGCCGATGCCGCCCGCTTCTCGTTTCTCCTCGGCACCCCCCTCGTCACCCTCGCCGGATTGAAGGGTCTCAAGGACATTCTCGACGCCCACCCGACCGGCTCCGAGGTGACCACCTTGATCGTCGGCGTCCTCGTCTCCGCCATCACCGGCTTCGCCGCAATCTGGGTCCTTCTCCGCTATCTCCAACGGTCGAATACCGCGGTCTTCGTCCTCTACCGCCTCGCCGCCGGCCTCTTCTTCTTGGGTCTGATCGCCGCCGGTGTGCGGTAATCCCGAGGGCTGCGCAACGAGATTCGCTCCTCCAAAGAGTGCCCCGGACTTTGCAAGCCAGCTTGCACAGCTGCTCCGCCCAGGCGCGCCCTCTCGCGAGATCATTCCCACTCGTTGTGCACTGCTGAAGTCGGACTGAACAATCGGACGAGACCACAGCTGCAGCCGCCGACTATCCGAGTCCCCTACACAGGCGGCGCGATCGGCAGCGGCTGATCGATGTCCCCGTAGTCGTAGATCATGTAGTGAGCCCGCGAGACCATCGTCTCTCGCAGCACGCGACCGCTCTCCGTGCCGACCCACCACGCGTAATAGGCCGGCGCTAGCCGAGGTGTTCCCGGGACCAGGAACGTGACAATCTGCGCCGGCTCGCCGCCGACGTCCTCAATCCGGCCGAGGTGGAAACCGGTCGCGCCGTTGTAGTTCTCGCCCCACGCTGCCGGCGTCAGAACCGGCGGCGCCGAACCTTCCAGCCACTCGCCCCCGCCCTGTCGTTGCCAGCGTCGCGTCCCGATGATGATCTGCTCGAATTCCCTCGGGGCAGCAGACCCCGTCTCGGCGCTGGTGCTCCCGGCCGGCTGGTAGGACCGTGACGTGGCCGACGAGGCCGCGGGTTGGCCGCCGCTGTCGTCACGAACCATCAGCTCGGAGACGGCCACCCCCCCGGTCCCGCTGGCCAGGCGCTGCATCCAACGGACGCTGTGCATCGACGTCATGCCGACGAGACCCCGCTCGTAGACGGCCCGGGCTTCGTCCGAACCCGCGGGACCGGTCTCGTCGAAGCCGTTGACATTCGGGTCGGGTAGGCGCAGATAGAAGGGAACGCTGACGTCCTCGGCGCCGAGCCGCCGCACGAGCACGTCGACCCGCCACCAGTCGTCCAGGCTCAGTTGCACGCCCTCGGTGACGAAGCCCCCGGCGGGAGTCGCCGTCGTTGCAACATCCGGCTGCTCCGTATCGTGATCCAAACTCGTGAACGCCAACCGGACGAGCGCGATCTGGTCCACGGGGATCGGCGCCCCGTCGGCGGCCGCTACCAGCACCGTCATCTGGTTGTCACCCGGTTTCGCCGGTGTCACTTGCAGCCGAACCAGGAGCTCATCCTTCGCCCCACTTCCGCCGTCCGCCGGCGCCGCGAGGTCAAGGACCTTGAACGAGCCCCGTGTCACCGCCGGCGGCGCCAGCAACGCCAAGACCGATCCTCCGAGGACGACGAGCAGGACGAGTGCCGCTTCCAGCCGCACCGTCGTCCGAAGCGTGGCACCGGCCCGCACGGCCGCGCGACGAAGCGAGAGGCGATGGAAACTCGCAAGTCCGAGCACCGGAACCAGAATCGCGACCTTCGCAATCAAAAACCCGCCGTAGTCGCTCCGCCAGAGTGAGCGCAACGTCGGCAACACCAGACCCGCATTGAGAACGCCCGTGGCAATCCCGACCAACGCGAGCACCAACGCATACCGCGAGAACTGCCGGACCGGGTCGTGCGCCTCGTCCTCCCCATCCCCCTGCGGCCGTTCCCTCCCCCACGGCCAATTCAGCGCGAGCTGGACGAGCCCTCCCACCCAGAGACCGACCGCCCATTGATGGAGCACAATCGAGGGCACCGCGACGGCCCGCCACGTCTCGCGCGCCGAGGCATGGCTCGTCAGGGCGAGACCCAGGAGCGCGGCGAGCGCCAACCCGCCGCCGACCAGCTGCGTGGTCCGCTGACGACTGAACCGCGGTCCCGCGACAAGCATCGCCGCGCCCAATGCCAACACGATGATGAGTGTCGCCGGGCGCAGCCACCACGCGGTCGGGAGACTCGCGACCGCATCGCCAAGCCCTGGCTTCGCCGCACCCTCGGGAGGAAACCATGTCTGCAAGGCGGGTTCGGCGACGGTCGCAATCAGCGCGATTGCGCTTCCCGCGACGATCGACAGCAGACGGCGACGCTCCACCGCGGGAGACAAATCACCGCTCCGAATGAACTGCCCGTAGAAGAACCCTGCCGCCGCGATCGCCGCGCCGAGGAAGGTCAGCCAGCGCATCGCGATCGCCCAGACGCGCGGCGATTCGCCCTCCACCGACGCCGCCCCCGGCGCCCGCGCGGTTCCGGCGACCCGGAAGGCGTACGACCCCGTCAGCGTATGTCCATCGTCCTCCGAGCGGATCGACCAGGCGACGGTATAGGTCCCGGCGCCGATCCCACTGACGTCGGCGAGAACGTGCCGCGGATCATTCGGATCGACACGAGCATTGCTGACCGTGATCGACTCATCCGAGCCCTCTTCGTTCAGCACCCTGATCGTCGGCGATCCCGGCCCGACAGCCACCCGCTCGGTCGTCCAAAGCTCGATCGACCGTGGCGGCGCTCCCAGCAAGCCATCTTCCGGCGGCGAAGATCGCTCGACATTCGCGTGGGCAGCCGCAGGCGATCCCATCATGCCGGCGAAGACCACGGCGATCATCATCGCCATGATCCCGCACCAAAACCCTCGAACAACCCGATGCAAACAGCAGGCCGGCAAAGCCAAATCCTGTCGATCATGAGCGACGTCGGGCATACGCGCGATCTTCACGCCGCCAACGCCCTCGCGCAAAACGACCTTTCCGTCCACCGGGCCGGTAACTACGCGCCCTGATCCGACCCCACGAAAGGAGCGGTCCACACTCAAGTCTACGCGCCCCACGCCGCCAAGGATGAATTTCCGATCCGGCCTAGATGCCGCTCCCATCCACCGTGGCACGCAGAGATACGAGCACTAGGAGCAAACGGACTCGATTGCGCGCTGCATCTTGATGTTCACGCCCAAGAAAATCGACCCAAGGACCCGACAAGTAAAACCGGCCAGCCGGCTTCAGCCGGCTTATGTCGCTGAGCCCGGCACTGGAAGTGCCGGGTCAACTTCCAGCCGCCACTACGGCCCACAGATGGTACTCTCTGCATCGGTCCGGCTTTCGTCACCGTCCGGTGTACCCGCTGCTGTCTCAGCCTGCGCCCAGTTCGGCAACCTGCACCATCTCCAAGGATTGCGTGAATGACACTTCTCATCCAGGCCGCATCGATTCGGCATGCGCACGGCGGCAACCAGCTCTACGAGGACCTCGGCTTCGAGATCCGTGAGGGGGATCGCGTCGCCCTGATCGGTGCGAACGGCGCTGGGAAGAGCACCCTCTTCAAGATCATGGCGAAGTTGATCGAACCGGACGGCGGCGCCGTCACGCATCGGCGCGGCCTAACCGTCGGCTATCTCAGCCAGGAACCGACCCTTGCCCCGACACTCACCATCCGCGAGGCCGTCGCCCTTGCCGCCGGCGACCCTGCCGCCTTGGAGACCCGGCTCCGCGACCTCGAAGCGCAGATGGCCGAAGCGCTCGACGACGACGCCTTGACTGCCGTCATGGACGAGCACACCCTGACACTAACTCGTCTGGAGGCAGGCGCCGGTTACGCGCACGAGTCGGTCGGTGCGACAGTTCTCGCCGGTCTCCACATCCCCGAGGATCGTTGGGACTCGCCGATAAGCCATTTGAGCGGCGGCGAGAAAAAACTGGTCGGTCTCGCCCAACTCCTCGTCTCGGAACCCGACGTCCTCCTCCTCGACGAACCGGACAACCACCTCGACCTCGAAGCAAAATCCTGGCTGGAGGGTTACGTCCGCGGTCACAAGGGCGCGGTCGCCGTCATCACCCACGACCGCTACTTCATCGACCGCGCCGTCAATCGCATCTTCGAGCTCGAAGACGGCCGGATCGAGGCCTACCCTGCCAACTACACCGCCTTCGTCGAGCTGAAGCGGGAGCGCCTGGAACGTGCCGCCCAGCTTCGCGATCTCCAGGAGCGCGAGTTCAAGAAACTGAAGGCGAGTGCCGAGCAGCTGACCCAGTGGGCCCGGCAGAACCCGAAATTCGCCTCCCGCGCCGAGAACCAGCGACGAAAGCTGGAAGAGGAGCGCGAGCGCCTCGAGAACACGCCGACACCCATCCTCCGTCGTCGCCAAATCGAGGTCGACTTCGACGCCGAGCGCGGCTCGACCCTCGTACTCGAACTAAAAGCGCTTACTAAATCGTTTGATGACCGAGAAGTCTTCAAGCCGTTTGACCTGACGATCCGCCACGGCGAGGTCGTCGGCCTCGTCGGTCCCAACGGTGCCGGGAAGACGACCCTCTTCCGCATGATCCTCGGCCAGGAGCCACCGACCGCCGGCACCCTTCGCGTCGGTCCTTCTGTTGTCGTTGGCTACTACGCCCAACAACAGGAGACACTCGACTCCTCACTCACGCCCCTGGAACTCGTGCGAAAACTGAAACCCTTTACTGAGCAGCAGGCGATCTCTTTCCTCAGCACCCTCCTTTTCGATCGCACCGACGCCCTCAACCGGATCTCAAACCTCAGCGGCGGCGAGAAGGCCCGCCTCCAAATCGGCTCGCTCATCCTGGGCGGCGCCAACTTCCTCCTCCTCGACGAGCCGACCAACAACCTCGACATCGCTTCGACCGAAGTCCTCGAGGCCGCCCTCCTCGATTTCCCCGGCGCCATTCTGACCATCTCCCACGACCGCTACTTCCTCGACAAACTCTGCACCCGCACCATCGACGTCCGCGACGGCACCGTCCGCGACTATCCCGGCGGCTTTGGCTTCTACGAGACGAACTCGGAGAAGGGGACGGTACTGACGAAGCCGACGACTCCCCGTCGTGCCACCCCAATCCCTCAGCAGGCATCGACGCGCGTCCGACGCGTCTAGAGATCGCCCGGTGGCGCGGGAGTTCCCCCTCGATCCTTACGCCGAGGGGGAAATCTGCACCTTGAGCCCTTCGCCCCGGCGCACGAGGGCGACCGCCTCCGCGAATTGCTCGATCGGCAAGGTGTGGGTGACCATCTTGCCGGTGTCGATCGCCCCGGCGGCAATCACGTCGATCGCTGGCCCATAGGAGTTGAGGACCGCCATCGAGCCGATGATGCTGATCTCCTCGTTGTAGATCTTGAACATGTCGAACGCGGCCTTCTCACCCGGCGGACAGACCCCGAACTGGAGCAGTTTCCCTCGCCGCATCACCGCGTCGATCGCCAACTCGGCGACCTTGGTCTTCCCCGTCGCCTCGATCACGTTCTGGAATCCGCGCGGAGCGACGTGTCGCACCTCGTCGAGCGACGTACCCACAACCGCGAACCCGAACGATCGCGCGATCTCCAGCCGGCCTGGATTGATGTCGATGATCGCGACGACGCTCGCGCCGTTGAAGCGTGCCAGCTGCGCGTTTTGCAGCCCCATCGGTCCCGCGCCGTAGATCAGATAGCTCTCGCCGACCTGTGGGTTGAGCAGATGAAAGCCGTGCACGACGCAGCTCACCGGCTCGATCAGGGCGGCGGCCTTAAAGTCCATCCCGGCGGGCAGGGCATAGACCGAGCGCTCCGGAACGGCCACGCATTCGGCGAACCCTCCCGGGTGATGACCCACGCCGACCGCATTCCAGCGCTCGCAGAGGTTGCCCTGCCCTCGCTGGCAGAAGTAACACTCCCCGCAATTGAGCGTCGGATCGACCCCAACCCGGTCCCCGACCTTGAACCCCACGACGTCGTCACCGACCGCGACCACGGTCCCGCCGAACTCGTGCCCGATGATGATCGGGTATCGCGTTGGCGGAAACTCACCGTCAATGATGTGGATGTCCGTGCCGCAGATGCCGCACGCGCCGACCCTGATCAGCACATCCTTCGGCCCGGCCTCCGGGTCCGGCACAGTCTCAACCCGAACATCGCCGGGTTCCCGTACTACTACCGCTTTCACGGCTCTACCTCCTGCGCGGCGGGGCGAGCGGTTGGTGGGAGAGAAACATCGTCGGTTTCCCTAGCCCCTAGCCCCCAACCCCCAGCCCCTACTTCACCGCGCCCATCGACAATCCACGCACGAGCTGCCGCTGAGAGATCCAACCCAACACCACCACCGGCGCGAAGGCCATCGTGCTCGCGGCCGAGAGTTTGGCCCAAAAGAGTCCCTCAGAGGTTATGAATTTCTGCATGAAGAGCGGGACCGTGGCCGCCTTTTCGGTCGCCACCAGATTCACGGCGAAAAAGAACTCATTCCAGGCGAAGATGATCGAGAGGAAGGCGGTCGCCGCGATCCCGGGACCGACCATCGGCAGCAGGATTTGCAGAATCTCGCGGCCGATCCCCGCCCCGTCGACGCGCGCGGCGTCGAGAATCCCCTGTGGCACCTCCTCGAAAAACGACCGCAGCATCCAGATGGCGATGGGTAGGTTCATCGCCACGTAGACGACGATCAGTCCCGGGATCGAGTTGAGCATGTGGAAACCGCCGATCCGGATGTCTTTGTAGATGATGTAGAGCGGGATGATCACGCCGGCAGGCGGCATGAACTTGGTCGAGATGAAGAAAAAGAGCACGTCGCGCCAGCGCTTCATCGGCCGGAGAGCCAGCGCGTAGGCGGCCGGGACGGCGAGGATGAGCACGATCAGAGTGGAAACCAGCGAGGCGATGATGGAGTTGCGGAAGAACGGGAAGAACCCCCGGCTACTGATCTCGCGATACTGCTCAAGGGTCGGACGAAAGATGAGTTTCGGCGGCAAGGTGATCGCCGTCGCCTCGCTCTTGAGTCCGGTCAGCACGATGTAGAGCACCGGGAAGAACACGATCAGGCCGACCGCCCACGCCGTAATCGTCCAATAGATCGGTGCCTGCTCTTTGCGGAATCCGGACGACCGTCCGGTTGCTTGTCTAATCATAGAAACCTCTCAGCATCCGATCGAGCACGCGGAACAGTCCCGTCATCGCCACGATCGTCAATGCGACGACGACGACCCCGATCGCTGCTCCACGTCCGAGTTGGCTGCCTCGAATCGCCGTCTCGTAGACGTAGTAAGGCAGGTTGGTCGTCAGCGTCCCCGGCCCGCCCTGGGTTGTCATAAAGATCGCGTCCACTTCCTGGACGACGTAGACCGCGCCGAGGAGAGCGCCGAGCTGCATGAAGCGATACAGATGCGGCATCGTAATGCTCGCGAACTCTTGGATTGGCGTGGCGCCATCGACTCGTGCTGCCTCGCGGACCTCCTCGTCGATGCTCTGCATCCCGGCGAGGAGGATGAGCATCATGAACGGGGCCCACCGCCAGACCAGAATCATGATGATCGACTCTCGCGGCAACTCGGCCAGCCAGACCGGGTGCCAGTCGAGCGATCCGGGCGATAACTCGACGAGCAGCCAGTCGATGATGCCGAAGACGGGGTCGAGCATCATGTTTTTCCAGCCCAGCGCACTGGCGACGGGCATGACCAGGAACGGGGTGATCAGCATCGTGCGGACGATCCCCCGCCCGGGAAACCGATGATTGACCAGCTCCGCGAAACAGAGCCCAAGAACGAGGGAGATGAACACCGTCGCGATGGTGAAGATGAGCGTGTTGACCAGCGCGTCTCGGAAGACCGGATCCTCGAAAAGCGTGCGCCGGTAGTTTTCGAGTCCGACAAAGGCGGTGCGTTCAGGGCGGAGGAGGTTCTTTCGGAAGGTGCTGTAGTAAAGCGTCAGGATGAACGGAATCTGGGTAACCAGGACGGCGTAGATAAATGCGGGCGCAACGAGCCAACGCCCGACTGACCCCTGATGTCGGGTTTGTATGGTGATGGAGTCGGCCGTCCTGCCCCTCGTGCGGGCGCGCCGATCGAGGACTGCCATCACGTGCCTCGGTCCGGAGCGGGAGTCGGGATCGTCTTCCCGACCCCCGTCCGCGTGCTAACCGTCCGTGCAACGTTTTCCGGCGGGCCACGGATGCCCGCGCCGCCGCCACCCCCCGTCATTCCGAGCGAAGCCGAGGAATCTCTCTCCGACCCGGGACAACTCGCCGGTTGACCGTTCACAAACCATTAGGCCTGCGCCCGGGCAGGGCGGATGCGGATGGCCATCGCCGCAAACAGAAGGACGCGCCAGTTAGCTTTGGTACCCGTTGTCCTGCGCCCATTGATTGGCGAGGTCGTCGCTCTTCTTGATCGCGTCCGCGGCATTGACGTTGCCCGCCATCACGTTGGCGAGTTCCTTCGTCACCGCGTCTCCGAGAGAGACGAACTCCGGCACGCCGACAAATTGGAGACCGACGTACGGAACCGGGTCCACGCAACACTTCGTCGGGTCCTGTGCCTCGATCGTCTTCAGGACGATGTCGGAGAAGGCCTTCGCGTACTCCTTATAGCCCGGGTCGCTGTACGTCGACTCCCGCGCCCCGGACGGTACCTGGCCCCAACCGAGTTGCTCGGCAACGAGCTGCACATAGTCTTTCGATGTCGCCCACCTGACGAACGCGAGGGCTGCCTCCTGGTGCTGCGTGGTCTTCTCGATCGCGAACGCCCACGCCCACAACCAGCCGCTCGCGATCTCCTTCGACGGCTGATACGCGAAACCGGTGTTGGCAGCCTGAGGATTGAGCTTCGGATCGGCCAGGAGGTCGGAGGCAGAGGTGGCGTCGTACCAGATCGCCACTTTGCCCTGCGTGAAGAGATTCTCGCACTCGGTAAACCCGGCCGTCGTCGCGTTCGGTTCGCCGTAGTTCTTGACGAGATCGGTGTAAAAGGTGATCGCCGCCGCGCTCTTCTCGGCCGCCAGTTGCGACTTCCAGTCCTCGTCGAACCACCTGCCGCCGAAGGCATTGATCACGCTCGTGAGCGGCGCGCCCTGTTCGCCCCAGCCGGGAAGTCCGCGCAGGCAGATGCCGTATTGGCCGGAGTCCGGCTTGTGCAGCGTCTGGGCGAACTCGGCGATCTGGTCCCAGGTCGGCTTCTCCGGCATGGTCAACCCCGCCGCCTGGAAGAGATCCTTTCGGTAGAAGACCATCGAGCTCTCGCCGTAGAACGGGGCGGCGTAGAGTTTGCCGTCTTCCCCGGAGAGGGCTTTGACCATTGCCGGGAAGAGGTCGTTGTAGTCGTAATTCGGATCCGCCTGGAGCGGCGTGCCGACGTCGAGCGTCCAACCCTGCTGCGCGTAGTTGGCCGCCTCGAACATGCCGATCGTTACAACATCGAACTGACCAGCCTGCGTGGAGACATCGGTCCGGATCCGGTCACGGACTTCGTTCTCGGGCAGAACGAGCAAGTTCAGCTTGATGTTGGGATACGCCTTCTGAAACTCGGGTGCGAGCTTTTCGAGGGCCACCATCTGTGGATTGGCGACCATCGCGACGTTGAGCTCGCCCGTGATGCTGGTATCGGGCGCGGCGGGTGTCCCATCCTGCGCCAGCACACGATGGCTGGGAGAGATGGAGGCGAAGAGCGAAAGAACGAGCAGCAGAGATGTGATCGTCGCAAGAGGCTTGCGGTACATGCTCTCGTGGCTCCTTCCACTGCCAAACGGCGAATGGGCCGTGGCGACCACACATCAACGCCGGTCAACGACGTGGCCGCCTAGCGTTGCTGCAGCCGGAGCAGCCTGTCTGGCGGCAATCCCTCCTTACGAAGCCGACGGCGGCATCCAATCCGATGCCGGGGAACTGACGATAATGCAACTTGTACCACAACGAGGTGTCCGGCCGTGTCATTCCGGCGGTTCAAGAACGCGTCAATCGTCCGCCCCGCGTAGCCCGGATGACGCGGTCGTCCCGTTCGGCCCATCACGTGTGCGAGCGGACATCGGCGGCCGCTGCGCACTCAACTTGTCTCTTTCAGTGCTTCGTCGCACCGGTCATGAGGGCCGGCGGCTCCTTCAATGTCCCACGGCGGTCGCCGGGAAGTAAAACGGATCGACCCCACCTCGGAAGACCCCATCCGCGAATTGCACGCAGGCCGGCGACGCAAAATCGCCCCGGAACTGCCGCTCGTCTTTGACGACGACGCGATGACCGAGCGACGCGAGAGCCTCGCGTGTCGATGCCGCCAAGCGGGCGTCGACTAGCAGATCCGGCGTCGAGGCATCGATCCGCGGCGCCGACACCGCCGGCTGCATCGTCATTCCGTGGTGGATCAGGTTGATCGCCAGTTGCGCCACGCAGTTCAAGATCCGGCGCCCCCCGCTCGCTCCTAGGGCCGCCAGCGCCCGCCCATCTCGCGTCAGGATCGCCGGCGACATATTCGAGAGGGGACGTTTCCCTCCGCCGACCGAATTCGGGCGACCGGGCTCCGGATCGAACCACATCATCCCGTTGTTGAGGAGCACCCCCGTGCCGGGCACGACGACGCGGCTCCCCCACAGGCTGAGCAGGGTCTGCGTCAGCGAGACCGCCACTCCGTCCTTATCGATCACGCTCAGGTGCGTGGTGCTCCCACCCTTCGCGTAGTCGGCCATCGACGTGGCCAGCGAGTGCCGAACCCCGAGACGTTCGCGCGACCCGGCGGACGTCCCGCGAGTCGGTCCCTCTTGGATCTCCTTCCGGCGCTCGCCAACGTAGTCGTCCGAAAGCAGTGCCTTAAGTGGGACCTCGACGTGCCTGGGGTCCGCAAGATAGGCGTAGCGGTCCGCAAACGCAATCCGAAACGCCTGCGCCATGAGGTGAAGGGCCTCCGGTGCGTTGTGATCTAAACGTCCGACGCCGAGACCATCGAGCAGACGCATCGACTCCGCCAGCGTCGTTCCGCCGGTCGCACCTCCGACCGTCACCAGCTCATGTCCGTCGAACGGAGCGCGGACCGCTTGCGAGATCACCGGCTGGTAGTTGGCGAAGTCCGCTGCCGTAAAGGACGCGCCATTCTCCGCCAGATGCCGTGCCATTGCCTCGCCGAGTTCGCCCTCGTAGAAGGAGCGCGGCCCTTCGTCCGCGAGGCGACGCAATGTCCGCGCCAGGTCCGCTTGGCGAAGCATCACCGGGCGCGACCCATCGATCGTGAAGGGAGCAAAGCCATTGGCGTCGCAGAAAACGGCGCGCGTGGCGGGGAAACGAGCCAGGTTGGCGAGGTCGCGCGCGATCTCCAGCGTGGTGTGCCAGGTCACCGGCACACCTTCTTCGGCGTGGTCGATGGCCGGCGCGAGCGCCTGCGCGAACGAGATGCTTCCGTAGCGTTCGAGCGCGAGGGCGAGACCGGCGACGGTGCCGGGAACGGCGGCCGCGCGGTGACCCACGATGTTGGCATTGTCGACAACCGCCGGCCAACCGAAGAGCGCCTCGTCCGTTCCCGTGCCGGAGAGCGGGAACATCCCTTCCCATGCGCCGGCGGGCGCGACCATCGGGAACTCGACGACGGTCGCCTCGTCGCTCCGCGGATCGTGCCGGACGAGGTAGCCGCCGCCTCCGATCCCGTTCATCCACGGCTCGACCACACCCGCGACGAGCGCACACGCCACCGCCGCATCGACTGCATTCCCGCCGCGAGCCAGAACGTCCGCCCCCGCCTGCGCCGCCTCCGGCGTCTTCGCCGCGACCATCCCTCCGCGCGCCGTCGCTTCCGTTCGCTCGATGACCCACTCGCTCCGCTCGACCACACCTGCTCCCTTCCAACAATCGACTACTCGACGGCCAAGGATCATAGCCGAGACACCACCCCATCGGGCCAGGCAACGACGCGCCCGTCACTCCGAACGACGGTTACGACCAAAACAGGTAACGCGGGGTGGTCGTCGGGGGCAGTCCTGCCGGGATCGTGGGAGCGAGCGCCATCGGCCCGATCCGGGGGCCCCCGTGGAGGTCATCAGCCCCCTGCGGGCACGTGCTGCCCGGCGAGCCGGTCCGCTGCCCGATGTGAGCGCGGCGGCGCAGAAGGAGGAGTTCGTCGGCGAAGTCGCCCGCCTCGCCCTCAGATCCCCGACGATCCGCGCAGGGCCGCGGGAAGACGCATCGGCAGCGGCGGCGCCAAAAAAAGGCTGCGACCTGCTCGTCAACCGCCGCGGCACGGGCAAGCGTGGCATGCGCTGGTCCGCCGACGGCCACGAGGCGGTCCTCGCCGCCAACGGCGTCTACATCGTGGTCCATGTCCGCTTGACCAAGCTCACCGCGGACCCGGCCGCCTTTAGCCTCGTCTGGTTCGCGCTCCGGACGAGCGGGGGCCAGGAGGTCTCCGTCGCGATCGAAGTGAGTATCGCGATGGGGTCACCGTCTGTGACGCAGGAGCCCGGGACCTGGGACTTCGCGCTGGTCTTCGACGTGCCGCCGGGCGTCGAGGGCGCGACGCT
>JAXDKI010000434.1:0-6383 GCA_034667245.1 Thermomicrobiales bacterium | reverse complement strand
TGCGCCGACCGTCGCCGAGCGGTTGGACAGGAACTGGCTCAGGAGGAGACGCCAGGGACCGCGGTGGCTGGCGTCGTCGATCGCGACCGCCGACGCTCCCACGGTCGATCCGACCCGCACCGATCCGGCGCTGCTCACCTGCCCCCTCCCCCACGGCGACCGGTTGCCCGGTTCGGTTCAGCGCATTGCATCGCGGACCCTCGGGTCGGCCACCGCGTAGAGCACGACTGCCAGCAGGCTGGCGAGGATCACCGAGATGCCGAGCAGGACCAGGACGGCCTGTACCACCGGATAGTCGCGGTTCAGGATCGATTCGACGAGCAACCGCCCCATCCCCGGCCAGGCGAAGATTTGCTCGACGATGACGGCACCGCCGACGATCCAGCCCAGCCGCAAGCCGAGTAACGAGATGATCGGGGTCAGCGCGTTGCGTAAGGCATGCACCCGCACCACCCGGCGGTGGCTCAATCCTTTCGCGCGCGCGACGCGGACGTAGTCCTGTCGGAGAACCTCCAGCGTCGAGGAGCGGGTCATTCGCGCCGTCAGTGCGGTTCCCTCCAGCGCCAGCGTTGCCGCAGGCAGTACGAGATGCTGCCACGTTCCGGCGCCGATCGCGGGTAACCAGTGCAACCGGACGGAGAAGAATAGGATCAACAGCAACCCGAGCCAGAACCCGGGGATCGCCATGCCAATCATGGCGAACGCCATCGCCGCTTGGTCGACGATGGTGTTCTGCTTGACCGCAGAGAGAACGCCCATCGGGATCGCGATCAGATGCGCGATCAGGAGGGAAGCGCCGCCCAACATCAGCGTGTAGGGCAACGCGTGCTTGATCAGGGCGCTGACCTCCTCGCCGGAGCGGGTCGATTGGCCGAGATCGCCCCGCGCGACGTTCTTGACGTAGATCCAGTACTGGACGTAGGTCGGTTTGTCGAGGCCTAGTTTTTGCCGAGCAATCTCGCGCTGATCCGGGGTCGCGAAGGGACCGAGGACGAGACTGACCGGATCCACCGGAATCAACCGGATCGACCAGAAGACGATCGCCGACAGCACAAAGACCATCGGGACGAGCAGGATCACCCGGCGGACGAGATACCGCGTCATAGTCGGAGCCTTCGCTTCAGCATCCGCATGTCGTATCGGCAGCGAGCCCCACCGGGGGGGCGGCCGACCTGAGTGGCCGCCGCCCCCGGTAGGCAAGGAAGACGCTATTGTGCCAGCCAGGTGTCGTACAGGCGCGGATAGAGGCTGAACGGGTTCGGCTCGTACCCGCGAACGCGCTTGCTCATCACGTAGATGTCGAGCGGGTGATAGACGGGAATGATCGGCGCGAAGTCGCCGTGGATGGCAGCCTGCAGCTCCCTGGTGACCGCGTACCGCTCCTCGACGGTGCCGGTGTTGCGCATCTTTTCGATCAGCGCGTCGACGCTCGGATCGCTGAAGCGGGCGGAGTTGGTGGTGCCGACGTTGGTCGAGAGGAACCACCACTCGTACATGGTATCCGGGCCGTCCCACAGGTAGAACCCGGTGATGAGATCAAAGTCGCCGCTGGCGGTGCGGGAGGATGAAGTTTCGATATCGACCTGGGTGATCTTGGTCTTGATCCCGATCTCCGCCGCTTGTGCTTGCATGACCTGGGCCAGGGTGACGAGCTCGGTGTCGGTGGTGACCATCATCTCCGGTTCCCACGCGGCACCGTTGAACTCGACGAAGCCGTCGCCGTCGCTGTCGGTCAATCCGGCCTCGGCGAGTAGCGCCTTCCCCTTCTCGACGTCGTAGGCGAAGAAGCCCTTCGTGTCCTCCAGGAACATGTCGGGGAAAATCGGGGGAACCAGGCTAAAGGCCGGCACCCCCTGCCCGAACAGAAGCCGCTCGACGATCGGGTCGCGCTGAATTGCGTGGGAGAACGCCTGGCGCACCCGCTTGTCGCTGAACGGTGCCTTTTCGCAGTTGAAGTTGACGACGCGGCAGGCCGGCTGCGGTTTCGTGATCACTGTCAGGTTGGAGTTCTCTTGCAGGCGGGCGACATCGGCCAGGTTCGGCGCGACGACGATGTCCAGGTCGCCCGCCTCGATGGCGGAACTCCGCGCCGTGGCGTCGGCGATGTAGCGGTATTCGACCGCGTCCAGGTACGGCGCCCCCTTGTTGCCGACGATGTCCGCCGGCCAGGCGAAGGCGTCGTTGCGAACGATGACGAGCTTGTCGCCGGGGGTAAATTCCTGAAGCTTGAACCCGCCGGTGCCGTCGACGCCCTGGATGCCGTAGTTGTCGGGGCCGAGCTCCTCGTAGGTCTTGGGGTTGTGGATCGAGGAGTAGACTGTGTAAAGCATGAACATCAGCGCGGCGTCGGGGTGCTTCAGGGTGACGACCACCGTCGATGGGTCGGTCGCGGTGACGGTGTCGACGGCAGAGTAGCTACCCTTGAAGCCGTAAAACCCGTTCGGGTCCTTGGCCTGGTTGAACCACCAGACGATCGCGTCGGCGGTGAGGGGGTCGCCGTTGTGGAACGTGACACCCTCGCGAAGCTTGAACGTCCAGGTCAGCGTGTCTTCCGAGACCTCCCAGGTCGCCAGCTCCGGCACGTAGGCGCCGGTCGCCGCATCCCGCGTCACGAGGCGGCTGTAGAGGTGCTGCGTGGCGTCGGTCATCCAGGTCGTGTTGAGCTGGTTCATCCGTCGCGGTTCGACGTTGAGCCCATAGCGGAGGGTGCCACCCGAGACCGGGGTCTCCTGGGCGGACGCCGCGTTTGGCCGGAGTCCGGGTGTGGCGGCGAGCGCGGCGGCGGCTCCCGTGCCTTTGATCAGGGTTCGGCGGCTGACGGGGAGATTGAGCGGGTTCGTCATTGCTGCCTTGCTCCTTGCGACAAACGGATGACGGTCAGGGAATCTACGCGATCTCCGCGAAACCGGTGCGATCCTCCTTCCTCACGATGCCAACCTACGTCGTCCGGGTCTTGAGCCATTCGCGCCGGTAATAAGGAAACCCGTCGAGATCGATCTCTGCCTGAACCTGGACATCCCGTAGCGTCGTCACCGTCTTTGCCCGGACTTCGACGGCGCCGCTGGAGCGCTCGAGTCGCCAGACCGTATCGGTGCGGGTGTTTGCCTGGGCCGGATGAGCGGCGTCGACGGTCATCACGAAGTGCTGAAGGATCGAGAGGGTCGTCCCCGGTTCGACGGCGACCACGTTCTCCCGTTTGCCCTCGAAGCTGACGGTCCGGCTCGTCTCCTCGCGGTGCGTCCAGTAGGTCTCTCGGTTCCGGAGACGTCCTTCTGGGACCAGCTTTGCCGGTGGATTCAAGACCGGCGCCGGCAACGGCGGCTGCTGTTCGCCAACCACCGGCAACCGGAGCCACGAATCTTCCCGACGCAACCGGAGGCGGTACTGCCGAGGTGTCGGCCAGAGATACGGGAAGTTGCTGCCGGACACGGACAACCGGATCTGGTGTCCGGCCGCGAAGACGTAGGAGGTGGGACGGAGGTCGAATTCGACGGCGTACCAGCTCTGGCCGTTGTCGTCGATGCCGCCCGATACCAGTTCAGCACGGGCACCGCTGACGTGTTCGAAGGTGACGAGATCCGACCCGCCGCCGGGCGAGACGTCACAGAGTTTTGCCGAGAGATTGAGCTCCGCCACGGGGATATCCGCGGCAAAGACGAGGCGCACTGCCGGCAGCCCAGTCGTCTCAAGTGGTTCGGCGAGCGGCTCCGACGTGTACGCCAGCGAGAGATAGTCGTCGAAACTCTGGTCCTGCGGATAGGGGATCGATCCGGTGCAGGCGTCGTACGGGAGCGCACCGAGTCCGGCCCGGGCATCGTAGTCGTACTCATCGCAGCCGCCGTTGCCGGGCGTTTCGCCGAGCCCCTTCCCAGCGCCCGGATGGAGGACGCGCTGGATCGCTCGCGCCGGCGGCCACTCCAGCTCTTGCCGCCACGTCTCGTCACCCTGGACGAAGATCGTCACCGGCGGCTCTTCGTCGACACCGTTCGGCTCGTCTTTCAGCCAGCGGTCCCACCAGCGATCGATAAGGGTCAGGGTATCGACCGGCAGATGCGTGGAAGACTCCGGCATGACGTGTTTCCAGGGACCGAACAGGAGACGCTTCGGTCCGGTCAGTTTCGGCCAGAGTTGATCGACGCTGTCCGGGTAGGCGTCTTGCCAACCGCAAATCACCAGGGCCGGTGTGTCGATCTTGGCGGCGTCGACCTCCCAATAGTTGGGATCGGGGGCCGGCCCGTACCAATCGAGAATCCAGGGATCGGTGTCGAGTCGTTCTCGCCAGAGGCGTAGCCAATCGTCGCCATCGCTGGCGCGGAGGGGAGGCATCAGATTGGACGGGACCATCCCGGCGCCCCAGTGGGGGTCGGCCCAGAACATCAGCCGGGCGCCGCGATGGACGATCATCGATTCGTAGTTGTCGGACGGAGCGTGGATCGGCACGATGGCGCGCAGGTGGGGCGGTGCGGTCTCGGCGATCGCCATCGCGGTGATCCCGCCGTAGGAGATGCCCCAGATGCCGACGTTGCCCGTGCACCACGGCTGCGCGGCGACCCACTCGACCGCCTGATGTCCGTCCTGCCGTTCCTGAGCGTCGAAGGCGCGGCAGGGCGCGCCTTCAGAACTGCCGGTCCCGCGCATGTCGAGATGGAGCACGGCGTACCCACGAGAGGCGAAATGCCGATGGTAGGCATCGAGTGACCCGAGGCCGCCGCGTCCATCCTTGTGATAGGGGATCAGGGTCAGGATCGCCGGAATGGTAGGTGGTGCCTCCGGACCGGCCGGCAGGTAGAGATTGCCGGCCAGGCAAACGCCGTCCGGCATCGGCACACGCACGTCGTAACGAACCTCGACCTCATGGCACGCAGACGTCTCGATCGTTGCCACCGGCACCCCAGCTCCTCCTCAACCCCGGACCGCGGTCGCCACCCGTCCGGCACGACGGCGGTCACGCCCGCACTGCGCCCGCCGAACCCAACACGGCGTCGACGTAGGGCGACGAACGGCCGACACCAGCGGCCGCCCAGTCACCGGGCCACCAGTACTCGACGAGGATGCGACCCAGGATGCCGTTCGTGATCTCTGCCTCGTTTTCGAAGGTGAACCCGGTGTCGGCGCTGTGCTCGGTCATCGTGCAGTAGGCAATCCGCACGTCTCCGGGTAGGCTGATAACCCCCGCGTCGGACCGCATGCCGGGGAGTCCGCCGGTCTTGTTGGCGAACCAGACCGGCTGCGGCAGGTTGAACTCCGGGCCGTAGGGGTTGTATTCGATGTAGCGTGGGACCTGGTCGAGATAGTGCTGGCGGCGCATGATGGCGAGCATCTGCCGCGATGCCTCGGCGTCGATCAATTCCTCGCGCGCGATCAGTGCGCAGAGGCGCATCAGGTCGCGGGGCGAGGCCTCGGCGATCCGCCGGTTGTCGTCGCCGATCAGGTCGAAGTCGATCCGGTTGTGGACGACGATCGAGGACAGACCGAGTCGCTCCTGCATCGTCCGGTTGATCGGCTCGATCCCGCCGACGCGATCGATGAGCATGTTGGTCGCGGTGTTATCGCTGACGACGATCATCAGCATGGCGAGGTCGTAGATGGTCGGCGTCAACCCGGGCATCAGGTCGCGCAGCACGCCGGAGCCGCGCACGAGGTCGCTCGGTCGCAGCTCCAGCCGCTCGTCGAGACGCAGGTGACCTGCTCGCTCCTGGCGAAAGACCTCGACCATGACCGGGATCTTGAAGGCGCTTGCCGTCGGGAAGGTCCGGTCGGCTTCGACCGCGATCTCTTCGCCGGTGGCGAGGTTGGCCGCCGCGAGACCGAGCACGCCGGAGAAGCGGTCCCGGACCGCGCTAACGAGCGGTGCGATTTTGTCGGGGATGGAGGAACTGGTCATGGCGTCCTACGACTCCTGATCGAACTGGGCCGTTCGGGAACCGAATGTACGGGGCCATCACGTTCGCCACAGCGTCGGGGCGGAAATTGTCTCTCATTGTGAGACGCGGTTGCGAAATCATGGTAGCATGGGGTCTCGACCATCGCAAGAGTGCACTTGGGTGCCCGATGACCAGTCCAGAGTCCCCGGTGGGTGAAGAGCGCACAAACGCGGCGGAGTCGCGGCCGGCCGCCGACGGTGTGGGGACCGTTCAGTCGGTGCAGCGGGCGCTTCAGCTCCTGAGCCTCTTCGCGCCGCACCGGACGCGTCTTGCGCCTCGGCGGACGCTGTGGACCGTCTCGGACCTGGCGCGGGCGACCGGGCTCCACAAGAGCGTGGTTGCGCGTCTGATGGCGACGATGGCACTCGACGGTTTCGTCGTCCAGGACCCTGCCACGAAGGCGTATCGGATCGGCCCCCAGGCCTTCGCGGTCGGCAGCGCCTACGAGCCGCTGACCGT
>JAXDKI010000433.1:0-4067 GCA_034667245.1 Thermomicrobiales bacterium | reverse complement strand
GGGAAGGTGATCAGTCCACCGTTGGAGACCTCGATCTGGTAGAGCGGCCCCCCGGCTGGCTGAGCTTGCCCAACTCCTCGCTCGGCAGGTCGAAGAAGCGGGCGGTGGTCGCCTTCTTGATCGCGATGTCGATGCTGCCTAGCCAGGCCCCGTCCATCCGGGCGAAGGCCTTGAGGTTGCCCCCGGCGTCGACGACGGCAATGCCCATCTTGGTGCCGATCTCAGCCGCCTTGGCGACCGCGGCGGCGATGGCGGCCTGGGCCTGGACCTGGGCGAGACTGACGTCGAGCGTCGCCAGGGGACCACCGCCCGCCACCGGGGTGGCGTCCTGGGCGGCGGGACTGGGGGTGCGGTCGCGGTCCATCGGGGTCCTCGACTCGCCGTGCACGGTCGTCGATCGACAGCGACGTGCTGCCAAGCACGGAAGGCCGGGAAGGCGCGTGGCCGTACTCTACGGTGATCATTGGCGATTCGATACCGTAGATCTACGGCATTTTGCTTCGCAGGCCGTCACCGGATCTAAGTACTCATGAGGGGCGGGACGAATGAGACGGTTTTGAGACGTCTCGAGAACGAGCCAGCCAGTTGAAAAAGCCGGGATCGGACTCGACGAACGGGGCCGAACCGCGGCCGACACCCATATTGCGCCGATTCAGGGCCTCTTGGGACACCGGGGGGGCAATCAGGACGACCCCGGAAGCGGTGCCCGGGAGTCTTTCAATAGGCTGGGCCGTTTTTGCAACGCTTGTGCCGGCAGCACACTTCCGGTTGCCGGCCTTGGACCGAGTGACCGTCGCCACGCCCGACCAGTCCGTGTAGACTGCCACTACCTCAGACAGCATCATGTCCGGCGCAGGGTCCTTTGGGTACGCCAGCGCGCCGGCGGCGGGGGTTGCGTCCTCGGCCTGAGCCCTTCCTTCGTGAGGGTCGGCCTCGACGTGTCACCGCACGCGCTCCCGATCATCCCAGCACTCCATACCGTGTGCCCGGTTCCCTCGGAGCCGGACCGCCGCCGTGTCGAGAGGAGGGCATGGCGGCCATGGCGTGGCCGTCGGCAACCCGGACCAGCCACCTTGAAAGGCACCTCGTCATGAAACGCTCATCAACGAACCCACTCTTCTCAACCGGCGGCTTGGCGCGCACCAGCGCGCGACGTCCATGGTCTGTCTTCGCCTCGACAGCCGGTCTGGCCCGCTGGACCTCGCGCAACCCGTGGAAGACGGTGATCGCCTGGGTGGTGATTCTCGTCCTCGGCGGCATGTTCGCCGGGACTCTGGGCGACAACGTCACCACGGACTTCCGGATCCTCTCCAACCCCGAGGCGCAGCAAGGCCTCGACCTGATTGAGGCCCGGATGGGCCGGGCGCCGTTCAACGAGACCGTCGTCATCACGTCCGAGACGCTGACGGTGGACGACCCGGCGTTCCAGGCGGTCGTGACCGACACCGCGAACGCGCTCCGCGGTATGACCGACCAGGTTGAGGTGGCCTCCGTGGTCAGCTACCTGGAGCTCCCGGCGGACCAGGGCGCCGGCCTGATTTCGAAGGATCGACACTCGGCCCTGATCCCGGTCACCACGACGTTCACCGAGTTCCCGGACGGTGGCGAGGACAAGGTCTTCCTCGACACGATCACCGCGTCGTCCACGGCGGACGTCGCGGTCCTCCCGGTCGGCGCCATCAGCCTGAACGAGACGTTCAACAGGATCTCGGAGGAGGACCTCCTCAAGGGTGAGGGCGTCAGCATCGTCGCGGCGCTGGTCATCCTCGTGGTCGTTCTCGGGGCGCTCCTTGCCGCCGGTCTCCCCCTGTTGCTCGGGATCGTCTCGATCGTCGTCGCGACCGGCCTCGCCGCCCTCGTCGCCCGCACGACCGAGATGTCGTTCATCGTGACGCAGATGATCTCGATGATCGGCCTCGCGGTCGGCATCGATTACGCGCTCTTCATCGTCGAGCGCTACCGCGAGGAGCGGCGGCATGGGCGGCCGAAGTTGGAAGCGATCGAAGTCGCCGGCGCGACGGCGAGCAAGGCCGTCCTCTTCTCCGGCATCACGGTCGTGCTCGCCCTGGTCGGCCTCTTCCTGATCCCGACTACGATCTACCGCAGCCTCGGCGTCGGCGCGGTGCTGGTCGTCATCGTCGCGGTTGTGGCGATGCTGACGCTGATCCCGGCTCTCCTGGCGCTGCTGGGAGACAAGATCGACTGGCCGCGCAAACGCCGCTACGACGATCCTGAGCGGATCGCACTGCAGGGGCAGCGTGACGCGGAGACGATCCACGACGGCTTCTGGGGCAGCATCACCCGCGTCGTGATGGCGCGGCCGGTGATCGCCCTCGTCCTCTCGGTCGGCCTCCTCGTCGCGCTGGCGATCCCCGCCCTCGACCTCAAGACCGGCTTCAGCGGCGCCGAGACACTCCCGCCGAGCGACGTCCGGACCGGCTTTGACATCCTCGCCTCCAAGGAGGGCTTCGACACGGCGGGCCGGAGCCAGCCGCTCATGATCGCGGTCGACGGCACCCAGGCCGAGATCCAGGCCGGCCTCGACAAGCTCAACGCAGCCTTCGCGGCCGACCCCGCCACCTATGCCTCCGTTGACGCGCCGGAGTGGAGCCCGAACAACGACTTCGCGGTCGTGGATCTCTACCTGCGGACGGACGGGAACGCCCAGGGAACCCGCGACACCATCGCGACCCTGCGCAGCGACGTCATCCCGGCGGCGTTCTCCGGTCTCTCGACCGACGTCTACGTGACCGGCGAGCCGGCCTTCAACGTCGACTTCGTCACCGTCGTCGACCGGTGGACGCCGTGGGTCTTCGCCTTCGTGCTGGCACTCAGCTTCGTCCTGCTGACGCTGGCCTTCCGGTCGATCGTGGTGCCGGCCAAGGCGATCCTTATGAACCTGCTCTCCGTCGCCACCGCCTACGGGCTGCTGGTGGCGGTGTTCCAGAAGGGGTATCTCCACAACCTGTTCGGCTTCGTGCAGGTGCCGACGATCGAGGCCTGGCTGCCGATCTTCCTGTTCTGCGTGCTGTTCGGCCTCTCGATGGACTACCACGTCTTCCTACTCTCGCGGATCCGCGAGCACTACGACCTGACCGGGAACAACACCGAATCGGTCGCGGTCGGCCTCCAGTCGACGGCGAAGATCATCACCGGGGCGGCCTTGATCATGGTCGCCGTCTTCGGCGGGTTCGCCGCGGGCCGGCTGGTGCCGTTGCAGCAGTTGGGCTTCGGCCTCGGCGCGGCAATCCTGATCGATGCAACGATCGTCCGGTCGATCCTGGTCCCGAGCGCGATGGCCCTCCTCGGCGACCGCAACTGGTACATGCCGAGCTGGTTGAAATGGCTACCCGACCTGCGGGTGGAAGGCGATCCCGCCGGGCGGGTCATTGCCCCGCCGCTGGCCGCCCCGCCAGTCGCCGCCCCGGCCGACTGACGTTCCTCACGATCGGTATCCCCGGATTGCGCCCGGGGATACCGATCGGCGTGGGCAGCCTTGGGGAAGGTCACCGAGCCGGACGCGTCGGGACCGGCCCGAACCTGCGTCACGACGCCCCCTCCTGACCACTCCCTATGCGCGGACAATGGCACAGCCTGGTTGAAAAAGGGATGACGGTGTTTGTGGTGGAGTGTGGGGGCGACTCATGGGCCATCGGCAGCACCGGTTCACCAGGGTGAGATGTCGACCAGGTTCGTCTTCATCGCCGGCCTCGTCTTCCTTAGGTCCCTAACAAGACAACTATTGTCGTCGAAATAGTACTCATGTTAGAGTACATGGGTCTCACCCTCCTGTCCGGCCGCACGCGACGGTCGGTCCTCCCCGACACGGGGCCTCTTCAGGCTCCCGCGCCTGCTCCACCGTACGTCCGGTTAGCGAAGGAATGAGCCATGAACCAGGCGGCCTATCCCATCCAGTTCTCGGTCGACTACCCGGATCGCGCGCTCGACCGGGTGAAGACCCTGTTTCGCCCCATCGTGGCGATCCCGATCCTGATCGTCCTGGGCGCGGTCTCCGGGGCGACCACGCTCTGGAGCTCCGCCGACGGGACGACGGCGGCCGCCGGCGC
>JAXDKI010000432.1:0-2678 GCA_034667245.1 Thermomicrobiales bacterium | reverse complement strand
GCGCCGGCGGCCGCCGTCGTCCCGTCGGCGGAGCTCCAGAGCGTGGTCGCCCCGGAGACCGCGCCCAGGACGATCAGGATCGGGATCGCCACGATGGGGCGAAACAGGGTCTTCACCCGGTCGAGCGTGCGATCCGGGTAGTCGACCGAGAACTGGACGGGATAGGCCGCCTGGTTCATGGCTTACTCCTTCGATCGTGCCCGGCGTCGGGAACCGCCGCGCCGGGTGCCGCGTGACGTGGTGAGGTATCGGCGACAGGGGTCGCCGGTGTGCTTGCTCCTGGCCGAACGCGGGTCGGCCCCCGAGGCACCGGCCGCCTGGGCGGGTGCTCGGGTGGCTCCACGGTGCCGGTTACCGGGGGGGAAGGTGAGGACGGCCCAGGAGCGGGTCGCCCCGCTGCTCACGGACGCCGTGCGTACATTGTAAGCGTAACGTCGCAAGCATACGGTGTATACTCGGCGGTGTCAAGGGGGGCTCGACGACACGGGAGATGGGGGAGCGGGTGGCAACGCGAACCGACCAGCACGCGGCGCCCCGCACGCCCTTGAGCCGGGAGCGGGTGCTGCAAACCGCCGTTAGCCTCGCCGATGCGGGCGGCATCGCGGCGCTCAGCATGCGCCGGCTCGCCCAGGATCTCGGGGTCGAGGCGATGTCGCTGTACCGCCACGTGCGGAACAAGGGCGACCTGGTGGACGGCATGGTCGACCTCGTGTTCGACGAGATCGGTCTGCCGCCGAGCGGAGGGGATTGGACGACGGCCATGCGCCAGCGGGCGACCGCGGTCCGCGCGGTGCTCGCGCGCCACCCCTGGTCGATCGGGCTGATGGAGTCGCGGAGCCAACCGGGTCCCGCGACGCTGCGGCACCACGACGCGGTGATCGGCCGGCTGCGGGCGGCCGGCTTCTCGATCGCGATGGCCGCGCACGCGTACTCCGTCCTGGACAGCTACGTCTACGGGTTCGCCTTCCAGCAGGCGAGCCTGCCGTTCATGACGCCGGAGGAGGTCGTTGAGCTGGCTGAGCGCATCTTCCGGCACTTCCCGCCCGACGCGTACCCCCACCTCGCCGAGCTGGCCGTCCAGCACATCCTGCAGCCCGGCTACGACCACGCGGACGAGTTCGCGTTCGGGCTTGAGCTGATCCTCGACGGGCTCGAGCGGCGCCGGGACACCGGCTGATCCCGGGTGGCGGGGCGGCGAATGCCGCGTTCCCCGAAACCAGGAAGATCGTGCCGTAGCCGACACAGAGACCGAACGAGCCGTCGGTGTCGAATCCGGTTATGTGGTCGCGTCTCAGAAATGAGGCGCAGCGTTGAAGAACCCGGTGAAGAAGAGAAGAAAGACGACGGACAGGACGACGAAAATCTCGCCGGATGAGACGGCAGGCATGGGGAGTCCTTACCTTGGCGATCGCGACAGTGGCAATCGTGCATGGGAGGAGCGAGTGTTCGGGGCGCGAGGAGGGCGCTTGCCAACGAGTCGGGTACCGACATCTTATCACAGGAAAAAGAAAACCTCTAAACCCGTTCAAATCTTAACATGTGTGGACAATGTTGGTTATCCGCATAACATGCGATCAGCCGAGAATCGGAAGAGCCTTCCTGTTGATGCTCCTCGTCTGACGGTTGGCGGTCTCACGCCGTCTCCGCAGCATCGCCAGGATCGACCGTGCCGTCGGGTGTGAGATATCGCTGCTGCGGGTGCCGCGGGCGGTCCGGATAGAAGTAGGCCAGGCGCCCCGCGTCGACAAGCGCCTTCAGCACCGTGCGCAGGTAGGCCTTGTTCCGCCCCAGGAGCCACATGAGTTCGAGGATCGACAGGGGACGGACGCGGCAGAGCCGGACGATGACGTCGTCACGCAGGCGCGCATCGACGTAGTCGACGGACGCGACCGGTTGGGCGATGTCGTTGAGGGTCCCCCAGACCGGATCGTCGACCAGGGACCCTACGTCGTCGGCTGCAGGGGGTTCGCCGTCTGCAGTGCTCGGTCGGTCCGAACCTGTAGTGCTCGGTGGCAAACCTGCAGTGCTTGGAGCCAAATCTGTAGTGCTCGCGCCGTCGGCATCTGCAGTGCTCGCCAGCGGACCCAGGGCCTGCACCGACGGGTCCAACTGGTACCGCGCCCCGCGACCGGTGCCGATCAGGCGGAGGAGCCCGGCGTCGCGCAGGCCGCCGAGGATCCGGGTTACGTCGGACGGGTGGTGCCCGGTCATGCCGCGCAGCGAGGCGTTGTCGATCTCGCCGCGGTGACGCGCGGTGACGAGGGCGAGTTCCTCGCCTTCCTGCCACGGCCCGCCGATCGCATCGAGCCAGGCGCGATCATCGTCCGTGATGAAGTCGGCATAGCGCAGCCGCACGGTGAACTCGTAGCGCTCCGCCCCGAGATCAAAGAGCGGCTGCTCGTGCCCGACCGATCGCCACGCCTGGACGATCCGCGCGACGCCGCTCCCGGCCTCCTCCGCCAGCCCGATCAAGCGAAACATCCGCACCAGCTCGGGGTTCCGGGGGTCGGAGCGGTCACCCGCCGCCGGATCGAGGTGCGGAACGCGCGAGTTGCCGGGGTTGCGGAAGAGAAACCCGCGAACCGAACGGACCACCAACGATGCGTCTCGCTCGCGGTAGTCGGCATGGACGAGCAGGTTCACGAGCGCCTCCCGCACGGCGACGTGCTGGGGCCCCA
>JAXDKI010000431.1:0-12052 GCA_034667245.1 Thermomicrobiales bacterium | reverse complement strand
GTGACTGTTCGGGGAGATGCGCGAACCGGCCAGCCAATGTTCGCCGTCGTCGATCCTGGCGTAGGCTTCGGTGATCGAGATCTTACCCTCGCGGATCGACTTGATCTCCGTCCCGGAGAGGACAATGCCGGTCTCGATGGTCTCGGCGATGAAATACTCGTGGAAAGCACGACGGTTGGTCGTGACCACCCGGTCCGCTCGCCGCTCCTGTTTGGTTGTTTTCGCATCGGTCTTGGTCGCCATGGGCCGGACTATAGGGGCAGGTTGACATGTCGTCAAACAATCCAGGCGTGCGATTCGGGCTGGGCGTAATGGATGCGTCGACGGCGCACCCCGACGCGTATGCAGGGATCGCCGATCTTTACGATCTTGAGCATGAGTCGTATGCCGACGATGTCGACTTCTACCTGAACTTTGTCGAAGCGGTTGGCGACCCGGTTCTCGAGCTTGGCTGCGGCACCGGCCGACTGCTGACCGGGGTTGCCGAGGCAGGCTTTCGCGTGACCGGAATCGACCGCTCCGAGGCGATGCTGGAGCGAGCGCGCAAGCAGATCGAGCAGGCTGGTTTTCGGGACCTCGTCGATCTGCACCAAGGAGAGATGACAGCCGCGGAGCAGGCGCCAGGAGGACCGTTCGGAATCGTGATCATCGCGTTGAACGGACTTCTCCATCTCCCCGACACTCGCTCGCAACGAGCGGTACTCGAGGCCGCCCGGCGGGCGCTCGATCCACGGGGAATGCTCTTGATCGACGTGCTCAATCCCACGCCTGAGACTCTGCGGGGACTCGATCACTCGTTTGTCCACGAGGGCGTCTGGCACCTCGAGAATGGCACACGCGTCGACAAGTTCGCCGCCCGGCGTCTGGCCGCTGCGACGCAGACGATCGCGACTGAGCTCTGGTACGACTTGACCGGCGAGGACGGTTCGGTGCGGCGTGTCGCGACGTCGATGCCGATGCGCTACGTCCACCGGGCAGAGCTTGAGCTGATGCTCGAACTTGCCGGTTTCGCCGAGTGGCAGATTTACGGGAGCTACGACCTCGACCCGTTCGGCGATCAGTCGGACCGGCTTATCGTCGCGGCCGAAGCTACGCCGTCGTGACCGGGACGGGCCATTCGATCCGGGCGGCGCGATTCAAGAGGAGTAGATCGGCGAGGACGATCGCCAGCATCGCCTCGGCGACGGGCACGGCGCGGGGGCAGACCGATGGATCGTGGCGGCCCTCGACGACGATCGTCCGCGGTTCGAGGTCGGTGCCGACGGTGTCCTGCGGCTGCGCGATCGAGGAGGTCGGTTTCACTGCCAGGCGGACGACGATGTCCTCGCCGGTTGAGATACCGCCGAGCGTACCGCCGGCATTGTTCGTCTTGGCACGAACCCGGCCGTTCTCCACGTAGAAACCGTCGTTCGCGTCGGAGCCACGCGAGCGCACGACGGCGAATCCGTCGCCGATCTCCACGCCCTTGACGGCAGGAATACTCAGCATCGCTTGTCCGATCAATCCGTCCAGCTTGTCAAAGGTCGGCTCGCCGAGACCGACCGGCGTGCCCACTGCCCGGACCTCGACAATGCCGCCCAGACTGTCGTTGTCCGCCTTGACCTGGGTGATGGCTTCGATCATCCGCTCGGCCGCGACCGGGTCGGGGCAGCGGACGATGTTCCGCTCGATCTCGTCTCGATCGAAGGTCTCCATGGCGATGCCGCCGAGCTCTCGGATGAAGCCGAAGACGTCGCAGCCGACCGATTCGAGGATCTTGCGGGCAATCGCGCCCGCCGCGACCCGGCCCCAGGTCTCGCGGGCGGAAGAACGCCCACCGCCGCGGTGGTCGCGGTGACCGTATTTGGCCCAGTAGGTGAAATCGGCGTGGCCGGGTCGGAAAACGTCGCGCAGATTATCGTACTTTGAGGAGTCGACATCCTTGTTGTAGGTGATCAGCGAAATCGGCGCGCCGGTGGTCACACCCTCGAAGACACCCGACAGCAGCTCGGCGCGGTCGGTTTCGTTTCGAGGGGTGGTGACGGAACTCTGTCCGACACGACGACGGTTGAGTTGGAATTGGATGTCCTCGACCGATAGGGGTATCCCGGCCGGGCAGCCTTCGACGACCACGCCGAGGGCTGGACCGTGCGACTCTCCCCAGGTCGTCAATTTGAAGATTCTCCCGAAGCTACTCGCCATTGCTACCTTCCTCTGAACGGTTAGGATGCGAAAGAATCAATGCTGGCATTATCGCCCTTAATCCTCAGGTGACTCGTCGACTGGTCGCAAGAAACGCCCATACAGGCGATAGTCGTTGCCCCAGGAGCGGCGAAAGCCGAAACGCTCATAGAGGTGTTGGGAATGGACGTTGCCGCGTTGGGTGCTCAGACCGACACGCCGAGATCCATGACGCGCAAGGCGGTCGATCGCAAACGCGAGCCCTTCCTGACCGTAGCCCTGCCCCTGGAGGGATGGCAACACGGCGATCCGGTCAAGGTGGCCCCAGCCTAAATATGTGGTCAGGCCAACGTACGCGACGGGGTGTCCATCGAGAAGACCGAGGAATAGCTCGACGCCGGGCGTGAGGCTGTAGGTCTGGAATTCGAGGTCGTTGTTTTGCCAGAGCCAGGGGAACGCCGCGTGGTCGATCGCGAGGAGCGTAGCCCGTGCGGCGGCGTCAGACGGATCGACGGAGATGAAGCGAAGCCTGCCGGACCGATGGCTCGGGAGTGGGAGCCGGTCAAGCTCGTAGGTGACGACCTCTTCGAGCAGGTCGAAGCCGACTCCGTGGTAGAACGCCGGTTTCCGAACCTCCTCGAGCTCGATCGAGACCACGACCTCGGCACCCTCGGCCGCGCATCGCTCGACCGCGGCCTGGACCAGGAGGTCAGGATGCCGTACGGCGACCAAGTGACGGATATTGGCCACCTCGGCCCGATGACGCCAAGGAGCGACGATCGCATACTCGAGCGTCTCGGGAAGCCAGACGGAGCGTCCCGGATAGCTGTAAAGAGCTCGCCGGACATCTTCCGGCTCGACCTTCGTCTGCCAGGTGAGGCGCAGAGAGTCGACGTCGGAGTCGGTAAGCGTCCGCGGGCACACCGCGGTTCGGAGGGGGGCTCGAAGATCGGCTCGAATGGCCATCGACTAATGCTCCAACCAGACCGACTCGAGGCCGAGGATGCCAAGCGAGGTGACCTCGAGACCCTTCACGGCCGGTTTTGCCAGCGTGTAGGCGACATCGTAGTAGAGGGGAATGATGACTTGATCGTCGACCAGGAGCTGTTGCGCGCGCAGGTAAAGTTCGGACCGCTTGGCGACGTCCTGTTCGGACGCCGCTTGAAGCAGGAGTTCGTCGTAGGCGCCATTGCTGTAGTCAACGTAGTTGTCGGAGCGGCCGGAGCCGAATAGGATCAGGAGCAAGCTTTCAGGGTCCGGATAGTCGGCGCCCCAGTAGAGTTCGTAGGCCGGGTAGCTGCGGCGGGATAGCCCAACGACGAATTCCGACCAATCGACATCAATGATTTCGACTTGGATACCGAGGTCGCGCTCGACCGTATCGCGAAGTGCCGTTGCCCCCGCGTATCCGGAAACGTAGATTCTGATCGGCGGCACCTTGTCGGCGGAGCCGTAAGTGGATTCGGCGATCGCCTGCCGGGCGGCGTCGAGATCATAGCCGAGGGTCTGGGCGGGCCAATCGACTCCAAGCATGCCGTTCGGGATCAGCCCCGTTGCGGGCGCGACATAGCCATCGTACGTCACCGAGGCGATCTTCTCGCGCGGGAAGCCGAGCTGGATCGCACGGCGGATCTCAGGATCGTCGAAGGGGGGAATATCGCTTCGGAATGCGATGTAGTCGACGGCGAAGAGCGGGGTGACTCTGATCTGATCGCTGAAGCCGCTTTCCGGTGCGAGCACACGATCGACGAACGTGACGTCGACACCGGTCACATCAATCTGGCCAGCTTCGTAGAGGTTGAACGGCCTCAGTGCGTTGGCCCCAAGTCGGATCTCGATCCGAGAGAGCGCGGGCGGACCGCCGAAATAGCCGCCGAAGGGCACGAACGTCATATGGTCGTTCAGCGCCCATACAGAGATCCGGAAGGGCCCCGAACCATTGGGGGTGCGCCACCAATCGACGCCCCGGCCGGGGTCAGCGGGATCCACGATGGACGCCGGTGCAGAGGCGAGCTTCATCAAGAAAGTGGAGCGAGGTCCGGACAGGCGAATGCGGACGGTGTCCTCGTCGACCGCCTCGACGCCGCGCAAGTCTTTGGATTGGCCCGACATCAGGTCTCCGGCGCCGTCGATGTCGGACAGGAATGTCGGTCCACCGAGGAGCAAGACATCGCCGTCGGCAATCGCTGGGTCCATTGCGCGCGTCAACGAGAAAACGACGGCATCGGCGGTGATCGGCGTGCCGTCCTGGAATGTCGCGTTATCGCGGAGATCGAAGGTGTAGTCGAGGCCGTCGGCACTGATCTCGATCCGTTGGGCGAGCGCCGGGACCGGTTGGAGGTCCGAACCGAACTGCGTGAGGCCACGGAAGATCTGTCGGACGAGGAACGTGGTCCCGAGATCCCGAGAGAATGCGGGATCGAGCGTATCAGGTCCCTCGACCGGGCCGCTTAAGCGAAGCGTCTGGTCGCCGGTAGGGGTTGCGCCGATAGGATCGTCCTGCGCTTCCAGCACGAACGGCTGCTGTGCGTCCTGAGCGGTAACGGCAGGGGGCACGGCGGCCAAGAGCGCCGAAGCAAGAATCAGAACGGCAAGTATGGAAAACGCGCCGAAACGCGAGAAGAGGCGAGTGCACATGCCTGGATTCTAGTGGCCCAGCAGCAGTCCGACAAATTCGGCGCTGCTGAACATAGCATCGATACCGTGGAGAACGGGACGGCTCTTCACGCTAAGCTACGCCGAGCCGAGGGGCCGTTCTCATCTACAGTGACTTCCGGCAGGTCCACAGTACAAGTTTTGAGGCATACAAATGTCACCTACAGCGCCGGAGAGGCTGCCACTTTTCCCGCTCGGCACAGCGCTCGTCCCGGGGATGGACCTGCCGCTCCACATCTTCGAGGAGCGGTATAGGCGGTTGATGGAGGACCGCCGTGGGAACGATCCGATCTTTGGCGTCGTGCTAATTCGCGCGGGGCGAGAGGTAGTGGATCGTCCAGAGGTTCATCGGATCGGAACGGCGGCGTCGTTGATCGAGGCAACTGAGCATGCCGATGGTCGGTATTCGATTGTCGTGCGAGGCGGGCGCCGTTTTCGTGTGCTCGACGAGGACTGGTCGAGGACGTATTTGACAGCGGCCGTGGAGTGGCTGGACGAACCGGCGGGCGACGCAGAACGCTGTCGCGCATTCGCGGATGGTGTTACTCACAGGTGGCGGAAGTTCGTCATCGCGCTTGCCCGACTCGTCGCCGATCCGGAGGAGGCGGAGGCGATTGGCGACCTGCTGGTCGCTCGGTTGCCCAGCGATCCCACCGAGCGGTGCTACGAGATCATCGGGCAACTGCCGGTACCCGCGGGAACGCGACAACAGTTGCTCGAGCTGCCGACGACCGAACGCCGTCTCCAGGCACTCTACGACCTCCTGGAAAGCGAGCGCCGCTTGATGACCGCGTTTGGGACGGCTCCGACGCTGTCCTACGCGACCAATCAATCGCCGCGTCCCAACTGAGGTACCTGCGCGGCTCAGTTACGTGGACGCGTCGGCAGCATGGCGCACCCGTCCCAGCGGTAGGTTGGACAGGGCCCGCAGCGCAACCTCGACGGCTTGATCGGCATCGAGTGAAGAGGTGTCAATGATCGCGTCGGCGGCGGCACGGGCGGGAGCGAGGCGACGGCGCTGCTCGCGATAGATGGTCTCAGGCCAGTCGTCGCCGCGACGCCGGCGGACTGTGGCGAGATCGACGTCGAGCGCGATCACGGCGTCCGGGTCGAGATGACGCCACAGCGTGCCGATCTCGCTGTGTTCCTGCGCGCACACGTAGGCGTCGAACCCGTAGGAGCGCAGTCGCCCCGCCAGCGTGCTCTTGCCGGAGGCGCAGGGTCCGACGACGACGACGCGTAATGGGCGTGTTTCCGTCGATGGTGAATCCACGGTGTTTACCTCATGGCAGAGGCATGCGCACCGACTGCCGGCGCACGAGTGGCTCTTCGGCGTGATCACGCAAGACCATCGCCACGACCGTGAGGTCATCGCTAGGGCGGCGGTTGTCTCGTCGAATCGCCTCGAAAAGCACACGGTCCACGAGTTCCTCGGCGCCAAGCTCGCATGCCAAGGCGTCGGCAAGGTAAGAAGCGATGTCGAAGCCGACTCGTCCAGTGCGATCGCCGGCCGTGGCGACGCCGTCTGTGTACAGAACGATGCCGAGACCGACTTCGGCCGGGAGTTGGGTCACGGTCGGACGCGTGAAGTGGTAGAGGCCGATCGGACCCGAAGTCGACGGTAGCGACTCGACGACCCCATCACGGTAGAAAATCAACGGCGTCTGCGCATTGCGGGTGGCGATGACCGTCTTCGTGCGGAGATCGACGGAGACGATGTCGAGCGAGGCCGACACCTTGCCGTGGCGGAAGGCAAAGAGGCTGTCGTGGACGGCGCGGGCGACGGCACCGTCGCGCACTCCCTCCTTGAGCAGCGAGACCGCCTTGCTTGAGAGCAGCATGCTGAGTGTCTTCGCTGCCGGGCCACTGCCCTGACCGTCGACGACCACGACGGAAACGCCGCCGCCAGGGCGTTCGACGACCTCGGCGGTGTCTCCGCTGTCGCGACTCGCGTACTTGTTCGTCTTGGCGATCGCGACGTCGATTGCCAGCGCCATTCCAGTCGGGCCCCCAACCGCGTGGATGTACACCGTGTCCGGCACTTGCCCGCGATTGTCGATTGCTTGATCGACACGTCGTATCGAGAGGCGGCGACTCAAGGGCCGGCTACGGTCGGCTTGGGTCGCTGGCGCCCGTCGGCTTCACGGCAGCATGTTCACTGACCGTTGCACGGGAGGCTACCACGGCAGACACGGCAGAGCTCACGTTAGCTCAGTGCACCGGCGGCCCCCTGTGACGTGTCGAGGTGCGCGCTCGGATGACCACGCGTGTACCCATCCCACTCTGCCTCTCCCCTACCGCCCCTGGCCCCCAGAAGTACTAGTACTTCTGGGGGCCAGGGGCTTGACTTTCTAGTACCAGGGTACTATGATGAAACTGGTACCAAGGTCCGGCATGTTCCGCGGATAACTGAGCGTCGTGCGGTGAGTGGTCGCCTGTCGAGTCGCGGTCACGTCAGGCGTAGCTATTGCCTCGGAGACGGGGATCCTACGGGGAAGGGAGGTTTTGACATGAAGTGGAAGTCCTTCAAGTGGGGATAGTTCGGGTCTGATAACCCGACCCTCAAGAGAGACCCCGCCACGTCGGATCGAGCATTCGACGTTGGGGGGTCTCTCTATTTACGTCGTCGCCGACTTTCGAATCCGAATGGTACTTGAGTCCAGATTCGGCAATCCTTTAGACCGCGCGGTGGTTCCGGACGCTGAGAAGTGCTAAGGGATCGCTATACTCCTCTCAGGTCGATCACGCCTCGTGCCCGGAGTGTGGGCATCAGCGTAGGTCGACGAAGTAAGGCTCCCTCCGAGCGGGACGAAAGACACATGGCCGAGCTGCCGAGACGCACTCGCATTGCCGCGATAATCTGCGCGATCGCGTCCGTCGCCGCACTTGCCGGAGGAACCGCGCGTTACGGGGTAGACAGATCGCGAAACGACATCGTGATTGCCCTGCTCCTGTGCGTGATGATCGTCCTCGTCGAGAAATTCAAGGTCGACTTTCCCCACGCTGCCTTTGACCTCAACGTTTCTGTGAGCGCCATCCTTGCACTCGCCGCGGGCCTGACCTTCGGTCCCGTGCTCGCGGCTCTGGTCGTGATCGTTGGGACGCTCATCGACGACGTCTGGGATCGACTACGGCCGATTCAGATCGTTGTTAATGCCTCCAATCTTGGGCTTGCCACCTTCTTTGCCGCACTGTCGTACGGCTTCGTCGCGCACGAGCAGTACTCACCGTTGCACGATCTGAGGAATATGCTGGCGGCCGTGGTGGCGTCGTTCGTCTATACAATGATCAACACGTGGGGGCTGGCAATCGTCGTCGCGCCGGTGGTCGGCGAATCGACCGTTGGGATGTGGAAATCGAACTTCAGCGCGACCTACCTCCTGGTCGCGTTGCCGGCACTTGGGAGTCTTATCCCGGTGGTCGCGAAAGAGAATCCGCTGGCGCTCCTCATCTTATTCGTGCCACTTCTGGGTTCTCACCTTGCACAACGCGCGCTACGGAAGGTGCAACTAGAGACGCAGGCCACCATCGAGAGTCTCGCGGACGCGTTGGAAGTGCGGGATGAATACACGCATAACCATTCGGTCCGGGTGACAGAATACGTTCAAGGCATCCTCGACCAGCTCCCCCACCTGCCAGAGGGAACGCGCAAGATGATCCGCGACGCTGCCCGGATCCACGACGTTGGTAAGATGGGGGTCCGGGACGACGCACTGCTCAAGCCAGGCAAGTTGACCGACGAGGAATACGAGGAGATCAAGCGCCATCCCGTGATCGGCGCCGACTTGATCGGCAACCTCGAGATGTACCGGCGCAGTGTACCGATCGTGCGCCATCACCACGAGCGGTGGGACGGTAAGGGGTATCCGGACGGTGTTCGTGGCGAAGACATCCCACTGGGAGCGCGCATCATCGCGGTCGCCGACTCATTCGATGCGATGACCTCCGATCGCCCCTATCGACGCGCGATGGCGTTCGACGTGGCACTCGCCGAGATTCGCAGGTACAGCGGGATCCAATTCGACCCCCAGGTCGTGCAGGCGTTTGAGCAGGCACTCCGGGAGCCACTGGCGGCCCGCCTACCCAAGCCAGCCGATGAACCTGCGAAGGACCCTACTAAAGAGCCTGCTGAAGCTCCAATGTCGGCGGTGTCGGCGGCCTGACTCCCCGGCCGGCCGGTGGTTGCGGGAGGGCGGGCCGGGTGGTACCGTGCATCGGAAAGCTCCGCTTTGGCGGCTTGAGGTTGACGTGACTGCTCGTGGAATCACCTTCGACTTCCACAACACCATCGCCGCCTGTGAGTCCTGGTTTCAGTTGGAAGTCAGGCAGCTGGTCAGCGCGTTCCTGGGATGGCATGCAGCGACCTATGGAACGACCCTCCGGCCCGGCGCAGCCGCGGCGGCCGATGCCGCCTACCGGCGACTGCGCCAGGCGATCCACATCCACGGGCATGAGCTTTCGGCCGAGCGGTGCGTCGCGACGGTCCTCGAGCAGATCGGAATAAGGGTCGAACTATCTGAGATCGCTCGCGGGATCGACGATTTAATGCGAGAGGCGCTAAAGGAGGCTACGCCATTGGCCGGCGCGGTGGAGACTGTGCGGACGCTCGCCGAAAAGGGGGTGTCGCTCGGCATCGTCTCCAGCGCCGTGCACCATCCGTTCCTCGAATGGACGCTCGAACGATTTGGAATCCTTGACGCGTTCGCGGTTGTGACGACGTCGGCGTCGTCCGGGTACTACAAGTCCCGGCCAGAGATCTACTGGCAAACGCTGCAGCGACTGGGCGCGGTACCAGGAGAGTCGGTTCATGTCGGCGACTCCAAGCGTTTCGACGTCGGAGGGGCACAACGCGCCGGAATGCGGGCGATCCTCGTTGCGGCCGATCATGACGGACCCGGCGTCCCAGGACCGGTTCCGGATCTCGTGCTTCCCTCTCTTCGGGACGCGGCACATCGAATCATGGGCGTACTCGAACCAGTGTTATGACGGCCGAACATCCACTTGAGACAGACGAGTCTTTCAGAGATGGTGTCCCCTTTCAGGTCGACGTGTTCACCCTCTTTCCGCGGATGTTCGAGGGTCCTCTGGACGAGAGTATTCTGCGGCGGGCGCGAGAGCGCGGTCTGATCGAGGTCCGCGTCCACGATATTCGGGATTGGACGAAGGATCGCCATCGGACCGCGGACGACTCCCCCTACGGCGGCGGAGCAGGGATGGTGATGGCGGCCCCGCCGATCGTTTCGGCCGTCGAAACGACGCTGGGACACGAGGTCGGTCAGGTGCCGGTGTTCGTCCTCTCCGCGGGCGGACGTCGCTTCACGCAGGAGATCGCGCAAGCGCTAGCCCGAGAGACACGGATCGTCCTGGTTTGCGGTCACTATGAGGGTATCGACGAGCGGGTCGCCGAGATTCTTGGTGCCGGCCAACTCTCGATCGGTGATTACGTGCTGACCGGGGGCGAGTTGCCGGCAATGGTGGTGATCGACGCCGTCTGCCGTCTGCGACACGGCGTCATCGATGCGGCGTCGATCGTAGATGAATCCCATTCGGCGTCGCTGGTCGAGTACCCACACTTCACGAGACCTGCCGAGTACCGCGAGCGCCGCGTTCCCGACGTGCTCCTGCAGGGACACCATGGAAGAATCGGGACGTGGAGACGCAAGCGAGCCCTGGCACGGACCGCGCGGTGGCGTCCCGATCTGATTGTCCGGCAGCCACCGCAGTTGGGTCGGCCACCGGGACCTTCGGACGAAGAACCATAGGCATGGTGGCGGTTCGGTACCTTGGCGCTATAGCACACCTTAATCCTCGCTGATAGGCTCCGATTGTCGCGGTCGCGATGGCGTATCCCGAGCGCGGAGCGATCTAGACCCGACTGAGTCGCCTGTACCGGTTCCACGGGGTCACACAACGTCCGTTGGAGCCTTCCAGCAACGAGGAGCGAATTCGATCAATGGCCACCGGGCTCATCGAGCGGGGTCCCACCTCTGCGGGGATTGCGCGCGAACCAACGTCGGTCGAACAGACGGGACTGGATCTTTCGCTCATCGCGGATCTCGCGCTCAAGCTCATCTTTTACAATAATCAGGTTACCGCCCAGACCATCAGCGACGAACTTTGCTTGCCGTTCTACAACATCATCGATAAAGCGCTCATTATGCTGAAAAAGGAGGAGTTGATCGAGGTCGCCGGTAGCAACGGCTTTGGCGAGCTCGCCTACCAATACTCGATCACGCCGAAAGGCGGACTCCGGGTGCACAGTTTGCTGGAGCGTACCACCTATGTCGGCCCAGCTCCCGTGACGCTCGACCAGTATAAGGCGGTCGTCAAGGAGCAGGCGATCGCCGAGGTGCGAGTTGGGCCGCGGGAAGTGCGCGAGGCGATGGCAGATCTCGTACTTGAAGAGAATGTCATCGACGCGATGGGTCAGGCGGTGAACACGGGTCGATCGCTCTTCCTCTTCGGCCCTCCGGGTAACGGCAAGACGATTCTGGCCGAACACATCATCAGCTTGCTTGGTGGTGCGGTTCTGATCCCGTACTGTTTCACAGTCGATGGCCAGATCATCAAGGTCTTAGACCTCCACAACCATGAGCCGATACCGCTTAACGGCCGTCCTGATTGGGATAAGCGTTTCGTGCTGTGCAAGCGGCCTGCGCTCATTGCGGGCGGCGAACTGACGCTGGAGATCCTCGACCTCGTCTACGACCGCTTTGCCCGGATCTACGAGGCGCCACTGCAGGTGAAAGCCAACGGTGGGATGCTGCTGATCGACGACTTTGGTCGACAACAGGTTCAGCCGCGGCAACTCCTCAACCGCTGGATCGTGCCCCTGGAGAAGCGCGTCGACTTCATGACGCTGCACACGGGGAAGAAGATCGAGATTCCGTTCGACCAGCTTGTCGTCTTCTCGACAAACCTGGCGCCCAAAGATCTGGTCGACGAGGCGTTCCTGCGCCGTATCCAGAACAAGATCCACGTGACGAACCCGACGGTGGAGATCTATCGCGAGATCTTTCGGAGGCAATGCGAAGCGTTGGGGGTTCCGTTCGATCAGAACGGATTGGTCTACCTGCTGCGTGAGTACTATGTGAAGCCGAAGCGGGAACTGCGCTCGGTCCACCCCCGCGACATCCTCCGGACGTTGGTGGGCATTGCCCGCTATCACGACACACCACCGATGCTGACTCCGCAGCTCCTTGATCGCGCCTGCCAGACCTATTTCGTCGACCTCTAG
>JAXDKI010000430.1:0-17208 GCA_034667245.1 Thermomicrobiales bacterium | reverse complement strand
GAGCGCGAGGCCGAGCCCGAGCAGGAGCTTGAAGGGAACGGTGACGAAGCCGTAGATGAAGGTGTTGGTGACCGCCTGCCGGAAGATCGTGTCGCCCCAGAGCCAGCGGTAGTTCTCCAGGCCGATGTAGCTGAAGTCCGAGAAGCCGACCAGCTTGTCCGTCAACGAGAGGTAGATGCCGAGGAAGAAGGGGTAGCCCATGAAGAGCACGAGGAGCAGCGCCCCCGGCGCCATCAACAGGTAGGCCAGGACCGCTTCGCGCTCCAGCAGCGAAACCCGCCGTCGCGGTCCCCGCCGTTCGGCCGCCTCTCGCGCTACCCGCGCCGATGCTACGCCCACGGCGACACCTCCCGGTAGGGGCTGGGGGTTGGGGGCTTGGGGCCAGGGATTGGAACGGCATCGCGTGCCCGACCTCTAACCCCAGCCCCTAGCCCCCAACCCCCAGCCCCCTCGTCAGCGGCTGTAGATGCGTTCGAGGAGCCGGGCGCCTTCCTCGATGGCGCCCTTGGCGTCGCCCGATTGGATCGCCTTTGCGAAGGTATCGACGACGACGTACTGCGAGAAGGAGCGGGCCGCTTTATCGTTGGCCGGGCCAGCGTAGCCCTTGTTCCGGCCGTAGTTCACCACGTTCAGGTAAGGCGCGAGTTTCGGGTCCTCGGTGAAGACGGGATCTCCGACAAAGGTCGGACCCGGCGGGATGATGTAGCCCTTCTGCGCCTGCAACCACGCCCGGAACTGCTCCGGCGCCAGCCAGTGCTGCAGCAGTGCCTTGGCCGCCTCCTGATTCTTGCTGTACTTCAGGATGCCGTAGGACCAGCTCCCGAGGACGTTGAACCGTCCGGCCGGACCGCCCGGCATGTCGGCATGGCCGATGTCCGCCGGATCGACCACGACCTGGTAGTCGGTGCCGGGGTCGATGCCCGCCTTCGCCTTCTGCGCGGCCAGGTAAATGGAGCTGCCGTTGATGGTCGCCGAGAGTTGGTCGGAGAGGAAGGCGCGGTTGTTGGCCGAGTCGTCCCACGAGAGACCGGTCTCGTCGAAGCCGTCCTTCCAGGCCCGGATCAGCGTCTCCATCGCCGCGAGGAATTCGGGTTTATTGAAGGCGACCGTCTTGCCGTCTTCCTCGACCTCCATGGCGCCGTAGGACCACATGTACGAGTAGGCAAACTGGGGCGGATCGCCGGTGCTGTGGCCGAAGGCCTGACCGAGCGGCTTGCCCATCGCCTTCAGCTCCTTGCCGAGGGCGAACAGCTCCTCCCAGGTCTTGGGGAACTGCGTCGCCGGGTCCGCGATCCCGGCCTGCTGCAGGTAGCTGGTGCGGTAGGCGAAGGCGGTGCTCGAGGTGCCGACCGGGACGCTGTACCACTTGCCGTCGACGGCAACCGTATTCGTCGCCCACTCGTAGAAACCGCCGTTGTCCTCGCCGGCCTTGGTTGCCAGGTCGTTCAGATCCACCAGCTGCTCGTAGTAGAGGTACGGCCAGGGATCGCGCAGCTCGACGATGTCGGGGCCGCTCCCACTCTCGACCGCGGCGCTGATCTTCGGCTGGATGTCGGGCCAGTTGACGTAATCGGTCGTGACCTCGACGCCGTTCTGCTGGCCCCAGCCTTTGACCTGCTCGTCGAAGAATGTCTGGGCTTCGGGGACGAAGTAGCTGCCGGCGAGGATCGTCAGCTTGCCGCCGGACTGGAGCGCCGGTGCCGATCGGGCGGGAGCTGCCGCGGCCTGCCCGGTCGCGCCGAGCACCGTGGCGATGGCCGGAGTGGAGAGTCCGAGCACCGCGCCGCGCCTCAAGATGCCGCGCCGTGAATAGCGGAGTGTTCGCGCCTCCTCGATGAGGCGGATGACCCGGTCGTCGCCCATCAGCGATGCCTCCTCCTGCTTTCCATTGGCTGCCCCCGGCCGCGCCTACGTCGGCCGCCGGTCTGGCACCCGCTCCGTCGAGCGCCGCATCACGTCACCCGTGGACCAAGAGCAATTCCTCTCTCCCGTGAACCTCGGGAAACAATGGCTGGCGCTGGTCAAGCTTGCACGATCCGTGCCACTTCCGCAAGAGACGGACTGCTCGCCACGGCCGGCACTGACCCGGAAATCTGCCCGTCGCGCCAGGACGCGACCGGGGCCGTGTGTGGGAGGGGGTGACAACCGGACGCCCATCGGACATGGGGCACCGCCCCGTCACAGCAAGGCGACGGGGCGGTTCGTGCGTATCGGCCGCTAGCGGGCGACGCGATCGGCGAGGTTGGCGACATCGGCGGCGAAGCGCTCGGGTTGTTCCCAATGGAGCGCATGGCTGGAGCCGGCGTAAATCGTGAGTTGGGCACCGGTGGTCGCTGCCTCCTGTCTCTCTTGATCGCTACGGGGGTAGAAGGCGTCCCGTTCACCCCAGACGATCTCGGTTGTGGCGCCCCCCTCGCCGGAACCCTACAATGGTGCCGCGACACCCGGATCGGCGGCTCCGCGGATAGCCAGAGGAGTTCCTGCTCGCCATGCGCGACCCCCAGTCGACAATATCGCGGCCCGGTACCATCGGGCCCAACGCTCGCCGCGTCGCCGCGTTCTGCACTCTCCTCCTCGTCACCCTGCTTGGTCTGACCATCTCTGGCTTCGGACACGCCACGGCCGCGCCGGGCGCCGACTGGTCGCGGATGGTCGTCCGCGCCGCCCCCGGCGACACGCGCGTCGAGCCCGCTCCCCTCAATCAGGAGACACAGGCTGGCCCCTGGAAGCTGACCGTCCTCGAAGTCGTCACCGGCGACCAAGCCGCGCAGCAGGTCACCGCCGCCAGCGAGCTCAACCAGTCCCCGGCCGACGGCCTCTCCTACGTCACCGTCCGCCTCCGCGCCACCAACGGCGACGACCGCCCCCTCGCCATCGACGGCAACGACTTCGCCGTCACCGGATCTTCCGGTCTCGTCCGCCGCTTCGTTGGCGCCATCCCGCCTGACCCCGCGCTCGACGGCGTCGTCGCTCCCGGCGAATCGAAGGAGGGGTGGATCGTGGGCGCTGCCGCGTCCGACGAGCAGAACTTGCTCCTCCTCTACGACAGCGTCACCCTCACCGGTAATTGGGCCGATCGCGTCTTCGCCCTCCAGGACGGTGCCACCGTCCCCGACCTCGCCGATCGCCCCGTCAAGCTCAACAAAGCCGGACGCCAGCCGGACGCCCCGGCCGGGATCAACGAGCCGCTGGTCACCCGCGATTGGGTGATCGAGGTCCTCCAGGTCGCCACCGGTCAGGAGGTCTACGACCTCTACCCCGAGGGCGACTATCGCACGACCGCCCTCGCCGACTCCCAAAATGGCGCCGACATCCCCTACTGGGTCGCCTTCCGCGTCAAGGTCACCAATAACCGCACCGGCGGCGCCCCCGCCTACCTCCCCCCGACCGCCTTCGCTCTCGCCGACCCCGATGGCAATCCCGTCCCCGACTTCCTCACCCTCACCCCGCCCAGCCCCGACGCCGCCGGTGCCTACTACCCCGGCGCGACCCGTGAGGGCTGGGTCGCTTTCGAGCAGCCCCTCGACTACCCCGGTGCGCTCGTTCGCTTCCTCCCATACCGGACCGACACCGATCCCCGCTACTTCACCTGGAACGCCGACGCCGCGGCCGCCGCCAACGAGCCGACCGCGACCTCCGCCCCGATCGAAACCGGCACCACGGTTGTCGTCACCGAGGACGGCGTCCGCATGCGGGCCGAACCTTCTACCGACGCCGACGTCGTCGAGGAGCTCGCCGAAGGCACCGAGCTCACCATCACCGGCCCCGCCGGCGCAGCCGGCGGCATCACCTGGTACCCCGTCGAAAACCCAGCCAACAACAACGCCGGCTACGTCGCCGCCGACTACGTGAGAGCGAAGGCGTAAGGCGTAAGGCGTAAGGCGGAGAGACGGAGAGACGGAGAGACGGAGAGACGGAAAGACGGGCACCGAGTTCTCAGTCCTCAGTCCTCACTCTTCCCGTCCGCCTCCCTACGGTTATCCAAATCACGAGTGCCACCACAACCACCGCCCCGGCTCCCGCGTACATCGTGCCCCAACTCCAGCGCTCCGCCGCCCAGCCCGCCAGCGGGAACGCCCAGATCATCGTCGCCGAGATGAGGAACGACTCGACCGAGAGGATCGTCGCCCGTTGCGCCGCCGGTAGCCCCTCGTTGATCCGCGCCGCCAGAACCGGCTCGAACAACCCACCTGCGAACCCCGCGACGAGGACGGCCGCGATCGCGACAACTAGGTGCCCGCTCCCCAAACCGATCCCGCACCCGACCATCGCCGCCGTGAAGACGACCGTCCACCGCACGAATCGGTGCTCTCCCGCCAACCGGTGAGCAATCCACCCGCCGCCTGCCGTCACAACCAGAGAGACCGCGACCACCAACCCGACATCCGATGTCCCGACACCCGACTCCGACAGCACCGCCTGTACGTACAGTCCGATCAGTGTTGAAAGCGTCCAGAACAACGCCGTGAAAGCGAGCAACGGCGCCAGGCCCTGCCGCGCACGCACGATTTGCAACGCCTCGACGATGTTCCGCCCGATGCGTCGGTGCGCCGGCCGTTCCCGCACGGGCTCCCGCAAGCCGGCCGCGAGCCAGACCCGCGCCAGCCCGATCGCGATCGTGATCGCAAACGGCCAGGCATAGTCGATCCCCGCCAGCGCTCCACCCGCCCAGGCGCCCACCGCGACCAGCAGATACGACGCCGAGCGCAATCGTCCGAACAATCGGGCAAACCGCGACGTTTCTCCCTGCTCCGCCAACGCGTCAAAGAGAAAGGCCTGCTCCGCCCCGGAGCGAAACGTGTACGACGCGCCCCAGAGATACATTGCCGGCAGCGCCATCCAAAACCCGGTGGTCGTCCACAACAACATCGTCGACAGGACAATTGCCAACGCCCCTAGCGCCAGCGACCACTTGCGCCCGAGAACATCCGCGAGCGACCCGGTCGGCAATTCCAGCGTCAACGGCGCCAGGTGGAACGCTGCCTCCGCCGCCCCGATCTGTGCCAGTGACAATCCCCGGTCCCGCAGGTAGATGATCCAGATCGCGTCGAGCAAACTCACCTCGGCCAGGAGGGCGACGGCATAGATCCGCCACTGCCCGCGCGCCGACCACGAACCCGCCGTTACCGCGCCCGCATCGCCACCCGCGGCGTTGTCCACGACGTCCACGTTCCTCCCAAAAAAAGTCGATGGTACCGAGTTCGCGTACGTACGGGAAGTCGCGCGCTACAATAGGCGCGGAGGGCTTGGCATCGATGTCCCTGGAACGGTGGAGTCTCGCATTCGCAATTTTGCTCCTCGCCGCCGCGCAGTACGGTCTGACGGTCTATGCCCTTCGCGACCTCATCCGCCGCCCGAGCGTCCGCGGCAACAACAAGGTCGCCTGGGGTCTCCTCATCCTCACCCTGCCCTTCCTCGGCCCGCTCCTCTACACCTACATGGGTCCCACGAGCTTCCTCCCGCGCGGTCGTCGTTATCCCAGGCGCTCACCGCGCCGTCACGCCCCACACGGCGGCGCCGAAGACCCGGGCATCAGCTGACCAGATAGACACGACTATCCCCCAGAACCCCTTCTCTTTGCGATATCGCACCGCCCTCCACAGCAAGCCCTTGACTGTACGGCCCGTGACATTTGGGCATCACTCACAACGTACGCGGCCCCCATCCTGCGTAACGTCATCCACGTGCGTGGCAGCGAGTTCGCCACAGCCTTGCCAAACGTGGTGGCTGTGATTCGGTCGCGCTCAAGGAGGGTCTCATGTCCCATCGTCTTGTCCCATCGCTCTTGATGGCAGCACTCGCCCTGCTGCTCGCCGGTCCTTTGACTGCCCGAGCCCAAGACACCACGGAATTACCGGTCACCCCGGACCCGTCCGAGTGCACCGTTCAGGCGCCGACACCCGCCGAGTTCGTCGCGATGGCCAACGCCTCCCCGCAGGCAGGTACCGATGACGCAATGGCAGCCGCCACGCCATCGACCTTCACGCTGCCAGAGGGCGCGCCGGCCGATGAGGAGACGAGGCAGGCCGTCATCCAAACCTTGCGCGAGGTCGTGGCCTGCATCAACGCCGGCGACTACCTCGCCTTCTACGCATACGCCTCACCGCGACTGCTGCACGAGCAACTCGCGGGCGAGGGGATTACCGAAGAAAACATTGCTGCCGTGGGCACACCCGTCGTGGTGGCGGAGGGCCAACGAGCCACCCTGGTCGACGTGCGCGAGGTGATCGTCCTCCCCGACGGCCGCGTCGGTGCGCTCGTCGACACCATCTTCCCGGAGGAGCAGCCGGGCGTCCAGACCGACTTTTTCGCCTTCGTCGAGCAAGACGGTCGCTGGTTGATCGACGAGATCGTCGAGGACCTGGAAGGTCAGTACCCGCCGGAAGCCACGCCGACCGCATAACCCGATTCTGAATCAGCGAACCCGCCGGCCCAGGTCGGCGGGTTCGCCACCTGAGCGGCGTCGGCGGCGGCCAAGCGATTGTCGTCAGTCCCGCGGTTGGTTACTGATGTGCCCGCCTGGCACCATCTGTGCTTGCCCCAAGAGATGCGTCGCGGAAAGGAGAGAACGCATGACAGAACAGGGACCCATGATTGTCTGCGACTGGACGGCGGTGCACGACGCCCTGGACGGAATCGAAATGCCGGTCAAGGTCTACGGCGCCTGCACCTGCCCCACGCCCGGTTACACCCTGCGCCTCGAACGCTCCGAGCAGGACTCGGCCGACCCGGCCCATCTCCGCCTCACCCTGACGGTGGTGCCCCCATCCGAGGAGATGCCGGATCTTCTGACTCCCTGCGGCGTCGAGTATGAGGAGCCGAGCGCGACCGCCGTCGAGCGCGTCACGATCGAGGGCCAGGCGGATGCCCTGCTCTCCGTCTTGCATCCGCGAGACGTCTGATGGTCCTGCCTCATCGGTACCGACTGGCACCACATATGCACCGTCGCTCACTATGGGACGCCGCACGATCGACCCAGGAGCGCCCGCCATGACCACCGTCTTCGCCGTCGTCGGCGAACACCACGACGACCCGGACCGCTTGCTCCTCCTAGGCGCCGACGGCCAGCACTATCAGTTCCTGCTCCAGGAAGGCACGACCACCCCCGTCGTCCCCGACGAGACCTGGGTCATCGACCCCAATCCGCCACCTCCCGACGAAGTGGTCGGCTGGACCTCACAGTAGCTCAGCTCCGGCTGCCGCCTCGACTCGGGATCCATCCGCGCACGCCGCCCTGTTCTCATCACGGACGCACCAATCCTCACCCTTGACCTGCTCCATGAGCAGGCGATGAACCCGCTCCACGACCGCACCTCTTCGCCTCGCCGCGACAACGGCTACGTTCGTGTCCGCGCGTTAAACTACGGACGCCGGGCCAGCGAACGCCGCAAGGGGCGAGAGCGAATGAACAACGGCTTCAGCATGACCGGACTGCTCCGCCAACGCGGCGACGGCCGGCCGCGCGTTACCTTCATCGAGCTGTTCTTCGACCTCGTCTTCGTCTTCGCAATCACCCAGCTCTCCCACCACCTCCTCGAACACCTCACCCTCCACGGCGCCCTTCAGACTCTCTTGCTCCTGCTCGCGGTCTGGCGCGCCTGGATCGACACGGCCTGGTTCACCAATTGGTTCGACCCCGATCGCCGGCCGGTTCGCCTGACGCTGATCGCCGCCATGCTTGTCAGCCTGATCATGTCGGCAACCCTGCCCGACGCCTTCGCCGACCGAGGCCTGACCTTCGCCGCTGCCTACGTGACGATGCAAGTCGGCCGCGACCTCTTCGCCGTCGCGGCGCTACGGGACCAACCGAGCCTGCGCCTCAACTTCCAGCGCATCCTCTGCTGGGCCGTCGCCTCCGGTGTTCTCTGGCTCGCCGGAGCACTCGTCCACGACACCGCCCGCGAGGCTCTCTGGCTCGCCGCGGTCCTCGTCGACTACGCCGCACCCGCTTCCGGATTCGTCACCCCCGGCCTGGGCCGTTCCACGACACGCGACTGGACGATCGCCGGCAGCCACCTCGCCGAGCGCTGCCAGCTCTTCCTCATCGTCGCCCTCGGCGAATCGATCCTCGTCACCGGCTCCACCTTCCGCGATCTCGACCACTCTGCCTCCGTGGTCGCCGCGTTGATCGTCGCCTTCCTCGGCACCGTCACCTTCTGGTGGCTCTACTTCGATCGTAGCGCCGAAGCGGCGGGCGAGATCATCGCCGCCACCACCGATCCCGGGCGTCTCGGTCGCTCCGGTTACACCTACTTTCATCTCCCCATGGTCGCCGGCGTCATCGTCACCGCCGTCGGCGACGAGCTCGTCATCACCCACCCCACCGGCCACGCTGATACCGCCACCATCGCCACCGTCGTCGGCGGCCCTGCTCTCTTCCTCGCCGGTCATCTCCTGTTCAAGCATGCCGCCTTCGGCCACTTCTCGACCGCGCGTCCCGTCGCGCTGTTCGCCCTGGGTATCCTCGCCGCGCTCGGCCCGAGAATCTCCCCTCTCGCCCTCTCTGGCATTGCGACCCTCGTCGTCGCGGCCGTCATCCTCTCAGACGTCCGTGCCACTCGCCGGGTCTGGCAACCGTCACCACCCCCCGCCGCCGAGCCGCCGGGGGATCCGGAAGCGGTCGCCCTGGAAGTCGATTGAGGACATGTCCCGGCTGAACATCCGGGGCGCGGCGGCGGACCGCCCTCAGGTCGTGGGGGTTGCCGCGGCCTGGATCAGGTCGAAGTTAGAGACGGCGTCCGCGATGATCCAGCCGTCGCTCGTGCGGGCAAAGAACAGGAGATCGGTGTCGAGCCCTCCTCCGAGGGGGACGTTGACCACGATCGCGGCGACGCGGTCATTGGGGAGCACGCGCATGTCGCGGATCTCGACGAGCCGGATCAATTGATCGGCCGGGATGGCGAGAGGCGTGGCGAAGGGGGCGACCAGACTGAGGGCACCTTCGGTCGTCAGCCGACCCGTCGGATTGAGCGCGCGGCGCAGGTAGTCGTCGCCGAACAGGGCCAGACCGAGAAGGACGTCGACCGTGCTTGGCATGGGCTGCATCGGCATGAGTCGTGCGGCGGTATCGTTGGCCGACTCCGTGCCGGTCCGGTCACCTCACGGCGGGTGTGTTCCTTGGTACGCGGGACGAGTAAACATGTCCGACACCTTTGGTTCGCGCCCGCATTCGCGTTCGTGCTCGCGTTGGTGGGCATGACGTGCTGATGGCGAGGGTCGCCCACGCATGTGGTCGCCACCGCGCCGGCGCCATCAAGCCGCACCCAGCCTCCAGCAGGTGATGCCGGGTATGGTGATGTCAATGGACGAAATGATTGCGCCGATGGACGTGGCAACCCAGGTCCGACCTTTACCGCGGCGAGTGACGCCGATCTCTCCTTCATCGACCCGACCATACCGCACCGCCCCAGCGAAATCACGGCGTCCCAAGCCGCGCGCGAGTGGCGGTGATGGATGATGGAGACGTACGGCACGTCACTTCGGCGGCTGGCCTTCAGCGCGACGGTTCACTGCCTGACCGGCTGCGCCATCGGCGAAGTGCTCGGCATGGTCATCGGCACCGCGCTCGGTTGGGGCGACGTGGAGACGATCGTTCTCGCGGTGGTCCTCGCCTTCTTCTTCGGCTACTCGCTGACGATGCGACCGCTGCTTGCCGCAGGCGTCGCGTTCGCGCAGGCGGCGCGACTCGCACTTGCCGCCGACACCATCTCAATCGCCATCATGGAGATCGTCGACAACGCGATCATGCTCGCGATCCCGGACGCCATGGGCGCCGGACTCGACGCGCCACTCTTTTGGGGCAGTCTGGCCTTTGCCCTCGCCATTGCCTTCGTCGCGGCCTTCCCGGTGAACATGTGGCTCATCGGGCGCGGGCGCGGGCATGCCGTGGTGCATGGGCATCACGGCCATACGGGACATTAGGCGGCGTTAGTATCGGCAGCCGGTTCGGTGGCTGCGTCGCCCAGGGACCGCTCCAACTCCTGGACGACCGCCCGACTCTGGTCGACCTCGCGCTTCAGGCCGAAGAAGCGCCGACCGCCTCGCGACCGGTCTGTGGTGGTTCCAGAATCGGCATTGCGACCTGCGCTCCTCCGGCAAGGATCTGCAAGCCGGGGTGGAGCATGGCTGCGACATCCTCAACCTTATCGTCCATCTGGAACAGGCCGACGTCATCCAGAAACATCCGGCGTGGTGGTTCTGCCTCGCAATCGACACGGATTGACGATCGCGATCTCCTGGGCAAGACCATCCACGAGCTGGACAAAGTGTGACGTACCCCCTGGGCGAGGACGTCCGGGGTACTCGTCCCAGAGGACGAGGGCGCGAAAGCCGTCGGAGCCGGCTGCCTCGCGGGCGAGCTCGATCATTCTCCGATTGGCGGCGGTGAACGCCTCGTCCGGATCGCCGTCGGCGGGCCAGGCGGCGTACTCGGTGGTGACGAACGGCTGGGCGATAAGGGAGAGATAGCGCGCCTCCCAATCGGTCCCGTCGAGGCGGACCGACGTCTCCACGAAGCGCTCGTATGGCAGCGCGACGCTGAGGAGAACTTGAACTCCCCGTTCGACGCAAAGCTCGGCGAAGAGGATGTCGCCCCCTCGCGCCCCGCCGCAGATGCCGAGGTCGTCTGGACCGATCCCCCAACGATCGAGGACGTCGTTCAGCGCCTGCCGGGCAGCCGTTTCGAGTTCCTGCGGAAAGCGCGGCTGCGGTCGATTGGGATCGTCGGTCAGGTGCCCGGAGAAGACGACGACGAGCCGGTAGCCGACAGCCGATAGCCGATAGGAGTCACTCGCGATCATCGAGGGTGTCAACAATCTGCTTGCGTCGTACGGCCACACCCATCCTCCTATCTCAGCAGCACCGGCTATCGGCTATCGGCTATCGGATCCGTTACGCACGCTTTGCCATCCACATCGTGTGCTCGCGAGAGATCGCGGCCTCGGCTTCGAGCGCGGTAGGGGCAAACGTCGCCTCTTCGTCCGCGTCATCCATGGCGATCCGGAGGAAGGTTAGTTCGTAGGCGGCCAGACCGTAGCTCTTGCGGAGCTCGTTGTGGCGACCGAGTTGCGTCCACGCGGTCGCGCCGGCGCTGAGGGTCGCGAAGAGACCGACGACGCCGGCGCTGGTGGTGGTGGCGATGCTGGCGATCGCCCCGACGAGCGCCAGCCCCTCGAACCCGAGACTGGCCCAAAACCAGCGTGCGGCATAGCGGTCGTTGGCATCGGCTTTCGCAGAATACCAACGGATCTGATCGGCCAGCCGTTCTTGCTGGTAGAGCGCTTTGCGCTCGGGGAAGGGAAGGGCGCGCTGGCGGCGCATGAAGTGTGTGATCGGCTCTCCGTCCGGGACTGCCCGGTAGAGGTGGTGGTGAAACGCCCCGCGCGTCTGCAGCGTCGTCTGAAGGGCGGTCGTAAATGCGGCGTCGGCGACCTCGTCGTCGCCGTCGAACGGTTCGATCCGCGTCATGTAGCGCCAAGTCGAAGACTTAACCGTCTCGGCGATCGCACGGCTTTCGAACCACTGGTCGTCGTAAGCGCGGAGGCGGTTGGCGAGCTTGGCGATGAACGCCCCGATCAAGAGCATCGCCTGGACCGCGTATTGCCACCGCACCTCGTCGATCGCCGGAAGTTGATAGACGGAGCCGGCGGCGGCCAAGATCAGGAGCACGAGTTCCGCCTGCACCAGCCGCACGTATCGCAGGTGCCCGTCCTTCGCTGCCGCGTCCGCCGCCGCGTAGACGCTCGGATAGGCGTCCTCGGGCATCGAGTGCAGCGCGGTCGAGGCGCTGCCGGTCGCCCCATCGGTTGCGACGATCGTCGGAGAAGCGATGTCCGCCAAGGGCTGAGTGTCCATGAGGCAGTATTCACCCCGGTTTGAAGACGCGCTGGATGATTGCGACCGCGTTATCGAACCCCAGCAACACCCGATCGGTTGATCCGGCGAGCCGCCGTTGCACGGAGAGCAGCGGCGCGATCGGTCATGGTAAGGAGAATCTAGCAGAGCGCCCGGCAAGACGCGAGAGCTTGGCGAAGTGGGGCGCCATGCCAACCAGCCGGCGGAGGCCGATTCACCCGACGTGACCGAAAGGAACGTATCGAGCCGATAGCGTCCATGCCGAAGGAAGAAAACGCGCTTGGACGCCCTCTTGCGGTACGCAATGCCACGTTGTAGGGTATCTCGCACGCTACCGTCGCATCGCCACCGCGCGGTGCCGAGATAAAACGCCCTCCTTGCCATCACTGCGGGAGCAGGTGGGATGTCCAGAAGTTGCTCCGGGAAGATCTGGCGCGGCTTGATCCTCCTCATCGTCCTCATTGCCCAGCCGACTGCCGCGTCGACGCAGCCGACGTCCGCGACGCCGGAGGCAGCCGACGGCGATGCCTTACTGGAGCGCTGGCGGAACGAGGCGATGTCGGGACCCGCTCAGTACGGCCCGGCGGACGGGACTATCCCGCACTTGGAGGACAACCTCGGCATTGTCTCATCCGGTGTGCGTCTGCAGAACTTCTACGCCCGCGCCTGGTTCCACAATCCCTATCAGGCGGCCGACCAAGGCTGGGATTACGGTTTTCGCTTTCGCGTCAAGCGGAGCGACGAGTACCGGGTATTCGTCTCCTCGGAAGGCGAATGGGAGCTCACGCTCGGCCCCGATCTCACCCTGGCATCGGGCAGGATCGAAGGGCTCGATCTGGCGGCCGACACAAGAAATCTCGTCGAGATCGGTGTGAGCGCAGGGGTAGCGGTCATCGCGGTCAATGCCGCGCCCGCGGTCGTGCTCGATGTCTCGCAAAGCACGCAGAGTGGGGAAGTCCAGGTCGCAAGCGGATTCGTCGGCGACCGCAAGCAACCGGGGGCGGCGACGCCGTACGACGGCTTCGCCGTCTGGCCATTGGATGGCGCTCAACCGGAGCCCGCGCCGGACGCGACGACACTCGTCGCCCGAGGGAGGCGACTCCGCGGGACCGCGGCACCGCTCAGCGGACCGGCAGCGGGCGCCCCGGTGCTCCCACGCGAAGACGATCGCTGGATCGCGACGGCCGGTGCCGGGGTGACGCTCCGCGATTGCTACGTGCATGTTCGGATTCGCGTTCCGGAGCAGGGCGACGATCAGCCGTGGGACGTCGGGCTGACCTTTCGGGACATGGGGTTCAACGACCAGTGGCGATTGGTGATCGTCTCCGACGGATCTTGGTACATGTTCTTTGGCCTCGACACGCTTCGTGCAGCCGGTGAGTTGGCCGACTTCGAGGTGGAGCGAGGCATGGTGATCGATCTCGAGTTGGCGGTTTTCGGCAGCCGTGCGGCATTCGCCGTGGATGGCAATGTTGTTGCCGCCGTCGATCTAACTGGTGGCACCGAGTTCGGCAACGTGTTGGTGGGCAGCCCATTCTTTAGCGAGGACAAGGCTCCCTTTTACGTGGTCCAGTACGACGATTTTGCGGTCTGGTCGGAGGAGGAGAGCAGCGGTGTTGCCCTCCCTGCGCCGAACGACGGCACCACGGTCTCGGAGCAGGACGTTCGGAGCTTTGCCCAGTTGCTCCAGGCAGCCGAGTCGCGGGCGGAGCGATTTGGCCCGGACCAGGGGAGCATCAACCTCGACACCATCGGTATCGGCTTCTCTGGCGGAACGTTGGAGGTCCAAGACTTTGTCGCACGGGCGCGGTTTTTCAATCCGTTCGACGCCGTGGAACATCCATGGGACTACGGATTCGCGTTCCGGATGCGAAAAGAGGGTGATCCGCCAACGTATTCTTATTATGCCCTCTTCGTCAGCTCGGAACTGCGTTGGTATCTGGTCCAAGTGCATCCCGACGGCAAGGGGAACGTGATTCAACAAGGGGTTGCACCGGGGTTCGATCTGGCCCCCTTCAGCTACAACGTGCTCACGATGGCTGCCGTCGACGACGAGGCGTTCTTCGCGGTCAATGGCGCGTTCGTCGGCAAGTTGGATGTCTCCTCCTTGAAGCAACCTGGGCGAGTTGTCGTCTTTTCTGGTTTGCTGCCCGGAAACGACATCAAAGGCGGCTGGACGAAGTACGACAACTTCGATGTCTGGGCGCTGGCGGCGGCGGCGACACCGGAGGCCGAAGGGAAGACGGGGTGACGAATGTGGAAGTGGAGCAGGGCGCGGACGGTCGGTCGATGTGCACCGGCGACGCCATGTTCGTGGAGGCGCTTTACACCGTCACCGTCTCTGAGGATGGGCAACCGTCGACCGAGTTCGACGCCCCACACCTCGCCAGAGGAGGGGGTACGCATAGCAGGAGCATCGGTGGCCGCTACGCTGACGCCGGTGGTTGACAACCGGGCACAGTCGCGCTAAAGAACGACGATCCCCGCGTCGAGTTTCCGCGTCCACGGGCGCGGAAGACGTTTGCTTTGGTGACGAGCCATGCCTGCCACGCCGCGCTCGCGACGCCCGCCGATCGACGACTGGGATCAACTCCGCCTCCTGGTCGCCTCGCCCGAACAGGAGACCTACGAGCTCCTCCGCCCCATCGTCCTCTTCGGGCAGCCCCCCGCGACGCGCGCCAAGGAGACCGGCGTTGCCGCACGGACGCTGCGGCGCAAAGCGGCGCGCTTCGACGGCGTCGGGTGCCCCGTGGGCGATGCGGAGTCTCTTCGAACCGGACGAGCCGCCGGAGCCCGACCGCCGGCGGTTGCCGCTCGGGGTCCGCACGGCCATCGTCGCGTTGAAGGCCGAGTACCCCTCGCTCACGCCGTTCGGGATCGCGCGCATCTGCCGGCACCGCTTCGACCGCCCGGTCAGCTACCACACCGTGGCCAAGGTGCTCGCGACGGAGCCCGTCCCCCTGCACCCGCCGCGCCGCTTGCCGCGCTACCGCGACATCCCCGACCCGGTCCGGCGCCGCAAGGCGATCGTCGACCTCTCTTGAGAAGGATGGAGCGCCACCAGCATCGCGGGCTACCTGGAGACGACCCGCCGGCGCGTCGACGAGACGCTGGCGCGCTGGGACGCGGAGGGCTGGCCGGGGCTCGAAGACCGGTCCCACACCCCGCTCCGCCCGGCGCGGAAGGTCGACCCCAAGGCGATGGCGGCCATCCGCCGGCTCCAGGCCAACCCCGAGCTGGGCGAGTTCCGCGTCCACGCGGCCCTGGCGCAACGGGGCATCGACCTCAGTCCGCGCACCTGCGGCCGCATCCTGGCCTTGCACCGCGCGTTGGGCGCGCCGAAACTCACCGCGATCCCGCGTGAGCCGCAGCCGATGCCGTTCGCCGCGGTCCGTCGCCACCAGGACCTGGTCGGTCGACGTCCGCTACATCGAGGACCATCGCCTCGGCACCGGGAAACCGGTCTACGTGATCTCGATCCTGGAGAACTTCAGCCGCGCCATCCTCGCCAGCGCGATTTCGCCCCGGCAGGATCTGACCGCCTACCTCATCGTCCTGCGCACCGCGATCGAGACGCACGGGGCGCCGGAGGTCCTCGTCAGCGACGGCGGCGGCATCTTCAGGGCGCAGCACGCCAAGACCATCTACACCGCCTTGGGCATCACCAAACGCGAGATCGACCGGGGCCAGGCGTGGCAGAACTCCATCGAGACGCAGTTCAACGTCATGCGGCGCATGGCCGATGTCCACTACGCCCGGGCGCGAAGCTGGCCGGAGCTGCAGACCGTCCACGACCGCTACTTTCAGGATTTCAACCACCAGCCGCACGCGGCGCATGGCGACCGGCCGAAGGGGCGCCGCAGCCCGGCCACCGTGCTCGGTTGGGTCCAGGGCGCCTGGTGCGACCCGGCCGACCTCGACCGGCTCTTCCGGTTGCGGGCGACGCGCGTGCTCAACGCGGGCGGCTATCTGCGCTTCCGCCACTGGCGGCTCTACGGCGAAAGGGGCCTGGCCGGCGAGCGGGCCGGGGTGTGGGTGGACGGCGAGCAGCTGACGATCGAATACGCGGCCGACACCCTGGCGCAGTATCGGGTGACGGTCGAGGCAAGCGGCCGCCGGTTGCGGGAGGTCGACGAGCCGCGCCTCTTCGCGACCGGCCACCAATCGCCGCAGCCGTTCCTGCCGGAATTGGCCGAGTTGGGCTGGCGGCCGGCGCTGCCTGCGGCGCCGTACCGGCCGCGACGAACGCGCCGGGGCGAGGGGAGGCAGGAGCCGTTATTGGCGCCGGAACCGGAGGCGCGGACCAGCTAAGCGCAAGGGTTTCCACGCCTCGCTGCAAACCCGTCACAGGAGGGGGTACACGCCTCGCCGAGACTTCCTTGACACCGGTGGGTCGCATCGCTGGCCGACGATGGTCGTTGACGTGTCGACGTTGCTTACTCGTACCGCTGGGGGTGGTGTCCGAGTTCCTCCAGGAAGTCGTCGACCATCCGCTCCAGGGAGTAGGCCGGTTCCCAGCCCCACTCGGCGCGGGCGGGGCGATCGGTCATGGGGCGCAGCAGCTGGTCTACGAGTTGCTGGAGCGCCGGCTCGGGGCGGAATTCGATCCGCGCCCCCGGCACCCGAGCCCGCACCAGGTCCGCCAGCTCACCGGCGCTGGGCACCGGGTCCACCCCAGCCAGGAGGTAATTGACCGTCGCGATCCGCGCGGCCGGTGCCTCCGCGAGCTCCACGATCGCCCGCCCGGCGTCCTTGACGTACAGCACCGGGGCCCGCGTCTCCGGCGTCACGGCGATCGCGACCGGCTCCCCCTTCGCACTCGCCTCGATCGCCCCCGAGGTGTACTGGAACGCGCCGGGGGTCGTCACGCCGGGGCCGACGATCGACGGGTAGCGCAGCCCCCGGAAGTCGAGCCCGTACTTGCGGCGGTAGACGCGGCCGAGGTGCTCGCCGAAGAGCTTGGTGGCGCCGTAGACGGTGTGGGGGCGCTGCAGGGTGCGGTCGTCGATGGGGCCGGCCCCGAGGTCGTAGCCGTAGGTGCCGATGCTGCTGGCGAAGAGGACCTGGGGCACCCCGAAGAGCCGGGCCGCCTCCAGCACGTGGAAGGTGCCCAGCGCGTTGGCCCGCACCGCCGCCGGCGGGTCGGCCTCGCAGGGCAGGGACAGCATCCCGCCCAGGTGGTAGATCGCCGCCGGTTGGGCGCGCTTGACCGCCTCCAGGACGTGGCTGAACGTGCCGAGGTCGCCCCGGACCACCTCGACCCGCGCGGCGACGTCGTCGAGCCGGCGGGTCGACGGGTTCAGGTCGAAGAGCACGGGCTGGTCCTCGCCCCGGTCGAGCAGCACGCGCGCGACC
>JAXDKI010000429.1:0-9666 GCA_034667245.1 Thermomicrobiales bacterium | reverse complement strand
TCCCTGGATGACGGGCGAGGTTGTAGTGACGTAGCTCGACGTTAGACGTTAGACGGAAAGACGGAAAGACGGAAAGACGGATAGTGGATATGCCCTTCCGTCTGTCCGTCTGTCCGCCTGTCCGCCTTTCCGTCCGTCCGCCTGTCCGCCTGTCCGTCTGTCCGCCCGTCACAGACCTTGCGTGCTCTCGACGAGGCCACGGACCATGAGGCGGCGGAGGGCAAGGAAGAGGAGGAGGACGGGGAGGACGTAGAGGACGCCGAGGGCGGCGGTGGTTTGGGTTTCGCGCCCGCCGTCGGCGGCGTAGAAGAATTGGAAAGGGAGGGTTTCCTTGGCGACGTCCTTGACGAGGATGACGACCATCAGGACTTCGGCCCAGGCGTTGGCAAAGGCGAACCCGGCGACGACGGCGATGCCGGCGTAGGTCTGGGGGAGGACGACGTCGCGCCAGCCGCGGAAGGCGGAGGCGCCGTCGAGCCAGGCGGCCTCTTCGGTGTCGCGGGGGACAGCGTCGCAGAAGCCCTTCATCAGCCAGACGAGGAGGGGGAGCGAGATCGCAGTGTGGGTCAGGATCAGACCGCGGTAGGTGTCCTGGAGTTCGAGGCGGGTGGCGAGGTCGTAGATGGGGACCATCGTGACCGCGAGCGGGATCGATTGGAGGAGGAGGATCGCGTAGACGAGGACGGCTTTGCGGCGGAAGGTCATCCGCGACAGACCGTAGCCGGCGAGGGAGGCGCTGACCGTCGCCAGCACCATGGTCGATCCGGAGACGATCAGGCTGTTGCGGAGAGCGAGACCGGCGTCGCGCTCGTCGAAGAGGACGCGGAAGTTGGCGAGGGTCGGGTGATTGGGCCAGGGCCAACTCGTGACCTCGGCGCGGTTGAGGGCGGCGGCGACGATCCAGAGAAAAGGCGCGCCGAAGGCAACAATGACCAAGAGCAGGGCGGTGTGGACGGCGAGCCATTCCGCCCGTTTTCGTGTTTGGCCGGGTGTGGAGAGGGTTTGTTTGGGTAGGTGGCTAGGGTCGGAGAGAGATTCCTCGACAAGCTCGGAATGACGGGGGGTGCTGGCGGGGCTCATGACTTGACCCTCGCCAGGCGGAGATAGAGGGCGGCGAAGAGGAGGTTCATGGCGAGCATGACGACGGAGATGGCGGCGCCGAAGCCGATCTCGTATTGGCCGAAGGCGCGGTGGAAGGCGAAGAGGGCGATCGTCTCGGTCTGGTAGCCGGGGTCGCCGTTGGTGAGGATGAGGATCAAGAGGAAGCTGCCCATCGTCACGAGGGTCGTCGTCAGGAGGACGAGGGCGACGACGTGGCGGAGGGAAGGGAGGGTCTGATCCCAGAAGCGATGCCAGATGCCGGCGCCGTCGACGCGCGCGGCTTCGTAGATGGTGCGGGGGACGGTTTGGAGGGCGCCGAGGAAGATGACCATGGCGAAGGCGGTGCCGCGCCAGACGTCGGCGATGATGACCGAGAGCATCGGGTACTGACCGAGCATGTCGACCGGTCCGAGACCGACCTTGCCGAGGGCGGTGTTGAGGAGGCCGTGCCGGTACTCGAAGATGCCGCCCCAGACGGAACCGGCGAAGACGGGTGGACTGATCCAGGCGACGAGGACCGCCGCGTAGGCGAGGCTTGATAACCGGTAGCCGCGCCCGGTCGCGTGGTGGAGCAGGAGCGCCAGCGCGAGACCGAATCCGGTCTGGCCGACGACGGCCGACCCGGCGACGAAGACCACGGTGTTCCAGACGAACTTGCGGAAATCTGCGATGTCCGCGAGCGCCCGGTAGTTGTCGAGCCCGATGAACTGGGTACTGCCGCCGTCCAAGCGCAGGAGCGCCTTGTCAGTGAGGCTGATGTAGACCGCCCAGAGCGCCGGCGCCAGAAAGAAGAGAGCCAGGATGATCGCGGCGGGGAGGGTGGCGAGGACGAAGGGGGTGTTTGTGGTGACGACCCTCACCCCCTTACCCCCTCTCCCGCTCCTGCGGAGCGGGGGATCGGCAGCCGCACGAGGCGACTGCCTCCTTGAGGACGCTCCCCTCTCCCGCTCCGCACGAGAGGGGCCGGGGGCGGGGGCCGTCCTTTTCACGGACACGGTTGGGAGACGACCTTTTCGGCGCCGAGGGCGTTTGTGAGTTCTTCGGAGTAGCGTTGGACGGCCTCGTCGGGGGCGGCTTCGCCGGTGGCCACGATGCCGGTGGCGTTTTGGACGATGCCGATCAGTTTGCGGTAGGCGGGGTCCGGCGGGCCGATCCTGAGGGCGGAGACGCTGGCGATCATCGCGGCGAGGAAGGGTGACGCCTGGAAGGCCGGATCGGCGGCGGCGTCGGCGCGGGCGGGGATGTGGGGATCGGCGAGGTTGAACGAGGTCTGGACCTCCTTGGTCAGCATCGCCTTGACGAATTCCCAGGCGAGGTCCTTGTTCTGGCTCCGAGCGTTGATGTACCAGCAGGTGCCGATGCCGCCGACGGTGAATGGCGGCTGGCTGTTGGCAGCCGGGTGGAGGACGTAGCCGACGTTGTCGTGGGTGTCCTGGGCGTTGGCCCGCTCCAGCTCGCCGTAGACCCATGAGCCGTCGAAGAGGATCCCGAGTTCGCCCTTGCCGAGGGCGTCGCGCATCGTCTCGGCGGGGTTGGCGGAGGTCATGGCCTGCTGGGGGACTGTCTGGTCGGTCTGGTAGGCCGTCGCGTAGTAGCCGAGTGTGCTGCGAATCGGGCAGCTGTCGATGATCCATTTGCCGGTTTCGTCGGTCATCGCTCCACCGTAGGCGTAGAGGAGGGGGAGAAAGCCGCGAATCGGGGTGCCGTTGCCGCCGTTGGCGCCGGCGTAGATGGCATAGGGGATGACGTCCGGGAGGTTGGCTTTGAGTTGGCGGGCAGCGGCGAGGATGTCGTCGGGTGTCTCCGGCGTCCACTCGCGCGGGAGACCGGCTTTTTCGAAGAGGTCTTTGCGGTAATAGAGGAAGTGGGTGTCGAGGACGTAGGGGAGTGCCCAGACCGTGTTCTGGTAGGTGATCGCGGTGCGGACGACGTCAGGGTATTGCGCCCAGCCGTCCCAGCTCTCGAGTCGCGGGTTGAGGGGTTCGAGGAAACCGGCGGCGGAGAGTTCGCCGATGCCGAGACCGGTCAAGGCGAAGACGTCCGGACCGCGGTTGGTGCTGAGGGCGAGGAAGAGCTGGGTGGCGAAGTTACCGCTCGGCGCCTGCTTCACCTCGATCTCGGTGCTGGCATTGGCGCTGGTAACGCCCTGCACCGCCTGATCGACAACGGAGGCGAGATTGCCGTTGGTGTCCTCGAAGCTGACCGTGATCTTGCCGCTTACCCCCTGGGCCCGGATCGGCGTGGGGGTGGACCAGCGCCGCGAGGCAGCGACCGCGGCGGTCGCGCCGGTGAGTTTCAGGACCGTCCGGCGCGAGAGAGGTGCCTGGGACTGCGCGTTGGGTGCGTCGGAAGCATTCGCCATCGTCGTTCCCTTCCTTGGAGAGTTATCGAGTCGCGGAACCGCCGGCGCGAAGAGTGTGCCGAGGCACGCGCATCAAGAGACTACAAACCTAGCGATGCATCCGACGTTTTGCGGATAGTCACACGATCTGCGAGTGACGATAGCACGCGATGTGGAGGGCGTCCACGATCGGTACAGGTGGCACGATCGGTTGCACGGGCATCCCGACCGAAAATCGCAGCGACCGAAATCGATCGTGTCCGTCGTCAGGCAATGCCCGTTCCTCACCGCCATCGATGATGCTTCGCTTCGGATGTCGCCCCCGGTGCCCAACCCGATGGCGCGGTCTGTGCACGGCCTCCGGAACGTTCGTCGGGACACGCTCACCACCGCGAGGAGAGAGGAGCCGGCTATCGCCACGTTCGTCAAAGCGCCGTGCGACGAGGGGGTGATCCACGCCGGGGTCTCGGTCGAGCCTGGCGCCGCGCCCGTCGACGCAACCGCCAGGCGGTGGGTGCTGCTCGCGACGATCCTCGGCTCGAGTATGGCCTTCATCGACGGCACGGTCGTCAACGTCGCGCTGCCTGCCTTGCAGGACGATTTCGGAGCGACGCAAGCCGGTGTGCAGTGGGTCGTGCAAGCCTACGCCCTCTTCCTGGCCGCGCTCCTCCTCGTCGGCGGTTCGCTCGGCGATCACTTCGGTCGGCGGCGGATCTTCGCCCTCGGCGTCGCCCTCTTTACCGTGGCCTCGGTCGGGTGCGGAGCGGCCGGCAGCATCGGCCAGTTGATCGCGGCGCGGGCGGTGCAAGGGATCGGCGGCGCCCTGCTCGTCCCGGGCAGCCTGGCGATCATCAGCGCGAGTTTCCCAAACCGCGAGGAACGCGGCCGCGCGATCGGCACCTGGTCCGGTTTCACGGCGATCACGACCGCACTCGGCCCGGTCCTCGGCGGCTGGTTGGTCGAGCACGCCTCCTGGCGCTGGGTCTTTTTCCTCAACCTGCCGCTGGCGGCCGTCGTCCTGGCGGTCACGCTCCGGCGGGTACCGGAGAGCCGCGCCCCGGAGGCGACCGGCGGCGCCCGCGGGCTGGATTGGTGGGGCGCGCTGCTCACGACCGTCGGGCTTGGTGCCCTGGTCTACGGACTGACCGACGCGGCGAACCAGAGTTGGGGCGATCCGATCGTGCGAGGAAGCTTGGCAATGGGCGTCGCCGCCCTGCTTGCCTTCGTCGTCGTCGAAGCCCGCGGGCGGTCGCCGATGATGCCGCTCGGGCTCTTCCGGTCGCGCACCTTCAGCGGAGCCAACCTCCTGACGTTCTTGCTCTACGCGGCACTGGGCGGGGCGTTCTTCTTCTTTCCGTTCAACCTGATCCAGGTCCAGGGCTACAGCGCGACCGCCGCCGGTGCCGCCTTCCTGCCGATGATCCTGATCATGTTCGTCCTCTCGCGCTGGGCGGGCGGGTTGATCGGCCGGTATGGGGCCAAACCGCCGTTGATCGTCGGGCCGACGATCGCCGCGATCGGATTCGCCCTCTTCGCGCGACCGGACATCGGAGGCAGTTACTGGACGACCTTCTTCCCGGCGGTCGCCGTCCTCGGTATCGGCATGGCCGTCACCGTCGCACCGTTGACGACCGCGGTGATGAGCGCGGTCGAGGATCGCCACGCCGGTGTCGCCTCGGGAATCAACAACGCCGTCTCCCGCGTCGCTGGACTCCTTGCGATCGCCGTCTTCGGCATCGTGGTCGCCACGACATTCCGCTCCGCATTGGACGAGCGATTGGGCGACCTGAATCTGCAGCCCACGGTCCGCGCCGAAATCGACGCTCAGCGCGACCGGCTCGCCGCCGCCGAGCCCCCGCGCGACCTGGACCCGGCGACGGCCGAAGCCATCGCCCGCGCCATCGACGAGGCGTTCGTCCGCGGGTTCCGGGTGGTGATGGTGCTCGGGGCAGGTCTGGCGCTCGCGAGCGTGCTGATCGCCGCCCTGATGATCGAAGGCAAGGTATCCCAGCAAGGGGATGCACGTGTTTGACAGCACGCCTCGTCGGCGGCTTCACGTCCGTAAGTTCTTCGCGGCGCGCTCAGACGCGGAGGAGGCTCGTGTACCCCGCGGGGCGGTCTGACCAAAGCCATCAGCTAAAGGCGAAAGGCGTCCGGTGCGATCGTCATGATGAGATCGATCGTCTTGGGCAGTGGGTCTTGCCAGAACCATCCCGGATCGAGCCAGAACCCGGGGAGCACGACCGAGTGGAACCGCCCTTGCTCGTCCAGTGGAGCCTCTTCGTAGTGCTGAGACCCGGTCAAAATGAAGGGACGGAAGGTCCGGTGGCACGGACGAGGATCGATCGCCCAGTACTCCCGCACCCCAGAGCGCTCGTAATCAGGGAGCTTCTCGCGCACATCGTATCTGGCAGTACCCTCCGACTGGACCTCGACAAGAAGATCAGCCGGCCCCACCCAGCGCTCACGCGTCCGGCGGTCATAGTGCTCGCGAGTCAGGAAGAGGATGTCAGGTTCACGTGACGGTCCTGTGGGAAGGCGAAGTTCAAAGGGCGCTGTTAGAACCATGCCGAGACCGCGGATGTCTACGTACAGGCGCAGCAATGTCACCAAGAATGTCACGATGTCTTGGTGGGCCTCGTTCGGCGGCATGAAGACGATTGCCTCCCCGTCTGCCCACTCGACGTGTGTGTTCTCATCGAACCGTTCCAGGTATTCCTGGTACGTCATCCTCAGTCGCTGCAGGCCTTCGGTTGCTGGTTCGGCGAGTGGCTGCACCATGTTGCTTCTCCTCCCACGCGGCACACGGATAAGCGCGTCCCGTGGTGGGAGCAATCCTATTACCCCGCAGCCAGTCTCGTTTTCGCGAGACGGGACCGCAGAGGGCGAACCGACAGCCACACCGTCAGGCGCTATAGCAGCGCCTTCAGCCGATCCAAGCCGACGTTGCCGCCGCTGAGGATGGCGACGGTGTTGGCGCCGTGGGGGACGGCGGCCTTGCCGGTGAGGAGGGCGGCGACGGCAGCGGCTCCGGCCGGCTCGGCGAGGAGTTTGGTGCGGGCAAGGAGGAGACGGAGGGCGTCGGCGATTTCGTCGTCGGTGACGGTGATCATGTCGTCGACATGTTGGGTGGTCAGGGCGAGGACGAGCTCGCCGGTGAAGGGGGCGGAGAGACCGTCGGCGATGGTTTCGTTGCGCTCGATGCGGACGGGCTGACCGGCACGCAGCCCCTGGAGGACGGCGGTCGAGCCCTCGGGTTCAACGCCGACGACGCGAATGTCCGGACGGAGAGCCTTGGCGGTCAAGGCAACGCCGCACAGGAGACCGCCGCCGCCGACGGGAACGACGAGCTGCTCGACCTCGGGGAAGTCTTCGAGAATCTCGAGGGCGACGGTGCCCTGGCCGGCGATGACGGCGGGGTCGGCGAAGGGAGAGACGAAGGTGGCGCCGGTCTCGCGGCGGAACACTTCCATCGCTTCGAAGGCTTCGCCGATGTTGGCGCCGAATCGGACCTCCGCACCGTACCCCCGGATCGCCTCGACCTTGGCCGGAACGGCGTTCCGAGCCATGAAGACGGTGCAGCGGACCCCGGAAGCGGCCGCGGCGTAGGCGAGCGACTGACCGTGGTTGCCGGCGGAGAAGGTGACGGCGCCTTGTGCCCTTTGCTCGGGAGAGAGTTGCAGGACGGCGTTGAGGGCGCCGCGCACCTTGAAGGAGCCGGTCCGCTGGAGGTTCTCGGCTTTCAGGCGGAGTGTGGTCCCGGTCATCTGGCCGATCGTCCGCGACGAGAGGAGCGGGGTGCGCGGCAAGAGCGACGCCAGGCGATCGCGCGCGGAGTAGACATCGTCGATCGTGACCGTGGTCTGTGTAGCGCTCGTCATCCACCCTCTCCCAATTGCCTGTTCGTGGTCCGGTCCTGCTGCTCCGCCCCAGGGCGACGGGAGAGTATACCCGGCGTCATGGGCTGCGCTTTGCAGGGTGCCCGCGACGTTAACGACGACCGGCACCGCGAGGATTACGCGGTGCCGGTCGCCGGGGTTGGGAAGGGAGGGAACGTAGGGAGGGGACGGTGGCGGTGTCTAGGTCAGGCGTGAGTCCTGAGAAGCCCCGGCACCGAGGATGGATGTCGTGGCCTGGGACAGTCCGCCGGAAAGACGCTGCATCCTCGACCTGAACGGGTTCGCGGACGCACCGTAGATGCGTCCCGACTTGTGGCTGTTGAATCGCCCGTCGATGCAGATGAGATCGACGGCAGCGCAATAGCCGAGGCCGGTTTTGCCGTCGGAGCCGACCACATAGAGCCCGGCAACACCATTCTGGACGCTGGCGATACGATAGCGCGCACCTGGGTGCAAGACCGGACCGGGTATCCGCGCGTCGAGCAACGGCGTCGCCGCAAGGAGGAGGCAGGGCGCGGAATCGGGAACGGTACGCCATTCGTCCCAGGTCGGGTCGCGCCGGACCGCCGCCTGTCCGTTGGTTGGCTTGGCGAGCGGCTGGGTCCGACCCAATTGCCGGGTCTGTTGGAGGGCATCGACGGGAGCCGGCCGCGAGACGACCACTGCCTCGGGAGCGGGCAACGTGGGAGCGGGTAACGCGGGAGCGGGTAACGCAGGGGTGGGGGTCGGAGTTGGCTCCGCGAGGAGTTCCGCCCAAACGGCTTCGGCTGCGGAGAACACATCTTCTGCTGCGGAGAGCACATCTTGGGTTTCGGCAATCATGGAGGTGGTCTCGGCAGTCGGCATCGATGCCGGCATCTTTCGATACCAGAGTCGCGTATTCTCTCGCGTGCGCAGCACATCTACTCCGTCCATCGTGACCCCTGCACTTCTCGCGTCTGCGATCACCTGTTTGTCCTGGCCCATTAGGGCTAGCCAGATAGTACTAGTAACGCTCAAGAGCGGAACTGCCCCAACCGTCATAATGGGTTCGGGAAGTTGGTACCGGACAGCCCGTACAGCCCGATGCGAATTCTCGGGGACAGCAGGAGCAAATGAAGGTCGAAAATACGCCGGAGCAAGAGCAAAAGGCGATTAGCCGGGGCACCGGTCAGAGTCGGATTCGGCAGGTGCACTTCGACGTGGCGGCCGTCGAGCTGGTCGCCGAGGTACTGGGCGTACCTGCCGCGACTGCCCCGTTTCGGCTCCCCAGTGGAGTCGTCTACCAGATCCTGGTGCCGGACAAGGAGGGCCGGCCGGCGGTGATGCTCACCCTTTGGCCGTCGATTCGACGAGTGGACGCGATCGCCACCGCGGCGACGGTCGTCTTCACTGACGTCAGCACGGTCGATCTCGTCACCGACGTCGAGGTGCAGTTCCGCCGGTCCAACCGCGACTACCTGATCGTGGCGCGGGGCGGCAAGGTGATCGTCCGCGCCTGAGGAGAGCCGGCCCCATGTATCTGGCCTCTATCCCTGTCGCCGGGTGCGATAGGGTCACACCAACCTCGCTATGGACGCGTCGGGACGTATCCCGTACAGTTGAATCGAGTCAGTAGTATTCGTGGCGGTTTCCAGGGCAAGGTGAGACGGGGGGCAGGACAGGGGCGATGGACGACAAGCGTTTCGATCATGTGGCGAAGACCGTCGCTGACGGCTCATCACGGCGCGGCATCTTGAAGGTACTTGGGGGTGCACTGCTGGGCGGCGTGGCGTTCGCGTCACGGGGTCGCGGCATCGAGGCGGCGACCTGTCGTGAAGCTGGTCGCACCTGCCGCGAGAACGCCAACTGCTGCGGGGGCATCTGCCTCGGGCCAGATCCGGTGACGGGGCAACGCGTCTGCTGGCATCCTTCGGCCTGTTCCTGCGTCGGCGCGACCGGGCCAACCGGCCCGAGGGGCACAACCGGGGCGACCGGGGCGACCGGCTCGGCCGGTGATCTCGGCCCGACCGGCCCGACCGGTCCAACAGGCCCAACCGGGCAAACCGGTGAAACTGGTATTGCGGGGCCGACCGGCGCAACCGGCGTAACCGGCGCGACCGGCGCGACCGGCGATCCAGGTCCTACCGGCGCGACCGGCGCGGCGGGCGCAACCGGAGCCACCGGTGCGACGGGGGCCACCGGTCCAATTGGACCGACTGGTGACACTGGTCCGACCGGTCCTATTGGTCCCACTGGAGCGACCGGAGCAACGGGCGCCACCGGTGCCACTGGTCCGGCCGGTCCCTAGCACGTAGCGCAAGGCGCCGGTCGGCTGAGGACCGTGGTTCGGTTTCTGGAGAGAAC
>JAXDKI010000428.1:0-9941 GCA_034667245.1 Thermomicrobiales bacterium | reverse complement strand
GCCGCCGTCGGATGTCGAATGCGAGCGTCCGCGAGGCGAGGGACCAATCGGTTGCCGGCTCACCCGACAGCTTGTACGCGATGAAATCCGCGACGTTGAGCCAGCGAACGGTGCGCGCCCACGCCTCGGGTTCGTTCTCTTTGATCCACAAGAGCTTGCAGAGACTCCAGATCGGCTGGAGCGAGAGTCCAGTCCGCGCGAAGAGCATGTCCTCGCCGATCGCGCGTCCGAGCCAATCGCGCTGGGGAATCGTGCGCCGGTCGAACCAGGCGATCGCATCGTAGGTGGGATGACCGTGGCGGTCGAGCGGGACACCGGCTTCGGCCATGCTGGCGACGGCGATGCCGGCGATGCGTCGGGGATCGTCGACGTCCGCGATTGCCTCGCGCAGCACCTGGACGGCTCGCGCCCAGAGCTCGTCGGGCCTGTAGAACGCCCAGGTTGGGCGCGGATAGTGCGTCACCGTCGGCACGCTGGCGGAGGCGACGGTCCGTCCATCCGGCTCGTAGACGACGGCCTTGACGTTGGTCGAGCCGATGTCGAGCCCGATCAGCAGCGGAACGTCTGGATTGATCACGACTGTTCGCGACATCGAAATGAGACCCTGACCTGGGTGCCCGCTGCTTGAGATCTCCGTGCCGCCGATTCTCCCACAAAGCCACCAACCTGATGTCGCAGTTGCGGCGGGCACGACGAACGAGAGATCCTTCGCTGGCGCTCAGGATGACTGGGGCGTCTCCCTTTTGTCATCCTGAGCGCAGCGAAGGACCTCTCCTCGCTTCTACCGCCAGACTCCAGTCACCGGGCTGACTTGGACAGAGTGAGTGAGATTGTCTCCGATCGGAGGCTAAGGACCCTCGAGCGGGAAACCGTCCGGCTCAAGGATGAGGAACTCGGCGGCAATCCAGCCGGTGCCGGTACCGTAGTTGAAGACCTTCATCCAAGTGTAGCCGTCCTTCACGGTCGGGCCGCCTCGGACCTGGAAGAGTGCGCCTTCGCTGACACGGTCGATCACCCGGGCATTCAGTCCGGCCGCTGCGCGCACGTTCAGCGGCCCATCTCCGACGCGCACGGCGTCGCCGGCCTTGAAGCCGCCGCTTGCTTTCGCAAGGAAGATGCCGACAACCCAACCGTCCGCATCGCCGTCGGCGTCGGTATCGAGCCGATACCAGGCATAGCCATTCCTTGAGACCGGTCCGGAGACGACGACCCCGCGGTCACCCTGGGCCAGAGCGCCGCGAACGGTACCTGAAAGCCCGGCCGTGGCCCGGAGATTGAGAAAGTCAGTGGCGACCTCGACTACCGAGCCGACGGCGAAGGTCGTCTCTTTGTCAATCTTCAGGTACTGGCCTGCTACCCAACCCTTGTTACCACCAGCGGTTTCGATCCTGTGCCAGTCGATCCCGTCATTCGTACTGCTGGCAGGGCGTCCCGTGACGGTGGCCCGTGTGCCCTCGACCAAGACCCTCAGCACCGTCCGGCTGAGACCGGGTCCGACACGGAGATTCAGCCGATCGGTGGCGACGACGACATCGGTTCCCATCGGTATCGGGGCGGCGGCGACGGGGACTGCTCGGAACAGGTGGCCACTCAGCGCAGCCATCGGAAGTGCGAACGCTGTGGCAAGGACGCGACGACGTGAGGGGTTACGGTGACTTTGCAACTTTGATCGGACGTCCAGGGAACCATTGACAGACGTTTGCGGGGTCATGTCGGTCCATCCCTTCTTTTGTGACGTCCGCGACGTTCGCGCGGTGCATGGATTATGACGCATACTACACGACTTGTCTCCGTTTGACTGAATGTCACCAGTCCGGGCCGTCCTTGTCTTGCATCGATCGTGGGTTCTCGTGCTTTTCGCCGAAGAGTGGCGCGAGTGGATCACGTAAACGGAACTGATCCATCAGCGCAAATACCAGGGGCACGTGATCATCACGATGTGCCCGAACCCGCACCTGTTCAGAATCCACGAAGTGGCGTCGAAGCGAGCGGCCGCTTCCTGGGCGATGCAGGTGCTGCCGCAGTGGTCCCAGCTAATCCTGGAGGCGCTGGTCTGGCGTGAAGCCGACGACGACGACGCGATCGATCAGGGTGCGACGCTCCCAGAGACGTTGCGGTTCGTGCATTTCGTGATCGAGACGATCCTCGTGGAGCAGGCGAGCCCCATTACCCCTTGACGGCGCCGAGCGAGAGTCCGCGCACGATGTAGCGTTGAACCATCAGGGCCGCGATGAGCGGCACCGAGGTCGCGACTGCCATGCGCGTTCCGATCGCCTGGAAGTCGACACCCCGGGTTTGGTCGCCGCCGGCGAGGAAGACGGGAATCGGCCGGGAATCGGTGACCGTGGTCGCGAACCCGAAGAGGAACTCGTTCCAGCTGAACGCGAGGCAGAGGATCCAGCTGACGACGATACCGGGGAGCACGAGGGGCACCGCGATTCGCAGGAAGATCGCGAGTCGCGACGCGCCGTCGACCTGCGCCGCCTCTTCGAGTTCTCTCGGAATCTCCCGGAACATCTGGGTCAGGATGATCACGGGGAAGGGCAGGTTGAAGGTCGCGTTGAGGAGGATTAATGCCCAGACCGTGTCGATCAGGTTCAGCTCGCGGATGATCAGGAAGAACGGCGTGACGAAGATGACAGGGGGGAGCACCCGCTGCGACAGGAACCACGTCGTCAGGCTGCCGTTGCGCGGTCGGTTGAATCGAAAGCGGGCGATGCCGTAGGCAGCGAGCGTTCCCAGCACCAATGCAACGGACGCGGCGCCGACGGAGACGATCGTGCTGTTAAGCAATGCCTTGCGGATCTCACGCTCGTCCCACAGGATGCGCCACGGCCGGACCGTTGGCTCGAACTGGATCCAGGGCAGCCAGTTGTTGCCGTAGTTGTCCTGCGGCTGCTTGAACGCGTTCATCAGGGACCAGTAGAACGGGAAGAGGGTCCAGAAGACGATCAGCACAAGCATGGCGACGATGAAGATCGAACCAAGCGCTCGCCGTCTCTTCCTCTGAGTCGAACGTTGGATTTGGATACCCCGGCGACTCCCAATAGCGTCTGCTCCGGCGCTCATACCTGCTTCACCTCTTCCTCTTCGTAGACGTGCTGGATGCGGCCCCAGAGCAGCGACACGAGGACCATGACGATGAACAGCAGGAGGAACGCCTGGCTCGCGGCCTCACCGTAGTTGAAGAACTTGCGCGCCGTCCGATAATTAAAGAGGCTGAAATACTCCGTCGCACGGCCGGGTCCGCCGAGAGTCAAACCTGATGGAATGTCGAAGGCCTTGAACCCGTCGATTGTCCTCAGCAGGAGAATCAACCAAAGGATAGGGGCCATCAACGGCAAGGTGACGAACCGGAGCACTTGCCAGGCGGAGGCACCGTCCACTTCCGACGCCTCCAGGACGTCCTGAGGTAATCCCTGCAGACCGGCGAGGGCGATAATGAAGACGAAGGGTGTCCACTGCCAGACATCGATGATGATCGTCGCAATCCTCGCCCAATTGGGATCCGAGAGCCACGGCACCTTGTAACCGAACGCGCCGAGGAACGCGTTGACCGGTCCACCCTCTTCGTAGAAGATCGTCCGCGCCAGGTAGCCGATACCGATCGGCGTGGCGAAGATTGGAAGCGTCAGAATTGCCCGCAATGCCCCCCGTGCTTTGAGCTCCCGGTTCATCAGCATCGCGAGCAGGAATCCGAGCACCATCTCGATGGCGACCGACACGACGACGAAGAAGATCGTGATATTCAGCTGCTCGCCGAGGGGATCCTTGAGAATAGTCCGCAGGAGATAGACGAGCGCCGCCGGCACCGCCGCGATCGGGATGAACCGCGCGACTCCTCTGACGTCCGCTGCCGTCAGTTCTCGGTCGTTCAACCAGGCGAGGGCAACCCCGGCTACGAGCACGACGCCGGCCGCAATGCCGGCCCAGAGGAGTGCCCCACCGATGGCGCGACTCGTTGAGTCGACGTCGAACATGCGCCGGTAGTTGTCCCAGCCGACAAAGCGGTTGATCCTGCCGTTGCGGAACGCGTAGCGGCTGGTGGTCAGCGCGTAGACCAGTGGGAACGCCGTCAGCGCAAGGATCCAGATGATGGCAGGAAGGAGGAAGAGCCACTTCGGCCAGTCCCGCCCGAAGACCGTCTGAGAGCGGTTCAGCCAGAGAACCGAAACCCAAGGCACGACAGCCGCGACACCGAAGGCGATCCAAGCGCCGATCAGTCCAGTCCCGAGTCCTGAGGCATCCGGATCGATGACGGACAGGTGCGTGGCGACGTAGTAGGGCGTCACCATTGCGATGATCGAACCTGCGGTGACTGCGATGGTCTGTGCGAAGCGCTCGCTTCGCGGGAAGGCGAAGGCGGCGACGACGGCCAGCACGCCGGCGAACCAGCTCAGCGCGGTGACCCAGCCGCTGCCGGCGAGGACCAGTTTGTTCCCGACCGTGTCGATCGAGAGTGTCTCGCCCCCCTTCAACTCGACGGCCGGGAGGGCGAAACTCAGGATTCCGCCAACCCCGATGGCAGCGGCGATAGCGATTTTGGGCGCCCAGGTACGAAAGGCCGAGGTCGCCTCGACGCCGGTCGCTCGCGCTCGTTCAATGCGGGCAAGAGGCGGGATCGCCCCGGTGGATTCAAGCTGCGCCATTGCTGTCTCTGACCTTTGCTACCCATGGCGACATTACGGGGGAGAAAAGGGAGTCTGACCGTCGAGCCGAACCATGGTGTTCTGGTGAACCGGCGGCACGGGGGAAGGATCGCTCCGACCCCCGCGTCGCCTTGTCGGTTCAGCTCTCTTGGTCGCTTTGACCTACAACCCGAGCGATTTCTTGTAGATCTCGAGCTGTTGATCTTTGCCGAGTCGATCGTTGATGTCGCGGAAGTCCTGCGCCGCATTCTTGAGCGCCTCTTCCGGTGTCGCTTGGCCGGTGATCGCCTCGGAGAGGCGTACGTCCATCGACGTCCAATACTCGAAGGTCCCGGGGATGCGCAGGAACGGAAGCTGGAGCGGGTTCTGGTAGTTGTCGTAGTAGGCCTTCACGTACTCGATCGCGTCGTTGGCGTCCCAACCGTACGAGGTGTAGACCTCGACGTTGCCCGTCCCTTCCGGAACCGCTTCCGGCGGCATCTGGGAGAGGCGTCCCGGATCGACGCCGTCGGTGCCGCGCGCCGCGTAGAACCGCTGCTTCGCCTCGGTCGCCATCAGTGCCAGGAAGTAGTAGGCGAGCTCCGGCTCGTCCGACGACTTCATGATCACGGCCGCCCAGGAGCCGCCGGTCGTATTGCCGACGATGTTCGGCGTCTGGGTCTGGTACTCCTGACCCGTCTTCGGATTGACGTACGCCATCGTGCCCGGCAGCTGCACCGTGCCGACCTTGCCCTTGACGTACGAACTGCGCTCCACGGCCAGCGCGGCAACGTCGCCCCAGCTGAAGGTGAAGACGGCCTTCCCGTCGAGGAAGTACTGCCACGCCTCGCCGAGCGCCCAGCCGGCCTGCGCCTCGGGACCGAGACCGTAGAGCTCCTGGAGGAGATTGATCGCCCGCTTGTGGCCCTCGCTCTCGACCAGCGGCTCCATATTTTCGGGATCGAACCAGTAGAGATTCGGATTCTCGGGTCCGATGACGAACGGCGCTGAGAGCGAGAAGTAGTGGAACATGCCCTGGCCGCCGACGCGGAGGTGCATAGTGATGCCGTGATCGGGCTCGCCGTCGCCGTTCAGGTCCTTGCCGGAGAAGTACTTCGCGATGTCGCGCAGCTCTTCCCACGTCTGGGGAACGGCCAGGTCCTTGCCTGTGGCGTCCTTGTATCCCTGCATGTGCGTCGGATCGGTGAGGATGTCGCGTCGGTAGTACAACACCTGACCGTCGGCATCGTACGGGACCACGTACTTCTTGTCGTCGTAGACGCGCAGGCGCCGCATACCCGGCAGCTCGTCGTCGAAGTTGTACTGCGGGAACTTCCCGCTGGTGTCTGCATAGTAGTCATCAAACGGCAGGATGTAGTCGCCAGCGACCAACTCGCCGAGCCACCACATGCCGATCATCGCGGCGTCGAACTGATTGGTGCCGTTGGCGGCGTCCTCGAGCAGCTTCGGGAACGCCTCGCCGATCGGGTCGGCGACGATCGTCACCTTTGCTCCGGTCGCGGCCTCGAACTCGTCGCGGACCTCGAAGTACGGAATCTTTACCGAGTCGTCGATGCACTGGACCGTGATCTCTTTGCCAGCCCAGAGGCACTGATCGCCGCTACACGGCGTCGCAACGACCGGCGCGGTCTGTGCAGCACCCGTCGTCGCGGGCGTGCCGTCCTGCGCCCGAACCTCGGCCGCCTTCAGGAAGTACGAGACCGACGAACCCGAAATGCCGAGCGCCGCGGCACCGCGAATGAATCCCCGTCGATCGATCTTCCGACTGATCAGGTCTCGGTATAGCCCGTGTATCCGTGGATCGGTCACGTTCGCTCCCTCCTGACATCAATCGCCTGCCCGGCCACGTTGCCGGTGGTCTTCGCCGACCCAACGTGGGTCGGTCTCGCGAAGACCGGAGCCTTGCTCCCGAAGGATGGGACGCTGAGGGAGGAGTGCCTGGCAGGGAAACCCGTCGGGTCCCAGACCTCAGCGCGAGATCGCCGCCGGAACCGGCGCGGCGCCGTGGATGATCTCCCTCAGTTGACGAGAAATGCCGACGACATCGTCCGCTTGCCAAACGTTGCGACCGTAGATGACACCTTTGGCGCCCGCCGCCATCGCGTCCCTAGTCGCGGAGAGGATCGCGTCGGGCGACCCGGATTTCGCGCCGCCCAGGACCAGGACCGGAGCGGGGCAGCCCGCGATGACCTGGCGCATCGACTCCACGTCGCCGGTGTACTCGGTCTTGATCGCGTCGGCGCCGATCTCCACAGCGAGTCGGCAGGCGAAGGCAAGACGATCGGCGTCCTTCTTGTCCGCGATCTTGCTGCCCCAGAGAACCGCCTCAACGATCAACGGGATCCCGACGCGATGGGCTGTCTGCGCAACGCGGCCGATTGTCGCGACGTTGTCGGCGAACATCGCTTCGCCGCCGGAGCCGAGCATCAAGAAGAGGATGATCGCCTCGGCCCCCATCGCCGCCGCGTCGGCCGGCTCGATCAAGACGCGGTAGTGCTCGCCGTGTTCGTCGATGTAGGGATGATTGATGAAGAAGTCGGCGCGCACGATCGGCGCGGGTGCGCCACGATGCGCGAAGAGATGCGACGTCTTCGCGAGCAGCCCCGGTCCAAGGAGGACGGCGTCCGGTCCCCCGGCGATGATCCGCTCGACGGTACCGACCGCGTCCTCAGCTCCGGGCGGGACGCCGAGTGTCACGCCATGGTCGATGGCGGTGACGAACGACCGACCGCTCTCGGCGCTAAACAACCGTCCCAAACGCAACTGGTATCCGAGACCGCTCAACTATCGACCCTTCCGTCCCCGACGGAGACCCTTAGCGTCCGCGTCGCCGTAACGGGGCGAGAACCACTCTCTGCAATCGCGCTGATTCGCGGGGACTATAGGCAAGCCATGGCGATCCGTCAATAGTTTGTCCGATTTTCTGTGCAAAACTGCACTGCGATTCAGCGAGTGACGGCAAGAACCCAGCCCAAGCCGAGGATCACGGTGCCTGCCGCGACACACGGGAAGCAGGCCATCACTGCCGCCCGGGGTCGCCACAGGTAAAGTCCGGCATTGATTGCGATGAGCGCGACCACCATAGCGGCCGTGGCGACGACCAGCTGCGCGGAGTCGGTCCACAGCGTCGAGGCAACGGCTGCCAGAACGAGGGACAACAGCATCGCACCAAGAGTCAGGGTGAACGCTCGCTCCTCACCGAGCATGCTCGTCAGGTTCCTCACTCCTGAGACACGATCGGCCTCGACGTCAGGCAACGACTGGCTCAGGTGGACACCGACCACGGCGAAGGCGCCGAGGGGGTACAGCATCAGCAACCGGGCATCGAACCCGGAGATCGCCGTGAAGACCCAAATCGGCAACAAGGGGAGCGCGACGAGGTAGGGCAACCAGGCGAGCATCGTCCGCTTGAACCACACGCTGTAGGCGATGCCGGCAGCCGTCCCGAGTGTGCAGAGCCCCAGCGATGCCCACCCGAGTTTGGCGCCGAAGCCGACCATCACCGCCAGCGCGACCACCGTGAGCAACCGAGCGCCACGCCTGGAGACGAGCCCGGCCGGAATCGGCTTGGCCGGTTTAACGCGCGCGTCCGTTTCGGCGTCGACGAGCTCGTTCACCGCGCCGATCGCGACCTGCGCGCCAAGCATCGCCAGCAATAGGTCGGCCAACAGCGCTGATGGAGGCAATCCATCGGCAGCGAGCACCGCGAAGGCGCCGGTTGCTGCAAGAACTACGAGAATCGGCACGGCGTGCGGCAGCACGAGGTAGGCGTGGACGACGCGCAAGAGGTTCGGCAGCGAGTCGGACGCCCGCGCTGCCGGTTCGGGGTCAGCGTGCGGGTTGGATTCGGTTGCCACGGTTGCAGACCTTGCCTTCGCATCCGAATTCGCTCATCGCTACCACGTGCGGGGCGATTGTACGGATAATGTTCGGCGTGTCACGTGACCGCGTTGGACAGGTCCCCTGAATATCGCGTGCTATCATCGGCAGACTCCTCGGAGCCGACGCGAATGAGGGGCAACCGACGGTCAGGTGCTTGAAGGACGGCGAGCTATGAGCAGTTCCCGATGGGATCCGTGGGGCGACATCATCAGCCTCCGCGAGGCGATGAGCAATCTGTTGGAAGAGAGTTTCGTACGCCCGCGGTCGGCCAACCCGTCGCCGCCCGGTTCGCTCGGCCTGGCCGTCGATCTGCTTGAGACGCCGGAGGCATTTGTCCTGACGGCGTCCGTGCCAGGCGTGAGACCGGAGGGTGTCGCGATCTCGGTGCTGGGCGACACCCTGACGATCAGCGGTCAGCGCGGCGAGTCCCGCCGGGACGCTCATGAGCCCGAAGGCAGCCGCTGGCTGATCCGGGAGCGCCATTTCGGAACGTTCGATCGCAGCGTCAAGCTTCCGTCCGCGACAAAGGCCGAGGATGCAACGGCGGACTTCGAGGACGGGGTGCTGACCATCACGCTGCCGAAGGCGGACGAGGCCAAGCCTCGTTCGATTACCGTCCGCTCCGCCGGCGCCGCGACAGGCGCGCGTGAGATCGACGTTGAGACAATCCCTGGCCTGGGTGAAGGCGAGTAGGCCGGCGTTTGACGGGAGCCGGTGCCTCGTACGACCGAAACGCTAGTTTCTTGCGATGTCTGCCGTCGTCGCAGGGTTCACATGACCGGCCGGCTTGGGCACGGCCGTGAAGGGCCGAGGCGCTACGGCACCGGTGCGGCTCACGATGTGAACCGCGCTCGCTCCTACTCGCCGGAGCAACTCCGCCGTCTTCGCGGTCCGTCCCGGCGCATGGATCAAGATTACGACGGCATCTTTGCCGCCGGTTTCGAGGTCGAGATCGGTGGTCACTCCCGCTCGACGGAGTTGACCTTGTACATCACCACGGGCCTCGTCGAGCACCCGCGCGTTGTGCCCTTGGCCGCCCCGGTGTATGGCAGTCAGCGCGGCACTCAACCGACCCCGCTCGACCACGCCGACGACCGCGTCTCCGTCTTCTGTCATGACCCCGATCTCTCTGCTGGTGGTTGCGGATTCTGAACGACTGGGCTGTGACAGCGTGTCGCCGGCCCATGGTAGCGCCTCGGTTTGGACCGGCGCCAACGCAGAAGACGCATCGCTCGCGTGGAAGGCGACGGTCGGGGCGGTGCGGGCGCTGGTGCGTCTCGGGAGATCAGGCGCTCAGGTTCAGGATCGCCTGTGCTAGTAGGAAAAAGATGATCAACCCGGTTCCATCGACCAGCGAGCTAATAAACGGCGCCGAGACGACTGCAGGGTCAACCTTGAACTTGCTCAGCA
>JAXDKI010000427.1:0-3920 GCA_034667245.1 Thermomicrobiales bacterium | reverse complement strand
GGTGCGTAGAGCACATCGTAGATGCGGTTCTCGATGTCCGCAAAGAACGTGGCTTCGAATACGCCGTTCGTGCCGTCCCGCGTTGCCTGGGGACCATGTCGCCGCTGAATGTGGGTCTTGATTGGGTCAATGAGGAACTCCTTGCCAACGGCCTCGAAGCACGAACGGGTCTCGTTGTCTTCATCGCCGGAGTCTATAGGCACCGGACACCAGCGAGAACAGGGTTGCGGTCGGGGCTCGGTCTCCGGACTGGGATTGTTGGCGGGCTCGGGGCGGACCGGCCTCGGAGGGTATCTGGGCCGCGACGGTGGCGTCACCGGCCGCGGCACCGCTTGGGGTCGCTCGACCGTCGTCGTGCCGCCGCCCCTGAAGACGTGGGCCCACGACCGGCCGGCGTCGAAGACGGCGGTGCCGCCGGCTTGCCACTCAGCGACGCAGGTGGTGACCCCGTGGTCGGCGCACCAGCCCTGCTCGTGGGCGACGATCAGGACGACGGCGATGATGACCACCAGGACGAAGACCGCCATCAGCGGGTTGGCCAGCATCGCCGTCAGCAGGGGGACCGAGCCGCTGGCCTCGGCCGTGACCGCCAGGCCCGCCGCGCCGATCGTCGCCGTGGCCATCACCTGCGCCATGTGGCCGGAGGGGTCGGTGAGGGTGGCGGGGTTGTTGGCGGCGTAGGCGTAGCGGTTGTAGCCCTGGGTGCCGGGGCCGCTGGGCTGGAGGGTGTCGGGGGAGAGGAAGCGGCCGGAGCCGGGGGCGTAGTATCGGGCTCGCAAGTAGGTCAGCCCCGTGGCCGGGTCGCGCGGCTCTCCGGTCCAGCCCACGGGGCTCCGGAAGCGTGTCTACTCGAGGAGCTCGGGTGAATTCAACCACTCGAGCGTCTGTTCCATCTGCCGGCGGGGGTAACTGTCGACCTCGCGGGCGAGGGCCTCTTCTATGGCGGCTCGGGCCTCGACCGCCCGGAGCAAGCCGAGCGACCGCGCGGCCATGTGTCGCACGACGCTATCCGGGTCGGAGAGCAGGCGGAGCAGTGCCGGAACCGCAGGTTGGTAACCAACACCGCCGAGCGACGCCACGAGCCAGTGGCGGAGGGACCGGTCGGACTCGACGGTCAATCGCCGCATCAGAGCCTCGCCGGCTCGGCGATCACCGATTTTGCCCAAAGCATCGGCCGCGGCGTCGCGAACGCTTGGGTCGTTATCGTCGAGCGCCTCGATCAACAGAGGAACAGCGCTCCGTGCCCGTCGATACCCGAGAACATCTACAACAACGCGACGAACGGACGGATCCGCGCGGCGGGTCCGCAGCACAGCGACCAACGCGCTCACCGGCGCATCTCGCCGCAGCCGTGCGTAGGTTGCCGCGGAGTGATCCGTTGGATGTCGGATCAGGTCGACAATGTCAGTCTCGGTGAGCGTCTTCATGTCCGGGAAGCGCCGGATCGCGTCCAGCCAGACCGCCCCGGGCGCCTCGTCGTGGGCGGCACGCCGGTATTCCTCGGGCTTGTCGCTGGTGCGCACGGCCACGAACTGCTCCGCCGACTCGATCTTGTCGTCGTTTCCGGGATTCCATCGGCGCTACAGGGTGACGCCGGGGCTGTCGACGCGCTGCGGTCGTTGGCCGCCGCTCTCAGCGACCGACCGGTTCGCTCGGCAGCCATTCGAGGATTTGGCACAGCACCACGTCGACAGCTGCCCGCTCCGCCGGGCTCAGACCGGAGCGGTCCTCAAACAGTGCCGTGGCGTAGATGGTCTCGATCTCCCCCCGTGCGTCCGCCAAAGCCTCCACCCACGGCGAATCGTCCAGCGACTGCAGCGCCGCGACACGTTCTTTCAGGAACCCGCTCAGACGTCCGAGCGCGTCGATGTCGAGCGCCACGCCCGCCGCCCTCAAGCGCATGACCGTTTCCCCGACGTCGCGAACCAGCCGCGCGCGAGCAGCCGTTTCCCGACTCATCGTGGCGCCCCCAATCGTCCGCGTGAAACGGTCACCACCACACCGCCGTCGTGGGAGACGATGACGCTGATGTTGTTTTCCGGGTCGTAGTAGCGGGTCGTCGGACGACCAACAGTCGCCCGACCGAAGTCGATGGCGTTCTCGACGGCGGTCGGTGTTATCCCGTCGGACTGCATCTCGTCAAGGGCATGACCGGAGTACGGCCTTCCGTTGATGATACACGGTTCGTTCTGGATCAGCCGGGCACGCCTAGATCCGGCAGAACTCGCTGCATGCGTGCCAGAAGCTCTGGCAATCTGCGGCGCAGGGATGCCAATTGAGCAGTTGCCTCGGCGCCGTCAGGAATTCCTGATATCGCCGCTCTGTGAATGACGTGCCAGAACCAATCGGCTAGTGGAGGGTCTTGCGGCCTTTCCAGGTCGCAAATGTAGAAGCTGGGTAGGAGGCGGATCGGCCCTTCCGAATCGGCGCCGGCGTCCTGACCGATGGCATATTCATGGCCACCGTAGGAGGTGACGAATGAGCGTTTGACACGTTGAGTTCCCAGATAGTTTCGATATACGGTCCATTTGGGCCATATGGGGACCAATGAGTAGAACGTCTCGATCGAACTGGTCCACCTCCAAGGAAGTTCTCCAGCCACATCCGCGTCATCCAATGGAGGTTCAGCAATCTGCTCCAGGTGCTTGAGGAGCGCGGGCAACCGCTTGCGTAATACAGCCAATGCCGGGGAGGCGTCCTCACCTTCCATGATCCCCGGGATTTCTTGACGAAACAGAACCCGCCATCTCCACCCCGACGACGGCGGTTCTTCGGACAGGCGATCCAGCGCGTAGAGCGAGAACCGAGGCAGCAGGAATCCTTCCTCGCCTGCCCCCTGCGCGTCTTGGGAGAGGCCGTACTCTCGTCCCATGTGCGAGGTCACAGCACCGGCCTTCACACTTCGTCCGCCCAATTCCCTCCACGATATGGCCCAATCCGGCCACATTGGAACGGCATCATAGACCTCTTCGAGGGAGTTCCACTCCCTCGAAAATTCCTTCACGAGATCGGAGTCGTCGGTCATCGTTGGACCTCGCTGCCCCTACGTACTTAACGACGCGTTGGCTAACGGCGTCGGCGATCCTGAGTCGGCTGTGCGGCAATCGGTAGGACTCGAATGCTGATGGTGAACCCCTGCACCTCGGCAATGTGGGATGTTTCTTTAGCAACGGGCCTTCCCCCGCTTCTGAGAACATCGGGACAGGTCAGTTTACTCGCACCGCATCTCCTTGAGCCTCTTGAGGTTTTTCTCGTGGTGCTTGAGTTCCCAGGTGCCGTCCGACTTGTACCGCCACTCCAATCCATTCTTGTCGCGATAGTCCCAATGTTCTCCTCCGTAGGACGGCGATGATTTGTCACGGAACCAGGCCTCGCTGGTCTCCGGATTGAACCAGTTTCCCTCGCTGCCACCAACGCCTGACGGCTTGCCGCGCCACTCCCATGGTCCTCCCGAGGGAGGTGGATTGGTCCCCCGAGGTGGTGGGGCTGGATCGGAAGGGGCACTTGGAGGATTGCGATCCCTGATTTCTTGCGCCGTTGTTCGTCCAACCACAGCACCGGTGTTTGGATCGGGCGGCATTGGACTCTCGCCCGTGTTGTCATCTTGGTCTGAGGACGGCAGAAAGTCGACCGGATCGAAGTCGTCCGAGAATTGCTTGCACTTGTCCTCATCGCCCTTGCCACGATCCGGCTGGGGCGGCTTAGGGCAACGGCCGACGATCGTCTGCTTGCTCGCCAGCGGGTCGAGCGCCCCGAGGGCGGCGGCGCACGCCCCCGACGCGGCGCCGGCCGCCGCCGCGATTAGCAGCTCGAAGACCGTCTTGCCCGCCGTGGTCTTGCCGCGGATCCCGCCCAGGACGTCGAAGGAGGGCATGGCGCAGTCGAACTGCTGGCACCAGAGCTGGATGGCGACGACGAGC
>JAXDKI010000426.1:0-11051 GCA_034667245.1 Thermomicrobiales bacterium | reverse complement strand
AGGTTGACCTATCAGGCCGCCCAGAGCAGCGACTACACCCTCATCATGGGAGCGACCCTCATGTTCGCCACGTTGACCATGCTCGGCAACCTCGCCGCCGACATCCTCTACGCGGTTGCCGACCCACGAATCCGCTACGATTGATCCGACGCGCTTCGCCGGCAACCGGCCGTCGCGCACGACCTTCCGGATGTCGCGAGAGACAGATGAGCGCCTCCTCTGACGCACGGACCGTGGCCGGCGAGCACGGCGATACACCAGCGCCTCATCTCGCACCGGCACGATCGTTGCTCGACGGGGCGTCTTCACGATCCGCCCCCGGGTTCTACCGTCTTGCCTGGCGCCGCTATCGCAAGAACAAGGTCGCCCTGGTGGCGCTGGCGATCGTCGCCGCGATTGTGATTTTTTCCCTCGCCGCCGACGTGGTCTCCACCTACGTCACCGGTTTCGACGTGCGGAAAAACAACCTCGACGAGCGCCTCTCTAAACCCGGCCAAAACGGCTATCTCCTGGGCAGCGACGGGAATGGACGCGACCTCCTGACACGACTTGCCTACGGCGGACGTGTCTCGCTCGCCGTCGCCGCGCTCGCGACCCTCTCGACGATGCTGATCGGCGGCACACTCGGCGCCTGTGCCGGTTACTTCGGCGGTTTGCGGGATGCCACACTGATGCGGCTGGCAGACGTGCTTCTGTCGATCCCAACGCTATCGCTGCTGATCCTAATCTCGAGTCTCTATCACCCAGGCTACGCTGGTCTCGCGCTCTTCATCGCCGCCGTCGGCTGGCCCGGACTCTCCCGTCTCGTCCGCGGCGACATCCTTCAGCTCCGCACGCGGGAATTCGTCGACGCCGCGCGCGTCCTCGGCGCGTCCGATCGGCGTATCCTCACCCGTCACCTTCTCCCCAACGCGTTGCCGACGATGATCGTCTGGAGTTCCCAGGTCATTCCAGGGTTCATCCTAACCGAGGCGGCGCTGAGTTTCCTCGGTTTCGGCGTTCGCATCCCGACTCCGTCATGGGGCAATATGCTCGCTGAGGCACAGCAGGTCTATCGGACGAACTGGACGAACGTCTTCTTCCCCGGCTTCCTGATCTTTCTCACGTCGCTGACGATCAATCTCGCCGGCAACGGACTGCGCGACGCCTTCGATCCCCGTTTGAAGGACTGACCATGAGATCGGCGACCGGCATTCATAACCTGCCGGAAAGCGAGCATGCCGAGACCGCGCCACCAGCTTCGATCGGCGACACCGCTCGCAGTCCGCTGTGGCGAGCGCTCCTCCTCACCACCTTCTTCGGGATCGCCCTGGTCACCGGGCTTGCCCTCATCGGCGATGCAAGGGAACTCGGCCACGCCTTTCGGCATTTCAACTGGTGGCTGATTATCCCGATCCTGGTCCTCACCGTCTGGAACTACGGGGGTCGGTTCGTCAAATGGCAGATGTATTTGCGCGCCCTCGGCATCGAACTCCCCGCTGGATTGAGTGCCCGGATCTTTCTCAGTGGCTTCGCGATGTCGTTGACGCCCGGCAAGGTCGGCGAGCTCGTGAAAGCCATCTATGTCCGTCGCGCCACCGGTGCCCCGGTCAACCGTACCAGCGCGGTCGTCGCCGCCGAGCGGATCACCGACGCGCTCGCAATGCTCATCCTCGCTGCCATCGGCGCAACCGAATATGCCTATGGCCGCCCACTGCTTGCCGTCGTCGCCGGACTCGGGGTGGCCGGCATCTTGCTCCTCCAACGCCCCGACCTGCTGATGCGGCAGATCGAACGCGCCACGGATCTTCCTCTGCTTGGGCGGGTCGCCGCGCACGCGCAAGCGTTCGTCGATGCCTCGGGTACGTTGTTTCGACCCGGACTGCTGCTTCGTGCCGTGGGGCTTGGCGTCATCTCCTGGGCCGGTGAATGCGTCGCCTTCTTCCTCGTCCTCATCGGTCTCGGCGTCGATCCCTCCCCCCGCCTGCTGCTGATCGCGACGTTCATCTTGGCAGTCTCATCGCTGGCAGGGGGTGCCTCGATGCTCCCCGGGGGCCTTGGTGTGGCCGATGCCGGTATCGCTGGACTCCTTGTCCTGACGCTCAACGATGAGGGCATGAGCCACACCACGGCGGCTGCCGCGACGATCTTGATCCGGTTTGCTACCCTCTGGTTCGCGGTCATTCTCGGCGCTCTCGTCCTAGCGAACCTGGAGCGCCGTTGGCTGCGCGTCGAAGGATCCGATCAACCGGTACAATCGGTACCGCAGACGGTGGTCGAGGCGCGCGGCCGGGACGATGCACCGGCTGGGTTCGAGGCGATTGGCGACGGAGGGAACCTGTGATCGCGTGTCCAAATTGCGGAACGTCCAACCAGACGGGCAGCCGCTTCTGCGAGAATTGTGGTGCCGACCTCCGCTCGCTGTCAGCTCCCGAATCCCCGCCTCAGTCCACGGAACCGCCCTCAGCGCCGCCACCCCCTCCTGCTGTCGTGCCTCCCCCGGTGGACACACGCCAGCCCTGGGAGCTCCCACCGACCTCGCCCGACTGGCGGATGTCGAGCCTACCGCCTGAGCCGCCGCCGCCGCGAAAGCGCCGAACGTGGCTTTGGATTCTGCTCGGCATCGTTGGGGCGATCGTGATCTGCTGCTGCGCCGTTACCGTCTGGGCCAGCACGGCGGGCGGAGACACGGTCGAGCGGTGGGCTACCGAAATCAACCAGTACATGACGGAGACTGCCGAGGAGAGATAAACGAGGGACAGCATGCCACGCGAACGGCCGAGCGCTGTTGGTGCGCTCGGCCGTTCGCCGCGATTCATTCGACTTTCCGTGTCGGCCGCGAGCCGCTTCGTGTTATCTCACACGCCGCAGACTCGGTCCGTCAGGCGCTGACGCCTGTCCTATTCATCGTTCCGCTCGAAGGGTGGCCGGCGGCTATCCGCGGGGCGACTCCCGAACTCACCACCTTCACCTGGTCCACGCTCAGGGCGCGGTCCCCGCCCGAAATCACCTCGCGGTGGTCCCCCGCGATCCCCTTCACGACGCGGTCCGCGGTCGCCGTCCCGGCGCGGTCCACGCTCAGGTCGAGCCTCAGGTATCTCGCCCGTGATCGCCGCTCGTCGCGAAAGGCTTACCTTTCCATTCGGCGCGACGTCTGTCACCATCACCGTGATCTCGTCTCCAACCTTATAGAGGTCTTCGACGCGAGCCACCCTCACGTTCGGGTCCTCCGACATCTCGGAGATGTGGACCAGCCCGTCACGGCCGGGGATGAGCTCGACGAAGGCACCGTACGGCATGATGCTGACGATCTTGCCGGTGTAGATCTCGCCCTTTTCGACTCGGATCTCCTGCGTCAGCCCCTGGATGCGCTGGATCGCCTTGTCGGAGCTGGCCGGATCGGCGGCCGTGATCGAGACCGTGCCGTCGTCCTCGATGTCGATCTTGGTGCCGGTCTCTTCCTGGATCGCCCGGATCATCTTGCCGCCAGGGCCGATGACCGCGCCGATTTTCTCGGGGTTGATCTTGATCCGCGTTACCCGGGGCGCGTACTGGGAGAGACTCCCGCGCGGCGCCGAGATCGTCTCCAGCATCTTGCCGAGGATGTGTTGGCGTCCCTCGTGCGCCTGCTCGAGGGCCTGCCCCATGATCTGGGGCGTGATCCCCTTGACCTTGATGTCCATCTGGATCGCGGTCACACCGTCTGCGGTACCCGCCACCTTGAAGTCCATGTCACCAAGCGCGTCTTCGAGCCCCTGGATGTCGCTCAGGACGGTGAATCGGCCACTCTCGGACTCGGTGACCAGACCCATCGCGACGCCTGCGACCGGCTTCCTGATCGGCACACCCGCGTCCATCAGCGCCAGCGTGCTCCCGCAGACACTCGCCATCGACGTCGAGCCGTTGGAGCTGACCACTTCCGACACCAATCGCATCGTGTACGGGAATGTATCGACATCGGGGATGACGGCCATCAACGCCCGCTCCGCCAACGCACCGTGACCGATGTCGCGGCGACTGGCACCACGCAGGCGGCGCACCTCGCCGACACTGAACGGCGGGAAGTTGTAGTGGTGGATGTAGCGCTTTCGCTCCTCAGGGCTGATCTGATCGAGCCGCTGCTCCTCAGCCGTCGAGCCGAGTGTCGCGATCGTGACGACCTGGGTCTGACCGCGCGTGAAGATCGCCGAACCGTGCGTACGCGGCAGGTAGCCAACCATACTCCAGATCGGCCGAATCTCGTCGGGCCGGCGCCCATCCGGTCGCGTCCCGTTGTTCAGGATACCCCCGCGAACCTCTTCCTTGAGGAGCGCCTCGAACGCGGCGGAGACTGCTTTCACCGGGTACTTCGGTTCGCCGTTCTCGTCGACCGGAGCGAAGTTGCCAAGGATCTCCCGGCGTAGCTCGTCGGTGCCTTCCAGCCGAACCACCTTGTCCGGGTTGTTGATGGCCTGGTGGAGCCGATCGCCGATGAACCGCTTCAGGTCTTCATACAGGGCCTCGTCTCTGGCCGGCGGGCTGAACGCCCATTTCTCCTTGCCGGCAGCCTCAACCAGTTCGCGCTGCAGCGCCGTGATCCGCTTGATCTCGTCGTGGGCCTTGACGATCGCCTCGACCATCGTGGCCTCGGGGATCTCGCGCGCCTCGCCCTCGACCATCATGATCGCGTCTCCCGTGCCGGCAACGACCATGTCGAGGGTGCTTCGCTCCACATCGGAGAGGTGCGGATTGATCACGATCTCACCGTCGACGAGACCGACGCGGACGGCGCCCACCGGCCCATCCCAGGGAATCGGCGAGAGGGAAAGGGCGGCGGACGCGCCGATGATCGAGAGCAGTGCCGGATCGTGTTCTTGGTCGGCCGACATGACCGTGGAGATGATCTGAACCTCGGAGCGGTACCCCTTCGGGAACAGCGGCCGCAATGGCCGATCTGTTAGACGCGCGGCGAGAATCGCCGCTTCGGTCGGTCGGCCTTCCCGCTTGATGAAGCCGCCGGGGATTTTGCCGGCCGCGTACATCCGCTCTTCGTAGTCCACGGAGAGCGGGAAGAAGTCGACCGACTCGTTTGGTGCCCGCTCTCCAACCACGGTGACGAGCACGACCGTATCGCCGTATCGAACGACCACGGCGCCGTGGGCCTGCTCCGCGAGCAGTCCTGTTTCGAGCGATAGTTCGCGCCCGGCGACGTCGAGCGTCACCCGCTTGACGCGACGTGCAACTTCATCTGTCATGAATTGAGATCCTCCTCAAGAGTGATGATTGCCGGCGTCATTACCGGTCACGATCGGCGGGAGGCGGAATGAGGGACTGGAGCGTGCCGGCGCTGATACCCCGGCACGCTCCAATTCCCCATTCGACCGTTCCCGCTCCAAACGCTGTTTGTGTTTCCTCGTCTTCCCTGGTCGCTCCTCCCTTCGCCGTCCTCTTCGGACGCACGGACCGTGCCCTCGAACACATCACGGAAGAAACGCCAAATGGCCCAGGGCTGTACGCCCTGGGCCATCGCGAGTGGGCACTGGGTCCGACCGAAGCTCTGCAATCGATGAGACGAGCGGGTGGAGTGGGTGGTCAGCGGCTGGCTCGCTTCGTCCGTCGATGCTTACTTCCGGAGACCGAGACGAGCGATCGTGACGCGATACCGATCCACGTCCTTACCGCTCAGGTAAGCAAGCAATCGGCGCCGTCGACCGACCATCTTCAGCAGCCCGCGCCGCGAGTGGTGGTCGTGCCGGTTTGCCCGCAGATGATCGGTCAATCCGTTGATGCGCTCGGTCAACAACGCGATCTGAACCTCGGGCGAGCCGGTGTCGGTCTCGTGCACCCGAAAGTCGCCGATGATGGTCTCTTTTTGAACTTGTTCCAGCGCCATGCCGGCGGAGCCTCCTTTGCCGGCGCCCCGTACAATCCGTGGGCAGCCAGGGACGGTCAGATTTACGACCAGCGAGTATAGCATGGGGAATCTCGGCACAACCAACAGCGCGTTCGCGCCGCCCCGGTCTGTCGAGCGCCATCCGTCGTCGGCTTCGGTGGCACGGCGAAGGACACGCTACTACCATAGAAGCACAGGAGGACGGTTACGTGGCGAACGGCAAACTCGGCATTATCGGCGGCAGCGGACTCTATGACCTTCCGGACCTCCAAATCGATGACCGGCTCCTCCTTGAAACTCCCTTCGGCCCACCGAGCGATCGACTGATCGTCGGGCATCTGGGATCCATCGACGTCGTCTTCTTGCCACGCCATGGCGCCGGTCACCGCCTCACACCGTCCGAGCTCCCCTACCGAGCCAACATCTACGCGCTCAAGCAACTCGGGGTCACCCACCTCCTGACAGTCAGCGCCGTCGGCAGCCTCAAGGAAGAGCTGCCTCCGCTCACGATCGTCCTCCCCGACCAGATCATCGACCGCACAGTCGCCCGGCCGCGAACGTTCTTCGAGGGAGGCGCCGTTGCCCACGTCGGGCTCGCACATCCCTTCTGTCCCTGCCTGAGCGGGGAGATCGCCCGCGCCGCGGCGACGACGGGCATCCCGATCGTCGAAGGCGGTACGTACCTCTGTATCGAGGGACCGCAATTCTCGACGCGGGCGGAGTCGATGCTCTACCGATCCTGGGACGCCGCGGTGATCGGCATGACCGCCATGCCAGAGGCGCGACTCGCGCGCGAGGCCGAGCTCTGCTACGCCACGATTGCGATGGTCACCGACTATGACGTCTGGCACGAGACCGAGGGCCCGGTTACGGTCGAGATGGTCGTTGCCAATCTCCGGGCGAACACCGAGGCTGCCAAGCGGATCGTGCGGGCAGTCGCCGATCAGGGTTTGCCCGACCGCACCTGCGCCTGCGGTGACGCCTTGCGCGATGCGATCGTCACCGCGCCCGACGCGATCACGCCCGAGACGCGACGCCGACTCGGGGTGATCGCGGAGCGCTACCTCGGCGCACCGGTACCGTAGTGGTTCGGGCTCGACCGCGCGTTCGCTGGATCGAAACGCAGCTCCTGACGCTGCCGGCGCTCCTGCTCGTGGTCGGATTCCTGTCGGTGAATCTTGCCGATCGACGGTCTTTCGATTCGGCGACCGTCACCGAGATTCGACCAGCAGTCATGGTTGCCGGTCTCCTCGTACTCATCAGTCTCGTGCTTGGTTTCCTCGGTTTTCGTGGCGACCAGGTGCTTCTGCCGGTGACGGCGACGCTGGCGGCACTCGGCCTGATCATGGTCGAGCGCATCCAATCGGCGCTCGGTCCTAACAGCACGTTCTACGCCGGCATTGGCGCCCGGCACCTCATCTACCTGGCCGCCGGTTTTGCCATCCTGCTCGCCGCCGTCGTCACGCCGCATAGTCTCGAGCTGTTTCAGCGGTACAAGTACACCGCCCTGCTCGCGAGCCTCGCCCTTCTCGTCGTGACCTTCATCTTCGGGACGGAGGTTGGCGGTGCGCGGCTCTGGATCGCCGTCGGACCGGTTCAGATCCAGCCCTCTGAGATCGTCAAGGTCACCCTGGTCATCTTCCTCGCTGCCTATCTTGCCGAGAAGCGCGACCTGATCGGGTCGAGCTGGCGCGTCGGCTTCCTCAGACTGCCCCCGATCCCCTACCTCGCGCCGATGGTCGTGATGTGGGCAGCCTCGCTCATGGTCCTGGTCGTGCTCAACGACCTCGGCTCGGCCCTCCTCTTCTTCGGCATCTTTCTCGTCATGCTCTACGCCGCCAGTGGCCGACCGATCTACGTGCTCACCGGCTTGCTCACCTTCGCGGTCGCCTGCTGGCTCGCCTACATCCTCTTCGACCGCATCGGCATCCGCGTCCAGAACTGGCTCGACCCATGGCGCGACCCGCTCGATACCGGATATCAACAGGTCCAATCCGACTACGCGCTTGCCAGCGGCGGCATCCTGGGCACGGGAATCGGTCAAGGACAACCGTGGCGCATCCCCGCCGTGCATACCGACTACGTCTTTTCTGCCATCGGCGAAGAACTCGGTCTCCTTGGCACGGCCGCTGTTCTGATCCTCTATCTTGTCCTGGTCATGCGCGGCTTCGCCGTGGCGATCCGTTCCTCCAATGCCTTCAACCGCCTGCTTGCGACCGGGCTGGCGGCCACCATCGGTCTCCAGGCGCTCATCATCGTCGGCGGTGTCGTGCGATTGATTCCGTTAACCGGGATCACCCTTCCCTTCGTCTCCTATGGCGGCAGTTCGCTCCTGACCAACTGCCTGATTGTCGGATTGCTGCTACGCATCTCCGGTCTGCGCCGGTCCCGCTGAGACGGGTGGCGAGGGAACAATGGTTCGCACGGTTCGGACAGTCGCGCTCATCGCCGCGTTCGGTCTCGTCGGCGTCGGCCTCTGGCGTCGCAACGGCATAAGCGACGGTCAATGGCTTGCCCTGCTCGCCGGGGCCTGGCTCCTCTCGCTGTTCGCCGTTTGGCCACGGCGTCCAAGACCGAGGGCCGCCGCGAGTCTCTCGATTGCCAAGATCGGGCTCTTGCTCTCGACGGTTTTCGTCGTGCTCGCGGTTCAGCTCGCCAGAATCCAGGTCGTGGAGCAGGCCGGCACCACCGAGCGCGTCGCCACCGATCCGCTCAGCGGCGAGGTGATCGCCAACCCTCGACTCGTCAACGAAGACCTCAGGATCGACCGCGGCCGCATCGTCGACCGCAATGGGGAGCCGATCGCGAACACCATCGTCGAGAACGGGATCGGTCGCCGCATCTACCCCGACCCGGCCACCGCCTACGTCGCCGGCTACTACTCCCCGCTGCTCTACGGCAAATCGGGCCTGGAGGCGACCTTTGACGACGAGCTTCGCGGCGAGGAGGGGCAGAATCTATTCACCCGCATCGAGGATCGACTCCTCCACCGGTCGCCACAAGGGCTCGATCTTCATCTAACACTCGACGGGGACCTCCAGCGACAAGCCGACCGATTGCTCGACGACCGGATCGGCGCGGTGGTCCTGATCGACGTCAAGACGGGAGCAGTCCTGGCCCTGGCGAGCAACCCACACTACGACTCGGAGCAACTCTTCACGGCCGATGCGGCTGAGCGTGCAGCTGCCGCTGCTTACTGGCAGCAGCTGACCGACGACGCCGACCATCCCCTCGTTCTCCGCGCGACCGACGGCCTCTACACGCCAGGCTCGACCTTCAAGACGATCACGGCCGCGGCGGCGATCGACGCTGGTCTCGCTTCGCCCGACGACACCTACCGCGATGACGGCTCGCTCGACGTCGACGGCCATGTCATCGTCGAGGAAAACCGGCCCGACGACACCGTCGACACCTGGACCCTGCGCCAGGCTCTCGCCTTCTCGCTCAACGTCGTCTTCGCTCAGGTCGGACTCGAGCTCGGCGGAGACCTCCTCGCGGAGTACGCCGAACGCTTCGGGTTCGGCGAGAACGTGCCCTTTGACCTCCCGGTCGCCAAGAGCCAGGTTGCCTCGTCGGTCGATTTCTTGAGGTCGAATCCGGCGATCGCCGATACCGCCTTCGGCCAGGGAGAACTCCTCGTCACTCCCCTCCAAATGGCGATGGTCGCGGCGACGTTCGCCAACGACGGGAAGATGATGCGGCCCTATCTCGTGGATCGGGTGACGACTCGCGACGGAGACGTGGTCAGAGAGGCTAACCCCGACGTCTGGCGGCAGCCGATCGCCGCCGGAACTGCGGGTCAGGTCAGAGATATGATGGTGAACGCGGTCGAGAACGGCTATGCCTTCGGCGCCTCCATCGACGGTCTGGTCGTCGGGGGCAAGTCCGGGACGGCCGAGACCGGGACGGGTGCACCGCACGCCTGGTTCATCGGTTTCGCCGGGGATCCCGATCCCCAATACGCGGTAGCGGTCGTCTTGGAGCACGGCGGCACCGGTCTCACCGGGCCGCTTGAGATCGCCCGCGAGATGCTCGCCTCCGTGATGGGCGTATCGTCATGACCGCTGGCGCTATGCCACTCGCGGGGGCGCTTCTATCCTGACCGGATAGCCACCGCCTGGAGGGCGTACGTACGCGTCCTTTCTGGGCGTCAAGGGGTGGGCAAAAGGTGGCAAAAGTGGTATCATTTGGCATGCGCAAAACGGCGCTTCCGCAGGCCGAACGGGCTCGGAAAATCCGCTTCGAGCGGCTCGTTGTGCGCGCATTGCGACGTTTGCCGTCCGACGTCCGGGACATGCTCGACAACGTCGAGATCGTCGTGGAGGACGAGCCGACGGCCGAGCAGATCGGCTCATACGAAGACGGCGACGAGCTGTTCGGCCTCTACGAAGGCACGCCGTTGACCGCCCGCGGCAGCGACTATTCGCTGGTCCTGCCAGACAAAATTACGATCTTCCGCCGGCCGATCGAGCGCGCCTGCCGCACGCCGGAGGAGATGGCGGACGAGATCCGCATCACGGTCATCCACGAACTGGCCCACCACTTCGGGATCGAGGAAGACCGGATCGCCGATCTCGGTTGGGCCTAGACCAGCCTCCTCCTGTCTCCGACGCAGGCGCACCACGGACGCGGAGACGCGGACGAATATGCAGACACGTGTTGTCAGTAAAGGCCAACCCGCTGTTCCAGGCGTGATCGACACCATCGCCGATGGTCTGACGATGGCGTTGACCTACCCGCTGTTGATGGCGTTGCCGATCTTGCTCGATGCCTACTTTTGGCTCGGATGGCGTCTTACCCCCGCGCCGTTGATCGCGCCGATTCGGCGCTGGATCGACGAGAACAACGGGCGGAACGCGGATTCGACGATCGACGCACTCGAACAGGTCGGCCGTTCCGATATGACGACGTTGACGGCCCAGTTCGTCCCGGCACTCTTGCCCGGGGTCGACCGTGAACAGGTTTACCAGCTCTGGTCACGGCCGGTTATCGGTCTTCAGCACTGGTGGATCGTTTGCCTGGTACTGGTCACGCTCGTCGTCCTCGCGGCCGGGCTCTTCGCCGCTTATTACGTGCCGCTCGCGGACATTGCCATCGAGCGCAAGCGTCCGATGCGCGAGATTCCCAGTGCCATCGTCCGGGCATGGGTCCGGTTTCTGGGGATGATCGCCCTCGTTCTCGGCCTGTTCGCACTGGTACT
>JAXDKI010000425.1:0-8092 GCA_034667245.1 Thermomicrobiales bacterium | reverse complement strand
AAGCAAAAGACGACTGAGGCGTGGTGCGGATAGACGCGCCAACTTTGCGACCGCGCCGATCGGCGCGGTCGCAAAGTTGGCGCGTCTATCCGCACCACGCCTCAGTCGTCTTTTGCTTTGCTATCGCCCTTGACGGTGATGATGGGCTGCAGGGTGTGGACGATCTCGACGAGGTCCTGCTGCTGGGCGAGGACCTTCGTGACGTCCTTGTAGGCCTGGGGCGCCTCGTCGAGGAAGCCGAGAGAGGGGCGGGTGTGGGTGCCGGCGAGGGCCGCCTTCAGCGCTGCCTCATCGAGTGAGCGCTTCGCCTGCTTGCGTCCCATGCGGCGACCGGCACCGTGCGAACAGGAGGCGAAGCTCTCCTCGTTGCCGCGGCCGCGGACGATGTAACTCGGCGCGCCCATGCTGCCGGGGATGATGCCGATCTCGCCGTCACGAGCCGAGGTCGCGCCTTTGCGGTGCACGACAAGGGAGCGACCGAAGTGCTCCTCGACGCGGGCGAAGTTGTGGTGGATGTTGATGAACGCCTCCCGCCCGCCGACCTCGTCCGGTTCCATGCCGAGCGCCGCGAGCATCGCTTCCAGCATCCGGTAACGGCTCTCCAGCGCAAACTCGGTGGCCCAGTCCATGTCGTGCAGGTAGTCATGGGCAACCTGATCGTCGAGCGGGAGGGCCGAGAGGTCGACCGGGACGTCGAGACCGCGCTTCTTTTGGATCGCCTTGGCCCAGGCGGTGTAGTGGTCGGCAATCCGGAGTCCGGTGTGGCGGCTGCCGGAGTGGACCATCAGCCAGATCTGGCCGGTCTCGTCGACCTGGGCTTCGAGGAAGTGGTTGCCACCGCCGAGGGTGCCGAGCTGGGCCGCCGCCTTCTCGCGGATGAGGGGCTGGAGGTCCCGCGCCTTGAGCTCGACGTCGAGGCCATCCCAACGCTGCCGCTGCTTGTGGGCGGCAAATCCGGTCGGGACCGTGGCGCGGACCTCGTTGGCCCACTTCTGCCAGTAGCGCGCGTCCATCCGCTTCGGTTTGTACTCCCGGCCGGTCGGTACAGCACACATGCCGCAGGCGATGTCGACGCCAACCGCGGTCGGGACGACGGCATCGACCGTGGGGAAGACGCAGCCGATGGTCACGCCAAAACCGACATGGCAATCGGGCATGACCGCGACGTGGGGTCCGACGTCGGGGTGTCTGGCGGCGTTCTTGAGCTGGTCGAGCGCACCGGGCTCGATCTCATCCGGGGGAAGCCAGGTCTTGATCGGCGCCTTGAAATCTGACTCCTGGATCGTCTGATACATCGTGTTCCTCTCGCTTATTGGTCAGCACCAGGTAGCTGTTGCTCATTGGACGCACATTTTGCGCCGGGAGGTGGGCCGTGACTATGACGCGGGTGTGTCAGTGGTGTGAGATCGGGACGAGCATCGCGGATGTTCGTGAGCGTTTCGAGTATCGGAGGGAGGTCCTCCCCGGGTCATCCTGAGCGCCAGCGACGGACCTCCCTCCGATTGCAGCGCGCACCGATAGTTGAAAACTTCCGCTCATACCGGCAGATCGCGGCGGGTGAAGACGAGGAGGCCGGCGAGGGTGCCGATGAGGCCGACGGTTGCGAGGACGACGATGTTGGCGGATGGGAGGGTGCCGGCGGAGAGGGCGAGGCCAGGGTCGTAGTAGTCGAAGATGCTGAGGGGTTCGAGGGGTTGAAGGGCGGGCCAGATGGCGGCGAAGTAGTCGATGACGTAGGAGACGACCAGGGCGGCGATGACCCAGCCGACGGCCTGACCCATCCGGTCGGCAGCGGCTGAGCTGAGGAGGGCGATGCCGCCGACGGCCCAGATCAGGAGGGCGGAGGCGAGGGCGGTCGGGAGGAAGCGGGCAAAGACAACGGAGCCGTCGGGGTTGGCCAGGAGGATGCCGGCGATCATTCCCAGCGGACCGACAACGGCGACGGCGAGGGTGACGGCCAGGAGACCGAGGACACGCGCGAGATAGAGCCCCGGGCGCGAGACAGGGCGCGAGAGGGCGAGTTGAATGGTGCCCCGCTCCATCTCGCCGGCAAGAACCCGACCGGCAAACCAGATTACGGTGGCGGAGGAGAGGAGATGGTAGACGGGATGGGTAAAGCCGAGGGCGAGGTACCCGGCCAAGCCCGCCGCCTGCAAGAAGTCGGGTGTCACATTCATCAGCGCATAGAAGGACTTGGGCACGAGGGTGAGGAGAGCATCCAAGCGGGTGAGGTTGCCAAGTGAGGCGATGGCAACCGGTTGGATGAGCTCGAAGAGAGCGACGCCGAGGAGGAGCGCGATCAGACCGGAGCGCACCCGGCGGAGGAGCCAGAGCCAGGAGGTAAGGAGCGCCCTCATCGCCCGGTCCTTGCTTCGGCAGTCACGTCAGCATTGCTCGGCTCCCTGCTGTCCTCGCCGTAAAAGCCCATGAAGATGTCGTCGAGGTCCGGCGGCGCCAGGATCAGATCCTCGACGCGGTGCGAGGCCAGGAAGGCGATCAGGGGGTTGAGGTCGCCTTCGAGCAGGAGCGTCAGGTGGCGGTCCGTCCGCGCGGCGACGGCGACGCCGGGGAGCCGGGACAGGCCCTCGGGGATGCCGTCCGGGAAGAGGACCTCGGCGCGGCGACGTTGCAGTCGCTTGAGGCCGGCGACGGTGTCCTGGACGACGAGCCGGCCGTCGCGGACGACGGCGACGAATTCGCAGGTGCGCTCGACCTCGGCCAAGTCGTGCGAGGACATGAAGATGGTCCGACCACGGTCGCGGAGAGAGTGCAGCAGCTCTTCAAAGCGACGCTGGACCAAGGGGTCGAGACCGTCGGTCGGCTCGTCGAGGATGAGGAGGGGCGGATCGTGCTGGACGGCCGCGATCAGCGCCAGCTTTTGTCGCATGCCCCGCGAGTAGGAGCCGAGCCGGCGCGAGAGGGCCTCTCGGTCGAGATCGAGGGCGTCTAGGAGGAACTCTCGCAGGACGGGAGAGCGGCCGGAGAGCCGCGTCGCGAAGTCGAGCTGCGCTTCGCCGCTCATCTCGGGGTAGAGGGCGTCGGGCGGGACAAGGTAACCAAGATGGCGGCGGGCGGCGACGCCGTCGCGCCAGGTCTCGTGGCCGAAGATCGACGCCGATCCGGCCGTTGGTCGAACGAACCCCATCAGGAGGCGGATCGTGGTGGTCTTGCCGGCGCCATTGGGACCGAGGAAGCCGTAGATGCTGCCCTGGGGGACGGCAAGGTTGAGGTGTTCGAGGGCCGACACCGCGCCGTAGCGTTTCGTCAGATCACGGGTGATGATCGCCGCGTCGGGATTGTGGCTGCTGCCGGTCGTCATGGCGAGAGCGTAGCATCGCGCGGACCGGACGGGCGAGTGGTTTTCCTCACGGACCGTCACTGACTGCCAGTCCCGCGTTCGGGGCACGTCGTGGTGCTGCGCGGCCAATCATGCGACGGTGATCGATCGGCATTATCACAAGCGCTGATAGATAGGCAATCCCGCGGGTGCATGCTAGGCTAGAGAGGTGTCAATTCGGGGCGTCGCGCCGTAGGTTTCGTCGCCTCGATTGCCGTGGGGAATAGGGGTGGGAGGCGGGTCAGATGTGGGGTCGTGGCACTGGTCGATGGTCCAGTGGCTGGGCACGGTTTGGCCGTGTCGGGGCCGCGGTCGGGTTGGCGATCACGGTGACGCTCGGCGCTTTGGGCGGGCCGGCGCCATCTTCCGCGTTGGCGGAGAAGCCGCGAAATAGCTCGGATCTCTCGACGGTCGAGTTGCCGGGGGATCTGGGGCAGGTCGACTTCCACGTCTACGTGCCGGCCAGCAAGCACACGCTACGTGGGTACTTCCTGGACTACTGGCGAGCGAACGGGGCCGCCTCGGTCTACGGCAACCCCATCTCCGAACCCTTTGCCTCCTTTGATGGCCGCTACAGTCAGGCATTCGAGAACGGCATCTTCCAGTTCTATCCCGAGCTCGTCTGGACTGACTCCCCGTCGGTCCTGCTGATGCCGATCGGGAGCACGGCGCTCTCCGAGCGAGTCGATACCTTCCGCCGCGACGGGCGGAGGGGTTTCGGCGGCGGCGACCGGCGCCACGCTGCCTGGAAACCGCTTCCGGCCGATAGTCGGGGAGCGCAGCGTGCGATCAGCGAGGGCGGGCAGTACATCGAGGCGACCGGGCACACGATCTCCGGCGCCTTCAAGGAGTGGTACGACGGCCACGAGGGGTGGGCCTACCTGGGGAATCCGCTGAGTCAACCGGTGGCTGAGCGCGGGATGGTGGTCCAGTACTTCGACGGCGCGCTCCTAATGCGCGACAAGGACGACAAGATCTCGCTTGCGCCGCTGGCGAAGGAACTGGCGCCGACTTTGGACATCGACACGAAAGGCGTCAGGCGCGACGGTCTGCCGACGTACGATGAGACGCTCTTCTGGACGATGGACAATCCGAACCCGATGGGGAACCCCGAGTCGCCGGGGCGGAAGTGGATCGACGTCAGTATCGGCGAGCAGACGCTCCGGGCCTACCAGGGGAATACGCTGATCACGCAAACCCTGATCAGCACAGGGATCGAGCCGAACCACACGGAGCTGGGCGTGTTCCACGTCCGCTACAAAGTGCCGAAGACCGACATGCAGGGGACGACCGCGCCGGACGGTTCGGTGATCGCGATTGGCGAGCAAGCAGTCGAGAACGCGTCCGGGGATGAAGCCAGTTACATTGTCAAGGACGTGCCAGACGTCATGTACCTCAACGCCGACGCCGAGGCGCTGCACGGTGCTTACTGGCACAACAACTTCGGCTACCGGATGAGTCACGGGTGCATCAATCTGCCCCTCGACATGGCGCACTTCCTCTACGGTTGGGCGCCGTTGGGGACGATGGTCCGCGTGCACGCGTAGATGCACGAACTCCCATCTCCCATCGGGCGTGGCCTACTCCGACGCAGGACACTACTCAGCAAGACGTTTCGCGAGAGATGATCCTTCCCTAACCGCCGCCCGGGGTGTACCCGGCCCAGGTGTAGGGGTGGAGCTTTGTTTTCCTCGCGCTGTGTTGCTCCATCACCGGAGTTGCGGCGAAACAGGCACAGATATAGCGATATTACTGCGCTGGTGACGCAATATCTGGTAGGAGTGGCACCAAGTTGAGGCATGGCTGAGCTTGTCCGGACACCTCCCGCGTGCTAGGATACCGGGTCAACCGGAGACGGATGCCGGGGGTCTGACGACAGCGGCGGCAGGCGGTCCGGCGCAGTGAGTGCCGGGGAGTAGCAGCGCGACGGGCAGCCATTGAAGTCGACGCCACCAACCAGGACGCGGACGCCAGCGGGCGCTACCACGATCGCCCTCGCCAACCAGAAGGGCGGGGTCGGGAAGACGACGACGGCCATCAATACGGCCGTTCTCCTTGCCCAGCGCGGGTTACGCGTCCTCCTCGTCGATATCGATCCCCAAGGGAACGCGACCTCGTCGCTCGGGGTCGACAAGCGGGCACTTCAGGCGACCACCTACGACGTGCTCGTCGACGAGGTGCCGGTCGCGCGGGCCGTGGTGCCGGCAGCGAGGCCGAATCTCGATCTCTTGCCGTCGACGCCGACGCTGGCGGGAGCGGAGATCGAGCTCGTCGAGCTGGCGGAGCGGGAACGGCGGCTGGCGCGGGCGCTCGGCGAGGTGGCGAATCGGTACGACCTCGTCGTGATCGACTGCCCGCCGTCGCTCGGACTGCTGACCGTCAACGCACTGACGGCGGCGCGGTACGTCATCGTGCCGATCCAGTGCGAATTCCTCGCGCTCGAAGGTCTCGGGCAGCTGATCAGCACGATCGACCTCGTGAAGCGCCAGTTGAATCCACCCCTTGATGTCCTTGGCGTCTTGATGACGATGTACGACGCCAGGACCCGACTTTCCGCACACGTCGTCGAAGAGGTGCGGCGCTACTTCCCCCACCGGATCTTCGGGACGATCGTGCCGCGTTCGATTCGCCTTGCTGAGGCTCCGAGTTACGGCCAGGCCATCGCGGAGTACGATGTCGATTCACGCGGCGCGCAGGCATATCGAAGTGTCGTCGACGAGTTACTCGAGCGGCTGCGCTTGACGCCGCCATCCGAGTCCGGCGGGGCGAACGGATCGCTGTCCAACGTCGCGCCGGCCGAACCGGCGGGTATCGCCGCAGCGACGGCTGACTGATCGACGAGTGGCATGGGACACGTGGAATGTCAAGCGTCCCGAGCCGCTCGTTCTTGCCACTTGCCACGTGTCACTTGCCACTCGTAACTTCGGTAGGAGGACCGACCGATGGGAATCGCGCAGGGAATGAGACGGACCACGATCGACACGAAATTCGCGGCGAACGGCGATGACCACGATCGGATCGAGTTGAGGCATGAGTTGGTCGCGAACGGTGTCGACGGCGCGATGCGGTCCGACAAGTTCACCGGGCTCGGGCTGACCTTCGACGACGTGCTGCTCGTCCCCGCGGCCTCGGACGTGGCGCCGAATGAGGTCAGCACGCGGACGCGGATCACGCGCGACATCACGCTCAACGTCCCGATCATGTCGGCGGCGATGGACACGGTGACGGAAGGGCGGCTGGCGATCGCGATCGCGCGCGAGGGGGGGATGGGCGTTCTCCACCGCAACCTCTCGATCGAGGAGCAGGTGGCCGAAGTCGACAAGGTCAAGCGGTCCGAGTCGGGGATGATCGTCGAGCCGGTGACGCTGCCCCCCGATGCGCCGGTGCGCGAGGCGCTCTCGGTGATGGAGCGCTACCACATCTCCGGGGTGCCGATCACCGCGAACGGCGGCAAGCTCGTCGGAATTCTGACCAACCGCGATCTGCGGTTCATCGACGACGTCGATCAGGCAATCGGCGACGTGATGACGAAAGAGAACCTGATCACGGCGCCGACCGGGACGACGCTCGACCAGGCCAGCGCGATTCTGCACCGGCACAAAGTCGAGAAGCTGCCGGTGGTGGACGAGCGCGGGTACCTGACCGGGTTGATCACCGTCAAGGACATCCAGAAGAAGATCCAGTTCCCCTACGCGACGAAGGACAGCCAGGGCCGGCTCCGGGTCGCCGCTGCGGTCGGAGTCGGCGCGGATGCGATCGAGCGGGCCGAGGCGCTGGCCGCGGAGGAGGTCGATCTGCTCGTCGTCGACACCGCGCACGGGCACTCGACGGCGGTGCTGGAGATGGTGAGGACGCTGAAGAGGCGGTTGCGGGTGCCGATCATGGCCGGGAACGTCGCGACGGCGGCGGCGACCGAGGCGCTGATCGAGGCGGGGGTGGATGCGGTCAAGTGCGGCGTCGGGCCGGGCTCGATCTGCACGACGCGGGTCGTCGCCGGGACGGGGGTACCGCAGATCACGGCGATCTACGACTGCGCCAACGCCGCGGCACGGCACGGGATTCCGATCATCGGCGACGGTGGTATTCAGTACTCCGGCGACATCGCGAAGGCGATCGCGGCCGGGGCGGACGCGGTGATGCTCGGCAGTCTGCTGGCCGGCGTGGACGAGAGCCCGGGCGAGGTGGTGCTGTACCAGGGCGAGCGGTTCAAGGAATACCGAGGGATGGGTTCGATCGGGGCGATGAAGGCGCGGTCGTATTCGAAGGATCGCTACTTCCAGGAAGGTGTGGGCAACATCCAGAAGCTGGTGCCGGAGGGGATCGAGGGGCGGGTTGCCTACAAGGGTCCGGTGTCGAATTTGATCTACCAGCTCGTCGGGGGGTTACGCTCGGCGATGGGGTATGTGGGCGCGCCGGATATCGCTTCCCTGAAGCGCGACGCGCAGTTCGTGCGGATCACGGCCGCTGGTCTGCGGGAGAGTCACCCACACGATGTGATCGTGACCAAAGAGGCGCCGAACTATCGGGTCAGTAGCTGACAAATGGTAGCGGTTCGCGGTGATAGGTGAAACCGGAGTGGAGCGATCAATGATTACGGTCGGCGCAGTTGCGGCCGTCTGACGAGCCGGGCGCGGAACCGCGGCCGCTGGAGCGGCGACGACCTGACGGGATGTTCGCCGGTCCTCTTGCCCACGTTCCGCTGCAGTCGCGCCTCGCGGTGACGCTCGGCGTGGTCGTCGGGCTGTTCGCGTCGAT
>JAXDKI010000424.1:0-5014 GCA_034667245.1 Thermomicrobiales bacterium | reverse complement strand
GTCGCGACGAGGGAGGTGTTTCTCCAAAGGGTATTGAATGCCGAAACGACGAGCCCGCTACCGGCTCTGGAGGATGACTTTGGTCAAGCCGAGTTTTATCTTCCGAAGATCATCGCAGAGGTTCAGGACGCCGCGACAATGACGGCGATCACGACCTACCTTTCAAGCTTCGGAAGTCATCCATAGGACCAGGGAAGGTGGCGACACATCGATGACCGCCGGCGGGGAGCGAACACTCGGTCGTAGGTACAATTCCGCCATTGCCGAGAGTCAGTCGCATACGTGGCGATACCTCTGACGAGCAGCGGCCGTCCGCGGCGAGCGAGTCCGCCAAGTTGTTGCGCTGAGCGAAGCACAAACGTTCCCCTGATGAATCGGTCGGTGGAGCGTTGTGTTCACCGCGCAGTCGTGCAAGGTGGGCTCTGGGCCGCGGCCGTGGATGTGACAGCGGTACACGGATGCCCTGGAGGCAACCTTGGTTGCATTCCAAATTCGACAAGCAGAGCCGCACGATGCGGACGCCATCGCGCACGTCCATACGACGTCGATGCGCGAGGCGTTGCCGTACCTGCCCGAATTGCACACGGCGGAGGAGACGCGGGGGTGGGTTGCGACCGTGGTGCTGCCGAATCAGTCGGTGTGGGTGGCCGAGGTGGAGGGGAGGATCGTGGGCGTGACGGCGTTGCATGAGGGGACGCTGGAGCAGCTCTATATTCTGCCGGGCTACCAGGGGCGGGGTATCGGGAGTGAGTTGCTGGGGAAGGCCAAGGAGCTGAATCCCGAGGGGCTGAGCTTGTGGACGTTTCAGCGCAACGCGCGGGCACGCGCCTTCTACGAGCACCGCGGATTTGTGGCGGTTGAGTTTGGCGACGGGTCGGGCAACGAAGAGGGTGAGCCGGACGTGCGGTATGAGTGGAAACCGAAGGCTGGCGACGTTCCCGAATCAGGAACTGGCGCGTAAGTTGCGGTCGTGGTGGGCGACGATCTGGGCTTGCGGTGGAGGTGAGAGGCGGTGGTATCGCGGATCGAGTGTGTGACGATAGATTGTGCCAATGCCCAACGATTGGCGGCCTTCTGGGCGGGGGTGCTGGGGTACGAGACGCATGAAGATATCGAGGGTTGGGTGGTCATCCGCGATCCGCGCGGTGCGGGGCCGATGATGGGGTTTCAGCAAGTGCCAGAGGGGAAGATCATCAAGAATCGGGTGCACGTCGACACCACCCAGGTGGACGGTGCCTGGCAGGACGAAGTCGGCCGGTTGGCGAGTCTCGGGGCGACTCCGGTTCGTTATGTCGATGAGCGGCCGGATGAGGCGCACTGGATCATGGAGGACCCGGAGGGGAACGAGTTCTGCTGCGTCTGGCACAGGACGCCGACACAGGGCGCGTCCTAACTTCCCCTTGCGACGGTATTGACAACGCGGCAACGATCCGGTAGTGTACGTTCAGTCCCGAGCGATGGGTGGCTTGCCGAAAGGCGGCCAAGCGTCGGTCGGGATTTCTCTTTGTCCCTCTCCTACCTGCCCTCATCTGCTGCAGACATTGCCGCCTGGTACGCCCCGCCTGTCCTTTGCCAATTCGAGTGTTCGAGGCGTTCATTATATGTGATCATAAAGAACCATTTTCTGTCAGTTGGCGCATAATTACCGCCATATTCGTTCTGATTTGGAATTAGCGGAGCGGATGGGGTTGCGTGCGAAGAGATGGGAAGCGGCGAGCGATGACGAGAACGCAGGCGAGGGAGACGACGCAGGCGATCACCACGGCTAAAGGGGCGCCGATGTGGTCGGCGACCGCGCCGACGGCGAGTTGGCCGATCGGGAGCGCACCCCAGGACAGCAGGTAGATCGAGAAGACCCGACCGCGCACGGCGTCGTCGACGCTCAGCTGCAAGGATGTCTGGTTGATGGCGAGGAACGTCGCGCTCATCAAGCCGGCCGCGAAGAGGATCGGAACGGCGAGGGCGACGACCGGGGTGATGGCGAAGATCAGCACCAGGACGGTGAAGGCGGCAGCGGTGACGACCTGGGCTCTCGGCCAGCCGGTGAGGCGGGCGGAACGGGCGACGAAGAGGGCGCCGGCGACGGTGCCGAGACCGACGCTGGCGAGCAAGAGCCCCAGTCCGGTTGAGCCGACCTCCAGTTCGTCGCGGGCGAAGACGGGCATCAGGTTGAGATAGGGCATCACCAGGACGTTGGTGGCGAAGGCCAACAAGATCAGGGAGAACAGGAACGGATCCCCCGCTACGATCCGTAAGCCGACGGTCAGGCTCGCCGTGCCCGCCGCACGATGCCCCGTCTCATCGGAGGCGCGCGAGGGCAGCCGCCAGCTGGAGTAGAGCGCGACGATCTGCATCAGCGCGGCGACGGCGAAGGTGCCCGAGACATCCACCGTGGCGATCAAGATGCCGGCGAGCGATGGCCCGACGACGCGGGTCGCGTTCTGACCGGCGGCGTTGAGGGCGATGGCGTTGGCAAGATCGGCACGCTGGACGAGCGAGGGGACCATGGTGGTGCGGGTCGGGAAGATGAAGCACATGACGGTACCGTAGGCGGCCGAGAGGACAAGGATCGACCAGCGCTCGATGAGGTCGGTACCGACCATGATCGCGAACAGCCCAGACATCAGCATCACGCCGAGTTGGGCGAGGAGAAGGACGGTGCGGCGGTCGAAGCGGTCGACGATGACGCCGGCGGGGAGGGAGAAGATGAGGAGGGGGATGCCGCCCGCGAAGCCGGTCAAGCCGACGAAGAAAGGAGAGTCGGTCATCTGGAGCGCGAGCCAGCCGACGGCGACTTGGAACATCCAGAAGGCGGAGTTCGTCGCCAGCGTTCCGAGCAAGAGGAGTCGGAAGGCGGGGTAGACGCGCAGAGAGTGCAAGGTGCCGGACGCTGTCGTGGAGGACGCAGGGATGGACCCGGTACGGGGCCTCGTCCCACTCGGATTGGCCACCTACCCCTCCGTCCCGACGCGGGCGCGCTCCCGATCGTCGGAACAGGGTAGCACCGATGCGGTCGGCGGACATGCGGGGAGGAATACGGGGTGGAGAGTTTGCCTATTTGCCACCTGCGATGGATGACCTGCCCGCGCGTGCGGCTGTGGACGAGCGTCGGCGGGCAGGTCGTGGTGGCGATTGGGGTGTCGAGGAGCATGTTGCAACGAGAGGGGTGTAGGGAGCGCTATGCCGCCGCTTCGGTCAATACCGCGTCGTTCCCGGTGCGGCGGACGATGGTACCGGCGATTTTCTGTGGGTTGAGCAACAGGTTGAGGATTGGGCAGGCGCGCTCGACTGCGGCGTGCAGCTCGGCGATCTGCTGGTCGGAGGCGGGGGACTCGAGCTCGACGGTGTAGCTAATCTGGTGCGGGTAGATCGGGATCTGCTCGAAGCCGGGCTTGCCGGCGCGCGGGTCCATTTGGGCGGTGACCTCGACCTCGATCGCGTCGAGTGGGACTTCCCGGTCGGCCGCCTGGATGAGGAAGACGTGGGTCAGGCAACTGCCGAGGACGCCGAGCTGGAGCTCGGGGGAGCTTGGGCCGAGATTGTAGCCCGCGAAGTCGGGGCCGCTGTCGCTGAGGACCTGGAAGTCGCGGATGCGGATACGACGGACGCCGCTCCGCCCTTCCGCCCGCACGCGGGCTGATAGGGCGTGGGGCACGGGATCGGTGGTGGCCGCCTTCTCGCGGCGGGCGAGCAACGCGGTCCGTTTCTGTCTCAGGTATTCCTGTAATTGACTCATGCTGAGCTCCTGCTGGCGTCAGATCGTAGCCCTGACCGCCCAGGTGATGGCACCGTGGCCGGCAGCTGTGAAGGGGAGTTCGGCGGTGCGCCCGGTTCGGGAAGGCGGCGTTCGCGACTTTGAACCGGGCGCACCGCCGTGCGCCCCTACGCAGCCACGGCTTCGGCGCTCTTGGTCGTGGATTGGGTGTCGGGTTGCTGGAAGTGGGGGGCGACCTCTTCGAGCAGCCGTTGGAGCTGGCCGCGCTGATCCCAGGCGGTGATCCGGACGGTGACCTCGTCGAAGCCGAGCTGCTCGAAGACCTTGAGGTGTTCGATGCACTGCTCGGGAGAGCCGGTGGCGACCCAACTCTCGAGGCGGGGGCGCGTGTAGTCGGCCGTGTAGTAGAGGTCGAGGAAGCGCTTCGATTCGTCGAGTGCCTCCTCCTTGTTCTCGTTGATGTTGATGTTGTGGTAGAGGTGGGTCTCGATGGTGTTGGGGTCGCGACCGAGGGCTTCGGCCTGCTCGCGGATGTCCTGCAGGCGCCAGGCGAGGTCTTCGGGATCGGAGACGGCGGTTTGCCAGCCGTCGGCGTGGCGGGCGACGCGGCGGTGGGTGCGCTGGATCTTCTCGCGGTCGCCGAAGGCGTTGTTGGCTATCCAGATCGCGGGGCGCGGTTTAGCGGCGCCCTTCGGTTCGATGGTGACGTTCTCGAAGCGGTAGTGGTTCCCCTCGAAGCTGACGTTGTCTTCGGTCCAGAGGAGTTTCAGGATCGTGATCCACTCGGAGAGGCGCTCGACGCGATCCTTGTTGGTGACGCCATACGTCTTTTGCTCGATGTCGTACCCGGCCTGCTCGACGATGCCGGTGCAGGTGACGAGGACGGTCCGGCCCTCGGCGAGGAGGTCGAGACTTGCCCACTGGTAGGCGAGTTGGACGGGGTCGCGGAGGGGGAAGCTGGCCATGCAGGCGGGGCCGAGGCGGACCTGCTTGGTTCGGCCGGCGATGCCGGCCAGAAGTGCGATCGATTCCATGCGGGGTTTGCCGAAGAGGCTGTCGCCGACCCAGACCGAGTTGATCAGACCGGACTTGTCGGCGATCTCGGCGGTGTCGAGCATGTCCGCCGCGGTCGTGACGCCGAAGAGGACGCCGCGGTTAGGAAGGGTGAAGCCGATTTTCATGGCTGGGTCCTTTCTTTTGTAGATGTGGGTCGATTGCCGGACGGTTTCAAGACGGTCACCCGAGATGACCTGGATCGGAGAGAGGTCCTTCGCTGGCGCTCAGGATGACCATGAGCGC
>JAXDKI010000423.1:0-3291 GCA_034667245.1 Thermomicrobiales bacterium | reverse complement strand
GCTCGGGCAGCAACCGTGGTGCAACGGCAAGATCGGGATGTTCGGCATCTCCTACGTCGGCTTCACGCAGATTCTCCCGGCGCCGTACGGGAGTCCATACGTCAAAGCGCTGGTGCCGACCGCGAATCAAGAGGACAACTTCGGACACTTCTACGTCGACGGTGTGCTCCAACTCCAGAACGCCATCAACCTCGGCTGGATTGGCCGGCGGACGAACCGGAACAGCAGTTGGCCTCTGGTCGACCGCGCCAAGCTCTACCGGCGACTCCCTCTGATCTCCGCCCTCGACGACGTGACCGAACTGCCCGTGTACAAACATTTTTTAAACCACCCCACGTTCGACGACTACTGGAAGTCGTACAGCATGAAGACGCGCTACAAGGACGTCGATCAGCCCGCGCTCTTCCTCACCGGCTGGTACGACAACCTCGTCCACGAGGCATTCAAATGCTTCAAAGGGTGGACGACCCAGGCGAAGTCCGACGAGACGCGCCGCCTGACCAAACTCATGGTCGGTCCCTGGCAACACAACCCGCTCGGCACCGTCGCCGAGTGGACCGACGTTACGTTTCCGGCCAATGGCGAGGGCGACGTGGTCGGTATCCACCTCCGCTGGTACGAACAGCGATTGAAGGGAATCGACAACGGCACGGATCAAGATGCTCCGCTGCAACTCTATGTGATGGGCGAGAATGTCTGGCGTGGCGAGCACGAATGGCCGCTCGCCCGCACCGAATGGACGAAGTTCTATCTCCACAGCGACGGCAAAGCGAACTCCCGCTTCGGCGACGGCGCGCTCAGTACGACCGCGCCGGGCGACGAGCCGGTCGATACGTTTGTGTACGACCCAGAGAACCCCGTGCCGACTGTCGGCGGCCAGAGCATGTTCAAGGAGAATTGCGGTCCGCTCGATCGCGCGGCCGTCGAGCGCCGCGATGATGTGCTCGTCTTCAGCACCCCGCCATTGGAACAGGACGTCGAAGTCACCGGCCCGGTGCAGCTCGTCCTCTATGCCGCGACCGACGGTCCCGACACCGACTTCACGGCGACCCTCGTCGACGTCCACCCCCGCGGTGCGGCGATCAACATCTGCGAGGGAATCGTCCGCGCCCGCTATCGCGAGTCAATGGAGACGACGGCCCTAATTGAGCCGAACCGCGTCTACCAGTACACGGTCTCGCTGTGGGAGACGAGCAACGTCTTCAAAGCCGGTCACCAGATTCGTCTCGAAATCTCCAGTAGCAACTTCCCGCGCTTCGCCCGCAACCTCAATACGGGCGGCGACCTGGCGACCGAAACCGACATCCGCGTCGCGAACCAAACGATCTTCCACGACGCCGACCACTCAACTCACCTCGTTCTGCCGGTGATCCCGCGGTGAACGAGACGCCCCCCCCGGCCCCCCAATCCTGGGGGGAGAACGGCGCTCCGCGCCCGGCTCTTCGCCCCAATGGGCGCTCTCTCGTCACCCCCCAAGATTGGGGGGCCGGGGGGGGGCCTCACTATCGCGTCGGGGCCGACATCGGCGGCACCTTTACCGATATCGTCCTCGTTGCCCCGGACGGTTCGTTCGGGACCCGGAAGGTCCTCTCGACCGTGGACGACTACTCGCGCGGCATCATCGAGGGGTTGTCCGATCTGGTGGCGGCGCTCGACGTCCCCGCGTCGGCGGTCGACGAGATCGTCCACGGCACGACCGTGGCCACCAACGCCATCCTCGAAAACAAGGGCGCGAAGACCGCGCTCCTGACCACACGCGGTTTCCGCGACGTGCTGGAGCTTCGCCGCCTCCGCACCCCCCAGCTCTACGATCGCTTCTACGAGCCACCGCGACCGATCGTCGAACGGCGGTTGCGGTTGGAGGTGGCGGAGCGGCTGGACGCGGCGGGCGAGGTCGTCCTGCCACTCGACGAGGAGACGGTCCTCGCCGCGCTCGATCGGATCGGGGGCGATGGCACGGAGGCGATCGCCGTCTGTCTCCTCCATTCCTATCGGAACCCGGCGCACGAGCGGCGAGTCGGCGAGTTGGTGCGGGAGCGGCTGCCCGGTGTCTACCTCTCGCTCTCCGTCGACGTCCTCCCGGAAATTCGGGAGTACGAGCGGACGAGCACGACGGTCATCAATGCCTTCGTTGGGCCTGTCGTCAAGAGCTATCTCGAATCGTTGACCGCTCGCTTGGCCGCCACCGGCATGCCGGCCGATCTGCTGATCATGCAGTCGAACGGCGGCATCATGTCGGCCGATGCGGCGGGGCGGACGCCGGCCCAGATCGTCGAGTCGGGACCGGCGGCAGGGGTGATCGCCGCCCACGAGCTCGGCCAGCAGGCCGGGATCGCCAACCTCATCTCCTTCGACATGGGCGGGACGACCGCCAAGGCGTCGATCATCGAGGAAGGCAAGCTGGCGCGGACGACCGAGTACGAAGTCGGCTCCGGTATCTCCCTCTCCAGTCGGCTGGTCAAAGGGGGCGGGCACGCGCTAAAGCTGCCGGTGCTCGACATCGCCGAGGTCGGCGCCGGGGGTGGCAGCATCGTCTGGATCGACCGCGGCGGTGCGCTGAAAGTCGGACCACGGAGCGCCGGAGCAACGCCCGGTCCGGTCTGCCACGACACGGGAGGCACCGAACCGACCATCACCGACGCCAACGTCGTCCTCGGCTACATCAATCCGCACGCGCTCGCCGGCGGCGCAGTTCGCCTGCGACCGGAACTTGCCGAGGCGGCGTTGTGCGAGGCCGTCGCCGGCCCGCTCGGACTGGGTCTGGCCGAGGCCGCCTACGGCGTGCACACCGTCGCCAACGTGACGATGATCCGCGCCATCAAGGCGGTCTCGACCTACCGCGGGCGCGATCCGCGCGATTTCGCACTCCTCGCCTTTGGCGGCAGCGGCCCGATCCACGCCGTCGGCATTGCCCGCGAACTCGGGATGAGTCGAGTCATCATTCCGCCCGCCCCCGGGCTCTTCTCGGCCGGAGGACTCCTCGCCGCGCGCCACGAACGGCACGAGGTCCAGACCCTGTTCGGCCGGACCGAAGAGGTGGACCTCGACACCGTGAATGCAACCTTCCGGCGACTGGAGGAGCGAGCCGTCGGCGAGTTGAGCGGCAACCGGACGGGGGCGACCGAGGTCGTCTGCCGGCGCTCTGCCGATCTCCGCTACGTCGGCCAGGGCTACGAGTTGACGGTTCCCGCCCCGGCGGGCGCGATCGATCCGGCGGCGATGGCGGAACTGGTCGATGTGTTCGGCATCGAGCACGAGCGGACCTATGGTCACCGTGCCACCACCGCGCCG
>JAXDKI010000422.1:0-5546 GCA_034667245.1 Thermomicrobiales bacterium | reverse complement strand
GCCCAGTGTTCGCCCCGTCGCACCGTCCAGGAGACGCCGTTGAGGATCGGCGTGCCGTCCTCCACCCAAACTTTCGCGTCCTCGATCGCGAGGACCGGATCGTGCCCGTCGTTCACCGGAAACCTTTCGTCCGCAGGCTGTGGCGTCGTCGCCCGACGCCGTCCGGTCATTCTCGCCGGTGGGCGGGAGCGGGGCAATCGGCGTTTGCGCGCGCTTCTTCGGTGGGGATAGCCCTTCTAGGTACTTCTTCCCATATCCCGGCTAAGGCGACGTGCCTATGATGAGCGAAATGGCGAACTCCGTGCGTGGAGGCCGGGCTTCGTGGTGACGACGGGCCATCGGGTTGAATGAATGTGTCACCCTCAATCATCTGATGTTTTCCGGGAGGCGGTCGCCGCTCCACCAAACGGCGTGCGCGAGCGGCTCCAGCTGACGCCAGCCGACATTGCGCTGACCGGCGGCGACGGGGTGATCGCTCCCCGTGCCGAGGCGGTCGTGCCGATGATTCGGTCGACCCGCCTGCTCGCCGAGAGCAGCCGGCACGCGGCGGAACAGGCGGCGCTGTTTCGGATCGGGCAGGCGGCGATCTCGAGTCTCGATCTGGTAACGGTGCTGCAGGAGATCGCACAGGCAACGCTCGGGCTGGTCGGGGCCGACTGTTGCGCGATCGACCTCTGGCATCGGGAGATGGATCAGGCGGAGTTGGTCGCCGAGGCAACCGTGCCGGGCTGGCCGCCGGCGGAGCGGCCTGGGGTGCAGGTGCCGTTGGTGGCGCGAACGGCCGAGCGGTTGGTGCTGGAGCACGCCACGCCGCTCCTGGTTGTGCCGACAGATCCGCGAGTCGGTCCTGATGAGCTGACCTTGATGACGACCTGCGGGGTCGAGCAGTTGCTGATCGTGCCGCTGGTGGTCGGCGAGACGTGCCTGGGGGCGATCCGGTTTGCCTCGCGCGAGGCGCGGGCGTTCGGCGAGTCGGCGCTCCGGCTTGGACAGGAGATCGCGGCGCAGACGGCGCTGGCGATCCAGAACGCGCGTCTCCTCGACGCCGCCAAGCGGTACGCCGAGGAGCAGTCGACGCTGCTGCGGTTGAGCCAGGCGGTGATCTCGAATCACGATCTGTTCGACGTGCTGGGGCAGATCGCGCAGGCGGCACTCGGGCTGGACGGGGTCGATGGCTGCCGGATCGCACTCTGGCGGGAAGAGGTGGACGCAACGGAGTTGGCGGCCGATGCAACGGTCGACGATTGGTCGTCGCTCTACCGCCCCGGGGAGCGGCTGCCGCTGGCGGACTGGCCGAGCTATCGCGACGCGATGCTGCACGGGCGGATCCGGGCGTTCCACGCGAGCGATCCGGACATCCACGCGCGGGAGCGGGCGAATCTGCTGGCGGACGGGATCCACTCGGCGAAGGTGATCCCGATCATGATCGGCGAGGAGAGTCAGGGGTTTCTGGCGCTGCACGCGCGGAAGCGACGGCGGTTCGGCGAGGGGGCGCTGCGATTCGCGCGGGAGCTGGCGGCGCAGGCGGCGGCGGCGATCGACCGGGCGCGGTTGTTCGAGGCGCTGCAACGTCGCGCCGAGACGGACGGGCTGACGGGGTTACTGAATCACCGGGCGGCGCAGGAGGCGCTCGATCACGAGCTGACGGTGGCGCGAGCGGCACGGGCAACGCTGTCGGTGGTCCTGGTCGATCTCGACGATTTCAAGCTGTTCAACGACACCCACGGTCATCTGCTCGGCGATCGGGTGCTCTCCGAGGTGGCGGCAGCGTTACGCGGTTGCGTGCGTCCGGGCGACCTGGCGGCCCGCTATGGCGGCGACGAGTTCCTGCTGATTTTGCCCGGCGCGACGGCCGGGACGGCGGCGACGATCGGCAAGCGGTTGCTGCAGCGGATCTCCGGGACGACGGTCGTGGCGGCTGGGATGGACCTGCCGATCCGGTGCTCGGTTGGGGCGGCGACGTATCCGCACGATGGACGGACGCGGCAGGACTTGATCGGACGGGCCGACTCGGCGATGTACGCGGCGAAGGACCTCGGTGGGGGCTCGATCGGGGCGGTCGGGCAGGGGACGCGGACGCTGGAGCCGACCGCGTTTGGGGCGCTGAGTGGGTTGGTGCGGGCGGTGGACCGGAAGGACCGGTACACGAAGGACCACTCGGACATGGTCCGCGACTACGCGGTCGCCTGCGGGAAGGAGCTCGGGTTGCCGGCGGAGAAGATCGCGGCGCTCGACATCGCCGGGCAGCTCCATGACGTCGGGAAGATCGCGGTGCCGGACCTGATCCTGCGGAAGCCGGGGCAGCTCGATCCCGAGGAGGAGGCGACGATGCGACAGCACGTCGTCTTCGGCGAGTTGATGATCAAGGGTGTGCCCCATCTCGACGATGTGCTGGCCGGGGTGGCCCATCACCACGAGCGGTGGGACGGGGGCGGGTATCCATACGGGAAGAGTGGGCCGGAGATTCCGCTGCTCGGGCGGATCCTGGCGCTGGCCGACGCCTTCGCGGCGATGACGCACGACCGGCCGTATCGCAAGGGGCGGTCGCGGCAGCAGGCAGTGGCCGAGCTCAGGGCGGGTGCCGAGACGCAGTTCGATCCGGAGTTGGTGGAGCCGTTTATCGCGGCGGTAGCGCCGGGGACGAGCGAGCGAATGGAGGCACACCGCGTGGAGACCGGCACGTGGCGACGTCCGAGCACGCCGCTTCAGGTGCAGACGGGCGTGCTGGTGAAGGGGTAGCGGAAGCGCTTCGGAGCGAGTCCGTGCGACTTCGCTGGGTGCCACAGGCAGCCTCGCCCGTGGCACCTGGAGATCCCGTCTATGCTCGGCCAAGCCGAGGTCGATGAGGTCACACGTTCTTTTTGGAGACCTGTCGGGCCGGCCACTAGCAGATAACTGGAGCATTCTACTCGGGCCGGGATGCGCGGCAGACGATCGAGCGACGGTCGAGGCAATGCATAACACCAGAGAGGTGGGGCCCAAGCCCTCACCCCGGTCCGCGTCAGCTTCGTCGCCGGCGACCCGATCCGGCGCGACCTCGGCACACGCGGACAGAGCCGCTACCCAAACCTCACGGGGTTTGCTAGGCTGGGACGGAGGAGGACCAGTCATGAGCGTGACCCTGACCCCCCGAACCGAAGCGGAAATCCGGCGCTGGATCGACACCGGGCGCTATGCCGACGCCGACGCGGTGATCCACAAGGCGCTCGAAGCGTTGGAAGTCCAGGAGCAGGAGCGGTTCCTCAAGCTGCGTGAGCTGGTCCTGGCCGGGCACAACAGCGGTCCGGGCGAGGAGCTGACCGACGAGCTGTGGGAGGAGATCGCGCGGGAAGCGGACGAGGCCGATTGCCTAGGACTGCCGATCCGCCGTGACGTTCAGCCGTAAGCTCCGCCTCACCCCCGAGGCGCGCCGACGTGCAGGACATCCGGCGTTACACCGCCCGGCAGTGGGGCGCGCGACAACGGGACGTCTACTGCGCCCGACTCAACCAGGGGATGCGCGCACTCCTCGATCACCAGAACGCGGCCACCCGCGCGACGAGCTCTATCTCGGCTGCAGGAGTATCTTGGTCGAGCAGCACATTGTCTACTACTACCTCGGCGAGGACGAAATCGTCGTCGACCGCGTGCTGCACGGCAGCCAGGACGCAACAGACAAAGTCACTCCTTGAACGGTCGGCGGGCGAAGCAACGTCGTTGGGCCAGAGTCCACACGTACCTCTGCGCCCACAAAGCAAAACGCCGACGAGTTGGGCGTTTGTGCGCGTACCCCGGTCGGCGTCTGCTCCGTCGCCCGCGTCCCGGTCCGAGGACCGTACCGCGTTTGACGTGCTGTTAATCTACACCTGTACGGACGCTGTCTCAAGGGGTCACAGCGTCCCTGCGTGTTGAAAAAAGGGCCCAGGCGATCCGGAGCCCGGCACCGCGCAGATCCGCGCCCAGCCTGAGATGATCGCCAGCAACCGCCGAGCGGCTCACCTGCTGGCGGGCTCGGGTGCGTTCGCACCCGACGCCTGCGCCACCAGCCGCTCCACGAGGTCGGCGCCGTGGTCCGGTCCCGGCAGTGCCTCCGACTCCGCCCGCAAGCGCCGCGCGTTGTGCCGAAAGCGCGGGTCCGCCAGCACCGCCCGCACTGCGTCGCGGATCGCCTCCGGCGTGGCCGCCGCTGGCTCGACCACCTGTCCGATCCCGAGGTCAACGCAGCGCCGGCCATTGTGCGGCTGATCGGCGCCGAGCGGGATCACGACCAGCGGCAGGCCGCAACTCACCGCGGCCATCAGCGTCCCGAACCCGCCATGGCAGAGGACCAGATCGCAGCGCGGCAACAGCAGTCCGTGTGGCAGGTAGCGCGCGATCCGGACGTTCGGCGGCTGGGGGCCGTACTGCGTGGGGTCCTGGTCGCGGCCGACCGTGAGGACGAGGTTGGCCGGTTCATCGCGCAGCCCTGCCAGGATCGCTCGGATCAGCTTTGGCTCGCGATGGAACACGGTGCCGAGGGGCGCGTGGACGGTCGGACTCGACGGCAAGTCGTCGACCCACGGCGGCAACGTGTCGTCATTGGTGCCGTCGCCGAGGACGAAGCGCAGGAAACGGGCGGTCGGCGCGACCGCCTCGCCCGGTGGGACGATGCGCCGCGGAAAGAAGGCCAAGTAGAGGTGGCGGTAGAGCGACGCACCGTCGGGATCGGGAGCGAGACCGAGCCGGGCGCGCACCCCCGCCAGGTGCCCGGCGAAAATCCGGCGACGCGGGTAAGCGGAGCCGTAGGGGTCGGCCGCGACGCAGGCATGCGGCACCCCGAGCGCCTCGGCGGCGAGACACCCCCCGAACTCGTTGGACTCGCGCACCACCACGTCGAAGGGCCACGTCCGGTGGAGCGCGGCGAGGGCGGGCACCAGCCGCTCGGCCGGCAGCCCGCAGAAGATGTGCTCCCAGACCCACGCCGTCTGCGCGTCGCCCGCCGGGAGGTCGGAGAGGGGCGCGAAGGCCGCGTGCGCCTCCGGCGAGTCAAAGTCGAGCCCGACCGGGACGCAGCGGAAGCCGCCCGACGCGACGGTCGGGCAGAACGACGGCGAGCAGGCGACGGCGATCTCGTGGCCGGCCGCGACGAGCGCGCGGGCGAGGGACACGAGGGGGAGGAAGGAACCGGTAAAGGGCTGGGTCGTGAACAGCGCGCGCACGGCAGACCTCCCGCGCCAGGACGGGCTGGGCGACGCAACGGTATACGCGCGCGTGGCGACGCAAGACACCCGACCTTCGTGCGGCGCCAGGGTCGACGAGCCGTGTGGAGTTCGGCGGGACGGACGGGAGGCCCGAATATCGGTGGCCGGCTGGGACCGGACGGGGCGCTACAATGGCGCTCCGTTCTCTGCGACATGACCGGCCAAGGAGGTGCCGCATGGCGGCGAAGCGCGTCGAGGTGGGGCCGCTGGCCGACGGCGATGTCGTGGCGGCCGGGGCGGCGATCGCCCGGGCGTTCCAGGACGAGCCGATGCTGGTCCACGTGCTCCCCGACCCGACCGAGCGGGCGCGGCGGGCGCCGGCCTTCT
>JAXDKI010000421.1:0-4153 GCA_034667245.1 Thermomicrobiales bacterium | reverse complement strand
GAAGCCCGGTGCCTGTTACCCACCAACTCGAGGCGATGATCCGCGGTCAGATCGTGCGGGGAGATCTGAGACCCGGCGATCGCCTGCCGACCGAGCACGAATTGTGCGCTCAGCTCGGGATCAGTCGGACACCGGTGCGACGCGCGCTCGGCGAGTTGACAGCGCGGGGGCTTCTCGTTCGCTACCCGGGGCGGGGCACGTTCGTCGCGGCGAACGCGGGTGTAGACGAACCGCAAGAGGTGACGGAACTCTGGGCCGTGTTGGGAGGGGAACGCTGGTGTTGGCCACTCCAGCGCGGAGTCGCGGCCTGGAATGCCGAGCACCCGGAGCGACCGGTTCGGCTGCGATTCGACATCGTCGAGAAGCAATACCTACGATCGCGGATCACTCTAGCGGTCGCGGAGGGTACCGCGACCGACATCTCGCTCGTCGATTCGGCCTGGGTGGCGGAGTTTGCCGATCGCGGGTACCTCCAATCGTTCGACGCGATCGAGCCGCGACTGGCAGCCCAGCTGACGGCGGACCTCCTGCCGCCGCTCAGGCAGGAGAACAGCTTCAACGGCGACCTCTATGCCTTCCCGCCGGCGGCGGATGTGGCGCTGCTCTGGTATCGCAAGGACTGGTTTGCCAGGGAGGAATTGGCCCCTCCGAGGACGTGGGACGAGTGGCTCCACGGTGCCCGGCATTTTCAGAAGGACGAGGTCCGCCGCCGCTATGGTCTCGGGCAGTACTCCGTCACGTTCGCCGGTGGCGCGGCGGCAGATGAGACGACGACGTTCCAACTACTCCCGGTGCTGTGGTCGGCGGGTGCCGACGTCATCGCCAACAACGAGGTCGTGCTGAATAGCCCGGCGGCGAGGAACGCCGTTGAGTTCATAGCGGATCTCGTGCGGAGGCACCGCGTCGCAGCGAGCGACGTGGTCAACATCGCCTGGAACGGACCGCCGCTTGCGTTGGCGTCCGGAGCGGTCGCGTTCGCCCTGGGTGGAAGCTACGAGCGTACCCTGATCAAATCGGTCGCGGGTTGGGACGATGAAGAATGCCAGGAGCGGCTTGCATTCGTGCCGATTCCCGCCGGGCCGGGGGGTCAACCGGCCACGCTCCTTGGCGGCATGGCGTTCGCCATCCAACGGCAGTCGCGCCATCAAGACCTGGCGCTACAGATCCTGGCACGGGCGAGCGACGGGGAGATTCTTCGGGAATTCTCCAAGCGTAACGGCGAGAACCCGCCGACCCTCGCGGCAAACGAGCACCTCACGGCGGAGACGGAGCCGTATCTCCACGCCGCGGCGCAGCTCGTTGCGCATGCACGGGCCCGCTGGCCGTTACCGGAGTACTCTCGGGTCTCGGCCCAGATTGGACGGATGTTTGAGACCGCAATTGTCGGCGAGTTAGAGCCGGATCAGGCAGTGGCCCGGGCCGCCGCGGTGATCAGCGGGATCACGGGCCTGCCGGAACGAGGCTCACGTCGCGCGACCTGGTCTGTACCGACGCGGGTTTCGCGTTTGTAGAACCCTCACCCCCAATCCCTCTGCTGCCGTAGCGGGAGAGGGGAGCGCGCTCCAATGGCGCGACGGGCGATTCCAGTAAATTGAAACTCCCGGGTGTTGGGTTGTGCGTCGCTAAGCCCAGTACAGAATCGCAACGCTTGTCACGGCCCAGCCGATGATGCAGAGGAAGAGCGGGCGGTCGGTGACGAGGAGGACTTCGGGGCTGCCGCCCTGGTCTTTGCGGTAGATCAGGAAGAGGTAGCGGAAGATGGCGTAGACGACGAAGGGGATGGTGAGCATCATCGCGTGGTTGGCGGGGACGTTTGGGGCGTCGAAGGTGTAGAGGGAGTAGGTCATGACGGTGGCCGACGAGACGACGGCGATGATCTGGTCGAGGAGGGGGACAGAGTAGCTGTCGAGATTCGACCGGTGGTGGACGGCGGCCTCCTGGAGGGTTGCGAGCTCGTTGCGGCGCTTACCGAAGCCGAGGAAGAGGGCGAGGAGCATCGTGCAAACGTAGAGCCAGGGCGAGATCGGAACCTCTATCGCGACCGCGCCACCGGCCGCCCGGAAGACGAAGCCGGCAGCGATGGCGAAGACGTCGATGATGACCAGGCGCTTCAGGCCGTACGAATAGGCGATCATCAGGGCCATGTAGCCGGCGATGACGGCGCCGAAGCCGGGTCGAATCAGCAACGCGCCGGCGAAACCGCCGATGAGTAGCACAGCCGCGACGGCGGTGGCTCGTTCGGGTGAGAGTTCGCCGGCAGCGATCGGGCGGCGCCGCTTCTTCGGGTGGAGGCGGTCTTGCTCGGCGTCGCGGACGTCGTTGATCAGATAGATACCACTGCTTACGGCGCAGAAGACGATGGCAGCGGCGAGGCACCGCAGGAGCGGTTCCAACTCGAAGACATGCCGATCGAAGGCCAACGCCGCGAAGACGAGACCGTTCTTCGTCCACTGCAGCGGTCGCAGGGCGCGGATGATCGCCGGTTGATGGGATAGCACGGCGAGCACCGCCGACCGCGTCCGGCCGGCGGGACGCTGCCCAGCGGCTTTCGCACCTCCACCAACATGGGGTGGAACGGGTCGCGAGGGGGAGGACCGCTCCTGCACCAGATCGTCCACGGTCGCCTCAGAATGCCCGCTTGAGGACGCCAAGAGCGCCCTGCTTCCACGGCACGCGGTGGGTGATTCCGGCCTGGGTGGCGAATCGGTCGCGGTGCTCGCGGTACCAGGCAAAGTTTCGCAGAAGCGCGTCCCGGTTCGAGTATTTGGGTTGCCAACGGAGCTGCCGCTGCGCCTTCTCGATCGAGACGAAGGAATCCTTGGCGACCGTCTCGTAGACCCATTTGTAGAGCGGTGAGACGCCGAGTTTTTCCAGGAACCGGAGCGCGAGGATGGCGGGGGCGGCGGGGAAGCCGATGACGCGCTTGCCGTGGCCGGCCGCATCGAGGACCGCCTGATAATCGGAGCGGATGGTGCCGAAGTCGGCCGCGCCGATGTTGAAGGTATCGTCGACGATGTCGGCCGGGAGGGTGAGACAGCACCAGATGGCGGCGCAGAGGTCTTCGACGTCGAGGAACTGGTATCGGTTGTTGCCGCTGCCGAGCACCGGGAAGTTGCGGCCGTCGAGCGCCCAGTCGTAGAGGAGCGAGAAAACGCCGAGGCGCTCAGGGCCGATGAACGACTTGGGGCGGAGGATCGGGACGATGAGGCCCTTCGCCCGCTCTTCCAGCGCAATCATCTCGGCCTGGATCTTGGCCTGGCCGTAAGGACCAACGCCTTCAAGCCGGTCGTCTTCGACGAGCGGGTGGTGATCCGGGATGCCGTAGACGGCGGTTGAGGAGATGTGGACGGCGCGGCGGATGCCGGCGAACCGAGCCGTTTCGAGCACGACGCGCGTGCCGACGACGTCGGTGGTGTAGATGTCTTGGGGCGAGTAGAGCGGGAGGGCAGCGGCGGTGTGGACGACGGCGTCGCAGTCTTTGAGGGCACGCGCGACGTCGTCCCGACAGCGGATGTCGCCACGAACGACGGTGACGCGGTCTCGGACGTCGGGATAGGTGAAGTCGGCAACGTCGAGGGAGGTGACGGCAACACCGCGGGCAAGGAGGTAGCGGACGAGGTTGATGCCAAGGAACCCCGCGCCGCCGGTGATGAGGACACGGTGAGGCGGGGAAGTTGGATGTGGGTTCGTGTCGGCCATGCGTGCTTTCGGCCCCACCCCCGGCCCCTTCCACAACGTCCGAAGCGGCCAGCGTGCAGGGTGTACGTCGTTCGGATTCTGTGACAGCGGGCCTCCAGCCGGCTCCGCTCTCCCTGCATGGGAGGGGCAGGAGATGGGGGCTCGGTGCCTATTGCCAGTATTGCGCAACCGGGAGACCAAGCGCCAAGGCGGGAGCGGCACTTGGGTCGCCGGTGCCGCTATGTGCGAGGTGCGAGCCGGCTGCGCTTTGGCGGTTCGCCCATCAGGTGGTCGGCTACGCGGAGGGCCTGGGCGATGATGGTGAGGGCGGGGTTGACGGCGGCGGAGGACGGGAAGAAGGAGGCGTCGACGACGTAGAGGTTGTCGAGGTCGTGGGCCTTGCAGAAGGGATCGAGGACGGCGTCGGCGGGATCGTGGCCGAAGCGGAGGGTACCGACCTGGTGGGAATTGGTCT
>JAXDKI010000420.1:0-12591 GCA_034667245.1 Thermomicrobiales bacterium | reverse complement strand
GAAAGGGCGTCGGCGCGTCGTTAGACTGCTGACGCCCTGGCGCGGTCCCTGTCTGAAGCTCGACCCGTTGACCTGGGAGCCGGTGAATGTCGCGATCCGAAGGCGATCAGGTCAGGCAGGCCGCTGGGAGCGATCCGCGTCGCGTCGCGTGGCGGCAACTCGTCAAGTTCCTCGTCGTCGGCTGCGCCATCGTCGCTCTTGCCGGCTGCTACCAGGACACGCCCGGCTTCGACGCGACCCAGACCGCCGTCTCGACCCTCTCCGTGCCAACCGTCGCGCCGACGTCTGCCGCGACCGTCCCGGCGACGGAGCCGACGCCGGAGGCGCCGGCCATCGAAAACGGCCCCGAGTCGCAGCAGGCGAGCCCAGAGGCGACCGCCCTATTGCCCGAACCACCCGCAACGTCGGTGTCTCCGGCCTCGCCGGTGACGGGGAGTCCGACGGCGGTCGCGCCGACGCCGACGGGGGTCACTCGATTGCCGACCGTCAGGCCCCCGGCTACTCAGACGGCCGTCCTCTCGCCGACGCGTCCCCCCACTGTCGCCGTTCCAACGACCCGGTCGACGCCGCCGACGGTGATGCCGGCGAGATCGGCTACCACTGGACCGACCGCCGTTCGCACGCCAACCCGGACGCCAACGGCGACGGCCAGGGCAACGGTCACGCCGACGAGGACGAGGACCGCGACCCCCACGGCGACCCGGACGCCTGTGCCTACGCTCGCGCCCACACGCACCCCGACCGCGACTGCGACGATGTCACCGACGCCGACGGTAACCCGGACTGCGACGCGCACCCCGACGACCACCGCAACCGCGACCGCAACACGGACGGCCACGTCCACGACGCCGATTGTGGCTCCGACCGCGACATCGACTGCCACTGCTTCGCCGAGTCCGACACGGTCGCCCTCCGCGACCGGGACCGCGACGGCGACGCCGACGAACTCGCCAACCGCCAGCCCGACCAGCACCCCGACGGCAACGGCAACGGCCTCGACGGCAACCTTCACTGTGACGGCGACGGCGACTATCACCCGCACGCCAACTCGGACCGCGACCGCAACCGCGAGCAGTACGCCGACCCTGACGGTCATTCCAACCCAGACGCCGACGAGGACGGCGACGGCCACGGCCACGGCGACTGCAACTGAGCCGGTTACCCCAACCGCGACCGCGACGCTGACCGCAACGGTGACCCTCACTCCACGTCCAACGGAGACACCGACGCCCAGCTCGACACCGACCGAGACGGCGACGCCAACCGAGATACCCACCGCAACCGCAACCGCGACGACCCTGCCGACGGCTACCAGCACGCCGACGGTAATCCCCACGGCAACGGCAACCGAACTCCCAACGCCGACCAACACCGCGACGGCAACGGCGACGCTGCTCCCGACTGCGACACCAACCGCGACCGCGACGGCGACTCAGTTGCCGACTGCTACCCCAACGGTGACCCCGACCGCAACGGCGACAACTTTGCCGACGGCGACGGCCACGGCGACCCCACCGGGCGAGGGCGTCCTGGTTGCTCAGGTCTTTGCGGAGGACGGAGCGACGCCGCTCGGCGGCGCGTGCATCGCGTTGACCGGTGCCGGGGCTTACTCCGTCTGCGACGACGGCGAGGGCGACGCCGATCCCTCTGCCGGTACCATAGAAATTGGCAATGTTCTCGCGGGCGACTACTCGCTTGTGGTCCAGTCACCCCAGGACTATGAACCTGTCAGCGACGTGCCGCCGTCCATCCGTGTCGAAGCGGGACAGGTTGCTCCGCTGAGACTGACCTTCCGACGCGCCGCGACGCCCCTGCCGACGGAAGAGGCCACCGTCGCGGTCCAGGAGGCGGTCGGCGTTGTCTTCTTCGCGCTTGCATTGGAGGACGGAACGCCGTTTGGCGGCGTCTGCCTGCGGCTCACCGGACCCGCCACCTATGAGGTGTGCGACGACGGCGACCGCGACGTCGATCCGACCGCCGGGGCGGTCGAGATCGACAACGTCACGGCCGGGGACTACACGCTGACGGTGAGCCCGCCCGACGGCTACGAAGCGGTCAATCCGCAGCCGTCCGTCCAGGTGCCGCCGGCCGACGTGGCCCAAGTGCCGCTGACATTCCGCCCGGTCGCCACGCCGGTGGAGACAGCCGTTTCCACCGTAACCACCCAGCCGACCGAGGAGGCGACGGCCGAACTCCCCGCGGACGGTGTCGTGGTCGCTCAGGTTCACCTCGAGGACGGCGTCACGCCGCTCGGGGGGGTATGTGTCGCGCTCACCGGACCGGTCACCTTGAACGTCTGCGACAACGGCGAGGGCGACGCCGATCCCTCGGAGGGCACGATCGAAATCGCCGCCGTTGCTGCCGGAGATTACGCGGTCGCGGTCCAAGCGCCGGCAGATTTCGAGGCGGCCGGTGACAATCCGCCCACCCTACGAGTGGAGCCAGGCCAGGTCGTCCCCCTTGTCTTGACTTTCCGTCCCGTTGCCGTCCAGGCTCCCACGGAGGCAGCGACCGAGATCCCGACGGAGATTCCAACGGAAGTGCCGACCGAGATACCGACCGAGGTGTCGACGGCGGAGCCCGTTCCGGGGATTCTGGTGATTTCCAAGGTGGCCGCGGCTGACGGCACGACGCCGCTCGGTGGCGCCTGCTTCACCGTCACCGCGTCGGATGGGTCGCCGATCGAGCTGTGCGACGACGACGGCGACGGCGTCACCCGCTTCGAAGGACTCGCCGCCGGCGATTGGATGATCCACGAGACACGCGCGCCGGAGGGTTATACCCCTGGCCCCGATCAAACGGTGACCGTTCCCGAAGGAGCCGAAGCAACCGCCGTCGTCCTCAACGAAGCGCTCCCGCCGCAAGAGGGTACGCTCTCCGCGATCGCCGCCGATCCGGACGGCAATGCCCTGGCTGGTGCCTGCTACGCGGCGACCGGACCCGACGGCGCGGCCGTCGACGGATGCGACGACGACGGGGATGGGCGGGCCGATCTGGGTGAGGTTCCTGTTGGGGACTGGCTCGTTCGCCAAACCGATCCGCCTCCCGGTCACGATCCGGCCGACTCCTCCGAGCAATCGGTCGCCGTCGCCGCCGACCAGCCGGGCGAAGTCCGCTTCGTCAATGCCCCGACGCCGCCCGACCAACGCCGGCTCCCGCCACCGCTGCCGAGACCGAGCGCAGTGACGGTCGTCGGCGCCTTCCAGGACGAAGTCGGCTGCCCCCAGGACAACGATCCGACCTGTCCCGTCACCGCGCTTACCGAGAACCGAGGCGTGTGGACGGGCAGCCTCCCGATCCCGGCCGGCACCCATCCCTTCCGCCTCGTCGCCAGGAGCGACGTCGAGCGCTCACTCGGCCAGGGCGCCGATCCGAACGGTGACGACCTCGTCGTCATCGTTCCCGAGGGAAGTGCCGCCGTCTACTTTGAGTACAACAGCGCCACCGGACGGATCATCGCCGCCCCGCGCCCGGTCCGGGCGCAACTGGCAACCTCTGCCGGTGGCGTCGAGCTCCGTCCGATCGAGCACGGTCTCTTCGAGGGATTCTTCGACGCTCCCGCCGGCACGCTGACCGTCCAGGTCCTCTTCAATGGCCAACCGGTGAGCGAGGACCAGAAAGAGCTCGACCGCGACGGTCGTATCCACATCGTCGTCGGCGCTGACGGCGCGATCGTCACGATCGAAGGGATCGACACGGCGCGCATCACTGTGGCGAGGACCGACTCCGCGGGCGCTGCGGTGACCGGAGCCTGCTTTGCGGTCCTCGCCGACAACGGCGCGCTCGCCGGTCAAGCCTGCGACGCCGACGATGGCACTGCCGACGGGATCACCACCATCGACTTCCCGAACGGCATTCGGGAGGCAGCCTACACGCTGAAAGAAACGCTTACACCGGAGGGGGCCTCATCTGCACCGGACCAAACAGTGGACCTCCGATTGGGCGACAACCAGGCGCAGGTGATCGCGTAGTGGGTTTTGTACGTGCAATGCCAGGAGTCCCCGGTCACTCTCGGAACGCCTGGTGAGCGAGCCAGGATCCCCATATCTATCCCTACTTGACGCGCTCTGGCTACCTGCTACCATAGCGTTTGTCAAACACAAGTGGTGGCGGTGGCCACCCGGCAACTGGAATCGGAGTTTTGGCCGCTATGCCATCCCCGACGATGGTCGCTTCACGACCCGGTCCGCTCGCGCGCCGGTAGCCCACTCTCTGCGGACTTAGGTAGACGAGTAGCGAGATGCTCGATGCGCTCGACGAGACGATCAAAGCGGTCTTACGGGAACTGGGCGGTCTCAACCCAGACGAGGTCGACATCGCTTTCGACGCGCCCGACCGTGAATGGGCCGCGCGCGTCGGAAAACCGACCGTGAACTGCTACCTCTACGACATCCGGGAGAACCTGGACCTCCGGGGCGCTGAGTGGTCCGTTGAGCGCCAGCCGAACGGCCGCACCGCGACCAAACGCCAGATCCCTCGTCGCTTCGACCTCTCCTACGTCTGCACAGCCTGGACCGCAGACGTCGAAGACGAGCACCGGCTCCTCTGGCGAGTGCTCGCGACGATGATTCGCTGCCCGGAGCTCCCTCGCCACCTACTCCAGGGCGGTCTGGCGGACGTCGGCTGGCCCGTCATCACCGAGGTTGCGCAGCCGGACGGGCTGCTTCGCGATCCGGCCGATGTCTGGTCCGCCCTCGACAATCGCATACGCCCTTCAGTCAACGTCGTCGTCACGCTCCCGCTCGCAGACAGCGACCCACTCGAAGCGCCGCTGGTGCTCACTCGCCGCCTGCGCTTCGACGAGAACGGGCGTACGGTGGAGTACATCCAGATTGGCGGCACGGTTACCGGCGAGGACGGTTCGCCGATTGCCGACGCCGTCGTTCGCGTCCGCGACCACGCTCACACAACGGTCAGCACGTCGGACGGCCGATTCTGGTTGTCCGGCCTGCCGGCTGGAAGCTACACCCTCGTCGCCGAGGCCGCGACTGCCTCGGCGGAACGTGAGGTAAGCGTGCCCGGAAACGGGTACGATATCGTCATCGGCAGCGGATCGGACGTCGCGCGGCAAGCCGGCAAAACAGGGAGGGAGGAGAAGACAACGCGCGCGAAGAAGAGTCGTTAGTCGCCAGTCTCAGTGGTCAGCGATGATGGTGCTTCTGCTGACGATCAATGACGGCGAACGACTAACGACTAACGACTAACGACTGACGACTCGCAGCGAAGGGAGGCGCTTCATGCCCGCGGAGTATTACTCACCCGGCGTCTACATCGAAGAGGTCGATCGAGGCGCTAAACCGATTCAAGGTGTCGGCACCGCGGTTGCCGCGTTTGTTGGGTTTACGGAGAAGGCGCCGGACAACCGGCCGCACCTCGTCACCAACTGGTCTCAGTTCACGAACCTCTTCGGGGGCTTCCTCCCCGACTCCTATCTTGCCTATTCCGTCCGCGGCTTTTTCGACAACGGCGGCCGCCAGTGCTACGTCGTCTCCGTCTCGAACGCCGCGGGCGACAGTCAGGACAAACCGCGCGCGGCCGTCGCTGCGGCTGCCGCCGTTCCGGCGCGCCTACCTGCCCTCGGGACCTCACTCCAGATCGAGGCGCTGACCGCGGGTGCCGGCGGTGAGGGGATCCAGATCGAAGTTGCTCCGGCCAGCGGCGATGGCGCGACCGAAGACCAGTTCAAGCTCATCGTTCGCCAGCCGGGTGGCAAAGAAGAGGTCTTCGACCAGTTGACCCTTGCTCGCGGTCGTGGCGTCCGCAACGTCGAGCAGGTCATCAATCGCGAATCGACGCTGATCCGCATCCGCGTCCTCGTCGCCGAGAGCGATACCGCGATCGACCGTCTGCCCCAGGTCGGTCTGCACACCCTCCAACCCGCCCAGCCGCAGGCGGCCAACTTGCCCGCCCGCGTCGAGGTCGGCGACATCCAGGGGAATGCGGAAGCCCGGGTCGGCGTCCTCGGTCTGGAGGCGATCGACGAAATCACGATGCTCTGCGTCCCCGACCTGATGAGCCCCCGTGTGCTCAGCGGGAGCGGCGACGGCCTGACCCGGATCAAGACGGTCCAGATCGCCATGCTCAACCATTGTGAGGGCATGAAGGACCGCTTCGCGATCCTCGACGCGCCGCGCGGGATGGGCGTCCAGGACATCAAGGAGTGGCGCACCGGCGGTGCCGGATTCGACTCGATGTACGGCGCGCTCTACTACCCCTGGATCAAGGTTGCCAACCAGATCCCGAAGGCCCAGCGACAGAACGGCGACGGTGACCTGATCAGCGTCCCGCCCTGCGGCCACGTCGCCGGCATCTATGCACGCGTCGACGGCGACCGGGGTGTCCACAAGGCTCCCGCCAACGAGGTCGTCCGCGGTGCCGTCGATCTCGAGGTCCAGGTGACGCGGAACGAGCAGGATCTGCTCAACCCGGTCGGGATCAACTGCATCCGTGCCTTCCCGAACATGGGTATCCGCGTCTGGGGTGCCCGCACGCTCGCCAGCGATCCGAGCTGGCGCTACATCAACGTTCGCCGCCTCTTCAACTTCGTCGAGGAGTCGGTCGAGGAAAGCACGCAGTGGGTCGTCTTCGAGCCGAACGACGAGGACCTCTGGGCGCGGGTCGCCCGCGACATCACCGCTTTCCTCGACCGCGTCTGGCGCACAGGGGCTCTCTTCGGCGCCACCCCTGAAGAGGCGTTTTACGTCAAGTGCGACCGCGAGACCAACCCACCGGAGACCCGCGACGCCGGCCAGCTCATCTGCGAGATCGGCCTGGCTCCGGTCAAGCCGGCCGAGTTCGTCGTCTTCCGCTTCTCGCAGAAGGCGCTGGAGACGTAGTCAGTTTCGGCGGGTCGCCGTAACGTAGGGGAGGGACCTGTGCCCTCCCTTGGCCGGCAGAGCCGCCACCGGGAACAATGCTGACGTTGTCGGCCTGCGGCCGACGGGAGGGCACAGGTCCCTCCCCTACGGATGGGCGGCGCCGTTGAGGCGTAGGGGTGCCGAAAGGAGCAGACACGATGGCAGATGCCGAGTATCCATTAGTCGGTTATCACTTCTTCGTCGAGGTTCAGGGTAAGCTCATGGGCGCCTTTCGCGAGGCGACGGGGTTGACCTCGGAGAGCGAGAAGATCGAGTACAAGGCGTCCGGTCCGAAGGGCGAGGAGATCACCATCACCCAGCCGGGCAGGACCAAGTACCCCGACATCGTCCTCAAGCGCGGCTTGACGTCCAATATGGACATGTGGAAGTGGCGCAAGGACATTGAGGACGGTAAGTTCAAGGACGCCAAGAAGAACGGCTCGATCGTCCTCTACGACCAGGCACACTCCGAGATGGCACGCTGGAACTTCGAAGGTGCCTGGCCGACCAAGGTCGAGGGGCCGGGACTCAACTCCAGCAATAACGAGGTCGCCGTCGAATCGTTGACACTCGCCGTCGCGAAAACGACGCGGGTGAAGTAGTTTTCACCCTCACCCCCTGACCCCCTCTCCCGCGAAGCGGGAGAGGGGGAACGCGCGTACGACGGCGTTCTCCTTCCCCATCCTTGGGGAGGGGCTGGGGGGTGGGGGACTATCACCGGGGGTGAGGATACATGGGGGGTAGGAAATCGCCGGGGATCGGTCTTCAGACCGAGTACGAGTTCACGCTCCCCCGTGGCTACGTCGATCCCGGCGGCGATCTCCACCGCACCGGCGTCATGCGTCTCGCGACCGCGATCGACGAGATCGCGCCGTTGCGCGATCCGCGGGTGCGGGCCAACCAGGCCTATCTGACGATCGTCCTTTTGGCGCGGGTCATCACCAAGCTCGGCACGTTGCCGGACATCAACAGCGGCGTTATCGAGGGGCTCTTCTCGGCCGACCTCGCTTACCTGCAGGACTTCTACCAGCGGATCAACGAACCGGGCGCGTCGAAGATGACGGTGACGTGTCCCTCGTGCTCCACCAGCTTCGAGGTCGACTTCCTGCCCTCGGGGGAATCGTAGGCTACCCCCTCGACCGGCTCCACGAGGAGGTAGCCTACATTTCCTATCACCTGCACTGGTCGCTCGACGAGGTCCTCGCCTTGGAGCACGCCGATCGCCGGCGCTGGGCCGAGGAAGTCGCGGCGATCAATCGCCGCCTCAACGAGGAGACGGAGCGGCAGACGCCGTCGTGGTAGTCAATTGCCAGTTGTCAGCACGACGTCATTCGGATACTGGCGACGGGCTCTCCTCAATCGACCGTCCTGACAACTGACAACTGGCATCTGATAACTGATTACTGGAGACGCCATGGCCGGCATCAACGCCATCCCGCCGCTGCAATCCGGACGCTTCCTGGTGGAGATCGGCGCCGAAGTCGTCGCCAACTTCCAGGAGTGCACGGGTCTGACCGTCGAGGTCGAGGTTCAGGAGTACGTCGAAGGGGGCAATAACGAGTTCATCCACAAACTCCCCGGCCGCATGAAGTACACCAATATCACCCTCAAACGCGGTATCAGCGACAACCCGCAATTCGCGACCTGGCGTCCGCGCGTCGAGGGCGGCAAGATCTCGGTCCAACCCAAGAATCTCTCGATCATCCTCTTCGACCATGCCGGCCAGACCGTCAAGACCTGGGAAGTCTCCGAAGCCTACCCGGTCAAATGGACCGGTCCCGACATGCGCGCGAGTTCAATGGACGTCGCCATCGAGACGTTGGAACTCGCCCACCGCGGCTGGCGCGAGCGATGAGCGGCAAACACGTGCTCCGTCTGCCGCACCGATGAGTACCGCCCATGCCTGACTCAACGACACTCAGGCCCATCGCCATCACCCGACCGATGCTTCCTCCCCGGCCATGGCGGCCGGGCCGTGAAACTGCCAGCCCGGTTGCGTTGCGGCACACCGCGGACTTCCTCACAAAGTTCAGGGCTGGCGCTGGATCCGCGATCGCCGCGCGCATGGCGCGCCGGTCGCTCCGCTTTGGCGGCCCCTTCGCATCCTTACAGGAGCATCGCGGCTTCGCGCTGCCTGCGATGTCATTGGATCTGCGTCATCTCGTCCGTCGGTCGTCGCTGAGCGACGCTGGGCAATCCCGGACCTTTCGGTGGCCGGTTTGGTCCGCGCCGCCCGCGGTCGCGATCCCGGCGCGCCACGAGCACTTTCTCGGACTCTCGGTGCTCCCGTACGAGGCAGCTCCGGCAGGATGGATGCCGACCTCTTCCGCCGCTGACGCATTTCTCTCTGATGAGTCGACCGGCTCCTGGGAGCCAACCGCGGTGCGATCCCGAACCGCCCCCCGCGCATTCGTTCGACCTCCGGAGCCGACGCTGTTCGAGGAGTCGATCCCTTCGCGAGTCCCAGGCGCCGCATCACGGCCGGTACCGCTCATCCTCCACCAGCCACGAACCGAGCGATCGCCCATCGCTGTGCCTGGTCTCGCCGCAATGCGCCGCATGGCCGCCTCAACGAATCAACCCGCATCGCTGATTACCCTTGCCGAACTCGCCACCCGTATCGCTGCCACCCATGCGGCGCCGGAGATCGGCGCGACGAACGACAGTCCGCGTTCGCTCGGCCCGGTCCCTCGGGTTGGTGACGGGTTCCTTCGGCAGTCTCAGGGAAGGTACTTTGCTGCCGCTCATGATGCTGGAGGGGAGAGAGGAGTTTATCCCCAGAACATCCTGAGCGAAGCGAAGGACCTCTCTCCGCGAAACCAGTCGTGGCAGCCCGAGACCACTCGGGCGACCGGCGAGACTGAAGGCGACCGCCGTTCGCGCCCTCGGCAGAACTTCACGATGGATCTGCTTCGTCATGCGACGTGGCAACCTCCACATCAGATCATTGGAATGCCCCCAAGGAAGCAGGCAGCGGCCGCTGCATCCGGTGCGGTCGCTCATCAAACGCACCTTGCGTCTCGGCTTGACGCAGGTCCCTCCCCTGCGATCACCGCTCGCCCATCAGCCACGGCGGGGCCGTCAACCCCTCGTTCCATGCGGATCGAGCCGGTCGAGACACCGCTCGTCGGCCCCTTGCCACCCAGCACGCTGGCGCCGCCTGTAGTTGAGCGGATTTGGCGATCACCGGTTGCCGGCGTCCCTTCTGCCATGCCGGCCGCCAGTTCCTGGTCGGATCCGACACCCGCATCACTGCTGCCTCCGTTCGTGGCCGCGCGGCTGGCGCGGGTTTCTCAGCTCGCCACGTCACCGGCTCCGAGTGGTCCAATCGCCGAATCATCCGACGCCTTTGACACCGAGTTGCGCGTTTCCGCCCGCGGTTCTCGGCCGCGAATCGGGTCCACGCGGGGGTTCATCGCGTCGGCCCAAGGGGGCGCCCCTCGGCCTTCCGGCGGAGCGAGCTTGCAGACCGGAACCGCCCCGACTTCGTTCCCTGCCATGCTGCCGACTGCCGTCTCCCCTGTCGCCGGCCCGGCCGCGTACGCCACCGACTTACCGATGGTGATGCGCAGGTTGTCATTCGGCAGCGAAAGAGTGCGGCAAGCCCTTACAGGTACGGTTTCGCCGGTCTGGGGTCCGCTTGGCAGACAGGTCGTCCCGCTCGGTTCCTCGATCCCATCGGCCTCACCAGGTACCCCCGGGCAAATACCGGCGGATGCGGCGACCGGCACGAGCTGGGGAGCGGTACCCAGGTCGGTGGTGCGATCAGCCCGTGTTCTCCCGGATACCGCCGTTGGCCGACTTTCTGGGTTTGACGCCGCAATGGGGCAGCACGACCCTTTCCCCGTCATTCCGAGTAGTCATGGTCCGTTGGGGAGCCACCAGAGCACGAGCGGCGTATCCCCTTCCGTACTCGGGCAGCAGCGACCTTTTGACGGAGGCTCGTCGAGGAGTCTCTTTCCGCTTCCGCAAACGCGCCCCCGCCAACCCGCGATGGCAGGAACGTTCGTCCGGCAGCCAGGCACTATTCCGCCGTCGGCAACACGGGTCCCATCGCCCGTCCTCGGTTTGCTGCGGGATACCTGGCCTGCGATGTCTCCGCGAGCCGCCAGCCCCATCGTCTTCCGCAGTCCCATCCTGGACCGGGCGGAGCCGACGGCGGCGCAACGCGCCGAGGCCGCCGAGGCGATGGCCGCGAGCACGGGCCAACCGCTACCACCGATCGTGCGGCGCTCAATGGAGCACCAGCTTGGGATGGACCTCGCTGCCGTCCGCGTCCACTCGGGTCCGGCGGTGATGCGCGCCACCGACCTCGTCGCCGCCCGCGCGATGGCGCGAGGCACCGATGTCTTCCTCCCCGGCGGCATGACCGACACTCCGACCGCCGAGGGGCTCCCGCTGCTCGCGCACGAGCTGACCCACGTTGCCCATCACCTTGGTCACCGCGCCCCCATGCAACCACGGCCGCCGATGACACTTGCCCGGCGGACCTCCGACGAGGAACACGAAGCCGACCGGATCGAACGCCGGGTCGCCGACGATCTCCGCCGTCTACCTTCCCTGTCCTCGCTGCCTAAACTGCCGTCGATGCCGTCGATGCCGTCGATGCCGTCGATGCCTTCGCTGCCCTCGTTGCCGACCTCGCCTGGGGCTGCGACCGATTTGCTACTTGCCAAGGTTCCCCAAGCCCGGGCGCTCGCTGGGCAAGTGGGGCAACTGGGACAGCAGGCCGAGCAGGCCGTCGGCGGGATTCAGTCCGCGGCGACCAACGCGATCAGTTCAGCCGTGTCCCCCGAGGCGCCGGCCGCGGCGGCTCCGAACCCGGCGGAACTGGCAGAGCAGGTCTATCAGCTATTGGAGCGCCGCCTGATCGTCGAGCGCGAACGCGCCGGCTTTCGTCGGTAATGGAGAAGGAACATGGCAGAAAAAGGGTCATTGGAATCGGTCGAAGGTGCGAGTATCCGCGTCGATTTCAAGTTCAATCCGAAGGAGTACACGGTCAGCAAATCGAACACTTGGAGCGCCGCCGAGGCGAATCGCGGCAGCGACACGCCACCCCTCCACTTCGGCGGCGGTCAACCCAAGCAGATGAAAGTCCAGCTCTTCTTCGACACCTACGTCGAGGGCACTGACGTCCGCCGCGACTACACCGACAAGCTCTTCAAGATGATGGAGATCGATCCCAAGTTGCCGGAGAACAGCACCGAGCAGACGACCGGCTCCCCTCCCAAGCTCAAGTTCACCTGGGGCAAGGTCTGGTCATTCTTCTGCTATCTGGAGTCGCTCTCCGTCCAGTTCACCCTTTTCCTGGCCGACGGCACACCCGTCCGCGCCACCGCCGACCTCGGGTTGAAGCAGGCCGTCGACGAGAAGGCGCAACCCGGCACCAACCCGACCTCCGGCGGCGAAGGCGGCGAGCACGTCTGGCAGGTCCAACCTCAGGACCGTCTCGACCTCATCGCCTTCCACGAATACGGCGACGCCAAACGCTGGCGCATCATCGCCCAGGCGAACGGAATCACCGACCCCCTCAAGATTCGCCCCGGTCAGCGGCTAATCATTCCGCCGCTTGGACGGTAATGGAGTCGTCAGTCGTCAGTCGTCAGTCGTCAGTCGTCAGTGGTTAGAAGAGGAGGGTGTCTTGAAAGGTGGCGCGAGCAGTTAGCTATCGAGAACTGCTGGTTTGGCAGCGGGCGATGGATCTGCTCGACGCGCTCTACGACGCCTCCGAATC
>JAXDKI010000419.1:0-5093 GCA_034667245.1 Thermomicrobiales bacterium | reverse complement strand
GGGACGGGACCGTCGGGCATCGAAGGGACGGCGTCGCGGTCGTAGAACCAGCAGAGCTCGCTGAAGCTGTTGGGGAATCCCCAGAGCTCGCCGCCCTCGAAGCGCGTGTAGGCGAGGTCGCCGGGGAGGACCTTGCTGGTCGCGTTCTCTTTGCCGATCCCGAGGTCGCGGTCGAGGATGAAGGCAACCTCGCTCCCCGAGTAGGTCGCGTGATGGGCCAGGTCGTTCTGCGGCAGCGCGGTCAGGACCGCGGCGCACGTCTTCGGCGCCTGGTCTTCGAGCAGCTCGGCGACGGCGGAGACGCCCTCGTCGACGAAGGTCAGAATGAGACGGGTGGGCATGGGTAGAACTCTCCTTTTTGTCTGTGTCGACGTTGCCGAGACAGCGTGAAGAACGCAGCCCCGGACAAACGTTGCGAGGGAGGCTCCTGTTTCCTCCCAGGGTGCTGATGGACGCGGTCCTCATTGGTGGATGTGGCGATCATGAACCGCGGGAGCGCACGGGGCTCTCCCCTACACGATGGGCGGCGCGTTGTCCGGTCAGCCCCGTGCTGGGTCCGCCTTTCCGTTCTGATCCGGGAGGCTCCCGTAGCCGTCCAGCAGCGTGCCGAGGCGATCGACGATCACCTCGACGTCGCCCGGGAGCAGGCAGTGGGTGTTGATCATCAGGCCGCCGCGTTCGGCGTTGAGGTGGATCGGCGGGTCGCCGCGCATCAGGGCGTCGCGGACGGGGGCCGGCTGCCAGCGGGCCGCGTGAGGGAAGATGCGGACGATCGGCGCCGGCCAGTCCTCCCAATCGGACTCGATCTCGCAACGGGCGTCGGCGCGGTCGGCCAGACCGGCGGCGATGGCTTCTGCTTGCGCGAGGTGCGCGTGGTAGTCGGCCTCGTGGTCGGTCGTCAGGAAGAGGTCGAGGGCGACCCAGAGACCGACCATCGCTTCCTTGCTGACCTTCATGCCGCGCCCGATCGCGGCGTGCGGGTTGCCGTTGAGGCGGGCCGCCTCGATCAGGTCCTTACGGCCGGCGAGCATGCCGGAGTCCTGCGGTCCGCGGATCCCCTTGCCGCCGCTGTAGACGACGAGGTCGGCGCCCCAGCGGATCCAACGGCGCAGGTGGTCGAGTGGAGGCAGCGTCGAGGCCGAATCGACGATGATCGGCACGCCGCGGCCGTGCGCGACCTCGACGACGGTTGCGAAGTCGAGCGCGCCGGGGCTGCAGTTCGGGGAGTCGTGGTAGGCGACGGCGGCGGTGCGCTCCGTGATCGCCCGTTCGAGTTCCCAGCGCTCGGTCTCGTAGGGCAGACCGATCTCGACCAGCTTGCCGCCGCCGACGCGGTACATCAGGTCGTAGTTGATCCGGTGGCTGCGGTGGATGACGATCTCGTTGCGCATCCCCTCGCTGTCGGGAAGGCGGCGGATCTGCTCGGGGTCGGACCCGGCGATGCAGGCAGCGGCCGCGATCGCCATTGCCGCCGCCGAGCCGCAGGTGACGTAGCCGGCCTCGGCCCCGGTCACCTCGGCGATCTTCTCGCCGACCTTGGCGTTGAGCTCGTCGAGGACGACGAACGCCTTCGTCGCCTCCGCCATCGCCGCCAGCGTCTCCGGCCGCATCAGCGTGCCCCCGACGGCGGTCGTGGCGCCGCGACCATTGATCAGGGTCCGGACTCCGATCCGGTCGTAGATGTCGGTCCGGAGCGAACCCGGCGCGATCGCAGTATCGACCATGTCTTCCCTCTCTTCCCGTTGCGAACGGTGCCTGGTATCCCCCGGGCGACGTTATGGACAGTGTGAACCGAATTCTCGATACCGCCGCACCGGTTGCTCGTGGTACTGCCGGCAGACCTCGACCAGGCGCTCCGTCGCGGCGTTGAAGAATCGCTCGCCCTTCTCGGCCGAGGCGACGGTTGGGTCGCCGTGGACGCCGTGTGCCCGTTCCCGGCGGCGCTCCGGAAACCCGGTAAAAGCGAGGACGTCGTCCGTGAATCCTGGCCGCTCGGGATCGGCCACGATGCGGGATGGATCGATCAGGTCCGGACGGAGGTAGAGTTGGAGCGACGTCTCCCACTCCCCGCCGTGTCCGATGAAGTGGTCACGCTCGCCCGCGTCCTTCATCACACCCTGGACCATCTCCCAATGCGTGATCGGCAGCACCCAGATGTCCTCCTCCGCCAGCTTGATCGAGACGACCCGTAAAATATCCCGATTGCCGCCGTGGCCGTTGAGGAGGACGAGGCGGTGGAACCCATTGGCCCAGATGCTGCGGCAGATGTCGGAGACGAGGGCGATGAAGGTTTCGACGCTGAGAGAGATCGTGCCGATCTCGCCCATGTTGTAGTGCGTTAGCCCGCACCAAATCGGCGGCGCGACGATCACCGGGAAGTCGTCGATCGCCTGCGCCGTCGCGACGGCGAGCGCCTGCGTGTGGCTGATGTCCACATCCATCGGGCAATGCGGCCCGTGCTGTTCGACGGAGCCGACCGGTACAATCACGACCGGATTGCGAAGGCGCGCGGCGTGAAGCTCATGGCGCCATAGTTCCTGCCAGTGGACCGTCCTCCCGGTCGTGCCCCGTTGTCCCGCGCCGAAGACCGCGCAATCGGCAACCACCCCGTTGGGTCCCTTCCTGTGGTGGCCGGGCGGCACGCCGCCCGGCCGCAATATCGCTAGCTCCCCTTCTCGTTGCTCACGTAGGTGCAGTAGTAGTGAGGACCCGACTGTGGTGCCTGCCAACTCAGCAGACCGAACTTGTTTTCGTGGAGGCAGGGACCCTTGAGGTAGGGCCGCCAGAGCTGGGTGAAGATCGGGTGCCAGAGGAAGATGGCGCCGACGTCGGCGATCAGGATCTCCTCCGCCTGTTGGTAGAGCTCAGCCCGTTTTGCCTCGTCGCCGACGATGCCGTCCGCTTCCTTAACGAGCTGGTCGTACTGCGGGTTGGACCAGGCGTGACGGCCGCCGGTGAGATAGACGTCCATGAAGTTGCTGGCGTCGTAGTAGTCCATGTCCCAGGGGATCAGGATGAACGGCAACTCGTGCGCGTTGTTGCGCTCGGTGAAGGTCTTGCGCTCCAGACTCTGGATGCCGACCTCGATCCCGAGATTCTCCTTCAGCATCGCCTGGATCGCCTGTGCCACGGTCTGCACCGTCGGCGACGGATCGCGCAGGAAGAGGTCGTACGTGGGGAAGTCCTTGCCGTCGGGGAAACCGGCCTGGGCGAGGAGGTCCTTGGCCTGGGCCGGATCGTATGGATAGGCGACCGCCTTCTGCTTCTCCTGGTTCGAGGAGTGGAAGCCGGGTGCGAGCAGACCGTAGGCCGGGACGGCTTGACCGCGCAGGACCGAATTGACGATCGCGTCACGATCGACGGCGAGGGCGAACGCCTTGCGGACGTTGAGATCCTGGAACGGCGGTGCGACCTCCGCGCTGCCGAAGGCGAGCCACCAGCTCTGGAACTGCGGCCACTTGTGGAGCTCTTCGCTGAGTTTGTCGTCGCTCTCGATCCGGGCCTGGTCGGCCGGGGAGATGACCTGTTCGTAGCCGCGGTCGATCAGGTCGATCTCGCCGTTCTCATAGGCGGGGAACAGGGCCTCGTCGGCGCCGATCAGGTAGACGATCTTTTGCAGGGGTGAGGCCCACGGACCGTTGTAGGACGGATTGTTGACGTAGACGAGCTGCTTGCCCTTCTCCCACGTTTCCAGCTTGAACGGACCGCAGGAGAGGCAGGTGGCGGGGTCGAGCGACCAGTTGTCGCCGTGCTGCTCGACGATGTGCTTCGGAACCACGTAGATATCGGCGGCGATCAACCCGAGGAAGGGGGTCGGCTGCGCCGTCGTAATCGCCACCGTCCGGTCGTCGATCGCCTGGATCCCAACCTGATCGACCGGGGCAGCTCCGGTCGTCGCGTCGGTGAAGCCTTTGATCGAGCCGTAATAGAAGGCGACGTCGAAGGCGGTCGCGGGGTCGGCCATCCGTTGGAGGGTGTAGACGTAGTCGGCGGCGGTGACCGGTGTGCCGTCGCTCCAGGTCATGCCCTCCCGCAGGTGGAAGGTCCAGGTGAGATTGTCCGTGGACGTCTCCCAGGACTCGGCCGCGGCCGGTTTCAGCTCGTAGTTCTCGTCGCGGCGGACGAGTGGCTCGGTGATCAGGGCCGATTCGAATTGCCGTTGTTGGACCGACTTCGACCAGTCCAGATAGCGCCCTTCTCGCCCCATGACCGTCAGCACCTGCTGCTCCGCGGGAGCGGCGTCCGCGGGTAGCGGCGTCTGTGCGGCGGCGCCACGGGTGCCGAGGCGGGCGGCGACTGCCGCCGCCGCGACGGCAGCCGTGGTCTGCTGCATGAATGCCCGTCGAGACAGACGATGGGTGAAGTACTTGTCGTGCACGTTGGAACTCCCTCTTCTCGGCGCAACCAAGGCGCCGTTGTGCGAATCCCGAACTTCGAACGTCGGACCGACGAGCGCCGGACCGCGGCGCGGCGGGAGTCTCAGCTCTTGGAGCGCGGATCGAGGGCGTCGCGGAGGCCGTCGCCGAGGAGGACGAAGCCGAGCATGGTCAGCCCGATCATCACCGCCGGGAAGAGCGCGAGATGCCAGTAGTAGCGGATGTAGCTCATGCTCTCGCCGACCATCTGACCCCAACTCGGGATGGGCGGATTGATGCCGATGCCGAGAAAACTCAGACCGGCTTCGGCAAAGATCGCCTCCGGCACACCGAGGGTAAGCGCGACGATGATCGGACTGACGATGTTCGGCAGGAGGTGGACGAAGGCGATTCGCCGCTCGGTCGCGCCGAGGGCGCGGGCGGAGAGGACGTAGTCGTTTTCGCGCTGGCTGAGGAGCTGCGCCCGGGTGAGGCGGCAGATCGGAATCCAGCCGGTGACGCCGATCGCGATCAAGACGTTGCCGAAACCGCTGCCAAGGACGGTCAGAAGCATGATCGCGAAGAGCATCCGGGGGAAGGCCCAGATGGCATCGACGAGGCGCATCACGACGAAGTCGACGCGTCCGCCGCGCATCCCGGCGAGCAACCCGAGTCCCACCCCGATGACGAGGGCAATCGCCTGGGCGCTGAGACCGACGGCGAGCGACGTCCGGGCGC
>JAXDKI010000418.1:0-7783 GCA_034667245.1 Thermomicrobiales bacterium | reverse complement strand
TCGTTGTCGACGCCGAGGGCCTCGCTGGCCGCGTTGCCGCCGTCGCCGCCGGTTGCCTCACCAGTCTCGGCCGTGCCGCCGTCGCCACCGAAGCCGCCGTCACCGCCGTCGCCACCGTCGCCTTCGCCGCCGGTCGCGTTCCCACCGTCACCGCCGTCGCCTTCGCCGCCAGTGGCGTTGCCGCCTTGGCCAACGCCACCGTCGCCGCCGGTATTGCCGATCACGACTTCGCCGAAGCCGACCGTGGTGCTGCCGCCGGTCGTATCGCCGGTGGTCGCGTTGCCACCGAAGGCGGTGCCAGCGCCGCCTTCGCCACCGGCGCTGTTGCCGCCGGTGGCAACGCCACCGGTCGAATTGCCGCCCGTGTTATTGCCGCCAGCGGCGGTCCCACTCGCACTGCCGCCAATGACGCCCGAGTCGGTCGCGCTGCCACCGGTGTTGTCGCCGCCGGTTGTGCCGTCTCCGGCGCCGCAGTCGGCGTCGCCGCCTTCCCCGCCGTCGGCCCCGATGCCCGTCCCGGCCTCACCACCGTCTCCGCCGAATGCGAAGCAGCCGGTCGTGGTCGAATCCACACTGCCGCCGGTGGTGTTGCCACCGGTCGCGTTGCCACCCGTTGCCACGACGCCGTCGACATCGCCCGTGGCGTCGCCGCCGAGACCGTCGCCGCCCGTGGCACCACCACCGTCGGTCGCGTTGCCACCAGCACCGGTGCCACTCGTCGCATTGCCGGCCGTGGCACTACCGCCGGTGGTGTCGCCACCCTCGGCGTCGCCCGTGGCATTGCCGCCGAAGCCGCCATCGCCGTTGCCGGCCGTGGCGTTCGCGCCGCTGCCCTCACCGCCGTCGGCCGTGGCGTTGCCGCCGAATCCTGCGGCGCCTTCGCCGCCCTGGCCGCCGTCGCCGGCGTCCCCGCCGACCGCGTCGCCGGAGGTCGCATCGCCACCGTCACCGCCCGCGGCCAGGCTGAGCGCATCATCATCCGGGCTGGAGATGGCGCCGGCAACGCTATCGGAGTTGCCGCCATCGCCGGAGGTCGCGCCGCCCGTGATCGCGGTGCCACCGGTGCCGCCGTCGCCACCGAAACCGCCGTCGCCGCCGGTACCGTTACCGGCCTCCGCGATGCCACCCGTGCCGCCGGTGCCGTCACCACCGGTTGAGCTGCCGCCAATGCCTTCGCCGCCGGCACCGCCGGTGTTGCCACCGCCGATCGTCAGTCCGCCGATGGTGTCGCCGGTCGTGGCCGAGCCACCGATCGCGATGCCGCCGAACGCGTCGCCGCCGGTGGAGCTTCCGCCGAAGGCGACGCCACCGGAACCAACACCACCACTGTTGCCACCACCGATCGTCGTGCTCGTGGCCGCGCCGCCCGTGACGGCGCCCGCGGAGGCATTGCCACCCTGGTTACCGCCGCCGGTGACAGGTCCGCCCGAGGCGTTCCCGCCGGCGCCGGCAATCCCGCCGCCGGTGCCGTTGGCGCCATTACCCGCATCGACCGTGTCGCCCGTAACACCGGAGACGACGGAGCCACCGGTGGCGCTGCCGCCGGTCGCATCGCCGCCGTTCGCCGCGCCGCCGGTCGTGCCGCCGCTCGCGTCGCCGCCAACACCGCTACCGCCGGTACCACCGCCACCATTGCCACTGTCGCCGCCGGTCGCGCCGCCGCCCACGGCGTCGCCACCCCCGGCCACACCGCCGCTGGTGTCACCGCCGGTCGTATCGCCACCGGCGTCGCCGCCGATGCCGCCCGCGGAGTCTCCACCGCTCGCGTCGCCGCCGGAAGCGTCGCCACCGTTTCCGGAAGCGTCGCCGCCATCGCCAGCCGAGCCGCTGCCGCCGTCGCCGCCGGTGCCGCCGGTGCCGCCGGTCGAACCGCCGGTATTGGCGTCGCCCGCGTCACCACCGGCCGAGCCGCTGCCGGCTTCGTCGTTGCGCTCCAGGGCCGTCTTGGCCGTGGGAGCGGGCCCCGCCGCGACCGTGGCGCCGAAGGCCGGCCAACTGGCAATCATTGCCAGCACGCCGATAACTCGGAGTGCCACAACCCATCGATTCGTCTTCTGCGTTCTCATCCCGATCCCCTTCCCTGGGGTAGCAGCGCCATCCCAACCGGCGCGTCGTTTCTTGATTCCGCCTCTGCCTTCTCCGACCATCAGTCGCTCCTCTGGAGGAGCTGTGGCGGCCGGAACCCCGCCTCGGGCGACGGCGCCCGCGTCCGGAGCGCGGGGGGAAAGCGCTTTGGATCGCCACGCGCGGATCGCGTGACCGGTCCGGGACTCTCGCCGAAGAGGCGATAACCGGGTGCAGCGGACGGGCCGTGGCGTTCCGCGCCAGAAACAGCAAAGCCCCGACTCTCCTTCACAGGAGAGCGGAGCATTCGCGCTGTGCACTTACCTATCCCGTATCGACTCGGTGTCACCAGACCTCCCTCAACCGTCCCCTCACGGTTGGGATGGTGGTTGACGCGCCGCACACTCCCGGTCAAGTGGTCTCAGGCGACCGCGTTGTGGCGCCGTCCGGAATGGCGCCCGCTTGGTGGTTTACGGCGTCTGTCCCCACTGTCGGAGGCATTCTTCACGGGGACTTACCCGCCCCGATGGAATGAGAACAAGGGTTCAGCACGCCGGTGCCTGAGACAGAGACTCCCTAGCACGAGACTTTATCAGGGTTACGGATCGGACGCAAGACGTTCAGGACCTTTGATTCTCCTGTCCGTACGCGTGTTTTCCGCTGACCGCCTTAGCGATCCCCCGACACCGCCACGTGCCGTCTCCAGGGCAACGCCACTCGTTCGGCCAGGCCGACGAGCGCGAACAACCCAACTGCCATGATCGAGAGTACGACGACGCTGGCAAAGACCCGATCGGTCCTCAAATTAGCACTCGAAAGGGCCATCAGGTGCCCCAAACCGGCCTCCGCGCCGACCAATTCGCCGAAGACGGCGCCGATGACGGCGACTGCGATGCCGATCCGCGCGCCGGAGAAGAGGTACGGGAGCGCCCCCGGAAGCTTGACCAACCGAAACCGTGACCACCTATCGGCACCGAGTGTCCGGAGCAGATCGAGCGTCTCGCGATCAGCCGCGCGCAGGCCGTCGACGGTGTTGACGGCGATGGGGAAGAAGGCAATCAGCGCGGTTACGATCACCTTCGGCAGCAAGCCGTGTCCGAACCAGATCAGGAGCAGCGGCGCCAGGGCGACGATCGGGACCGCCTGGCTGGCGATCACGATCGGATAGAGCGCACGCGAGACGATTCGCGAGGCGTCGATGACGATCGCGATGGCGACGCCGGCGACGACGGCGAGGGCGAATCCGATGAGCACTTCCCGGAGCGTCACCCAAGCGTTGTCGATCAGGAGGATGCGATCGCGCGCGAGCACGCGGGCGATCGCGCTCGGCGAGGGGAGGAACCAACGGGGGGTGCGGTCGATCCGGACCCAGACCTCCCAGGCGCCGAGGGCGAGGGCGAGGAGGAGGAGGGGGGCGAGGATATCGACAGCCCTACCCCCCTGACCAACTCGGTCGCGGTCGGGACGGGTGAGCTCTGCGCCGTGGTTGGGGGTTGCTCCGGGCATCCCTACTCCGTCCCCGCCTCGTCGAGCAAACCCAGCGCCCGTAACACCGCCGCTTTGTGGGCCACGAAGTCCGGCGCGGTGACGATGGAGCGGCGGCGCGGGCGGGGGACACGAACCGGCTCGATGTGGACGACATGGGCGGGCCGGGGGGAGAGGACGACGACGCGGTCGGCGAGGAAGACGGCCTCCTCGACGTCGTGGGTCACCAGCAGGACCGTGCGGCGCTCACGCGTCAGGAGACCGAGCAGCCAGTCCTGCATGGCGGCCCGCGTCAGGGCATCGAGGGCACCGAACGGCTCGTCGAGGAGGAGGAGGGGAGGGCCGGCGAGGACGGTGCGGAGGAAGGCGACGCGCTGGCGCATGCCGCCGGAGAGCTGCGCGGGGTAGGCGTCGGCGAACCCCTCCAAACCGAACTCCGACAGGCGCGTCCGGGCAATGGCGCGGGCGCGTCGGCGCGGCATCCCGGCCACTTCGAGGGCGAGGGCGGCGTTGTCGAGGGCGGTCCGCCAGGGGAGTAGGAGATCACGCTGGCGCATATACGCAGTGCGGCCGAGCCGCTCCGGTGTTGGGAGGGGCTGGCCTGCCAGCAGAACCTCGCCGACGTCCGGGGCGATCAATCCGGCGACGATGTCGAGCAGCGTGCTCTTGCCGGAGCCGGAGGGTCCGATCAGGGCGACGAACTCGCCCTCACCAACGGTGAACGAGACGCCGTCGAGCACCGGTAGGACCTCGCGCCCCTCGATGTAGGTGGCGGCAATCTCGCGGAGTTCCAAGAGGGACGGGACTGCCAGTACCGGCGCCTGATTCGTCGGGCCGGGGCGCGCCGCGGCCTCCGGGATCGCGCCTCCGTCTGGGGCGGGCACGGCGAGCCGTGCCCCTCCGGGCAGCACGCCGCGGGTTACGGAGGAATCGAGACGGGACATCACATCGCCAGCATGATCGAACGGGAGCGGCAACCGGTTGTGCGGCGGCCGCCAATCGGCAATGGATTGTAGCCGTCGGGCAGGCGACCTAGCCCGGTGCGCCTCGGGTTGCGTGAACGGCGGCCGGGCGCTGGGCGGGCGCATCGGCCGAGGAGACCTCCGGCGGTGGGATTCCTTCCGTCCCGCGGACGAGGAGAACGTACATGGTCGAGAGGATCGGCAGGTGGCCGATCAACTCCTGCGGGGGGAGGAAGGCGATGCCGAGGTTGAATGGGATCCAGAGCGATAGGATGACCAGCCGGGGCAAGAATCCGGCGATGAGCGCGCAGCCGGCCGTCGCCTCGACGATCCCCACGGCGTAGACGAAGCGGCGGTCGGTGAACCAGTCGATCCCCAGTTCGCGGGCGACATTGAAGTGGGGGTACTCCTGGAGGAAGGCGATGCCGAGCTCGACGTTGAGGAGTTTCTCGGTGAAGCCGAGGACGAGCACCGAGAACCCGGCGCAAATGCGCAGCACCGGCAGGGCGTGGGGGAGCAGCCGGTCGGTCAGCTCGGTGCGGTCCTCCTCGCGCCGATCGTCGTAGCGGACGACGCCCCGCCCGACGGCGACGAGGTAGAAGGCGATGCCGACGAAGATGACGTGCTCAATCACCTCCTCAGGGTGGTCGGCGAAACCGAAGGCGGCAACGAGGAGGGCGGCGATGAGGAGGGCGCCGACGCGGGTCAGGACGCCCGTAATAAAGGAGAAGGCGGCGACGACCGCGAGTAGGGCGACGCCGACGCCGATCGCGTTGTGCGGCAATTCGATGTTGGGAACGAAGAGCTGGAGGCGGCTCGCGGCGAAGACGATCGCGATGGCGGCCTGCACGCCGAGGATGGCCGGGGCACACGGTTCCAGTCGTTGGAAGAAGGGCGGACGAGGCCAAAGCGGATCGCCAATCCGCCGCTGCAACAATGCGAGAACGGCGACGGTGGCCGCTCCACTCACCAGCGCGAGCAGGACGGGGAGCGAGAAGAGGCCCCCCCAATCCGTCGCTGGTTGCTGCTCCTTTGGCACGAACCACCGCTCGTGGGCGAGGGCAGTCGCCGGTGCGAGGGCGAGGCAGCCAATTGTTGCCAGGACAGGAAGTCGGAACGACATTGGCGATCTTCTCGGAATCATGGTGGCATCCAAGCGGCAGGCCAGGGAGTCAACGCAAGGATCGTCGGTGTGCAATCGTGCACCAGGATAACGATCGCACGCAGGGTGCCGACGCGACCGCTACCTGGTGGTGATGCCCTACCAGTGTCGCTTCGCTTCGGACCCAATAGCGCAGCTGCAATGTCGGAATCAAGACTCTGGGCCAGTGACGGCGTCGGTACGATCGGCGGTCCAGTCGACACGGCCGGCACCATTCAGCAAGGGCGACCTACAGTGTAAGGATCAGCAACGTGCCGCCGCTGTGGTGACGTCTGTTCAAGGTAACTCCAGAATTCGCGTAGCGAAGAGTCGTCGTTTAGTAGACTGGCAACCGCCTGTTCGGTAACGGGCAACGTCGCAATTGAGGATGAGGATAATCGCGGATATGACGCGGCCGGTCTCTACACACATGACAGTTCTAGACGCGCTCCCCCCGAGACAGGCCGCGATCGTCGAGCGCCTTGGACGGACCTTCGCGGAGGCGGGACAGGAACTCGTGCTGGTCGGCGGGATCGTCCGCGACGCGCTGATGGGTCGCGAATTGCCGGGTGACCTCGACCTCGCCACCAGCGCCGTGCCGGAGCGGACGCAGGAGCTCGGCGAGGTGGCGGGCGCGTCCTCCGTTTACCTCGTCGGCGCGCGGTTCGGCACGGTCGGACTCGTCTTCGAGGGGGAAGGCGAGGAGCCGATCACCGCCGAGATCACGACCTATCGCAGCGAGCACTACCCGGACGAAACACGACACCCCGAGGTCGCTTTTGGCGAGCGGTTGGAGGACGACCTGTCGCGCCGCGACTTTACCGTGAACGCGATCGCCGCCGACGCCGTCACGGGGGCGGTGATCGACCCGTTCGATGGTCAGGCCGATCTCGCGCGCGGCATTCTGCGGGCGGTCGGCGATCCCGATGCCCGGTTCCAGGAGGATCCGCTGCGGTTGCTGCGGGCGGCGCGGTTCGTGGCGCAGCTCGGGTTCCTCGTCGAGCCGGCGACGGCGGCGGCGATGAGCCGGCAGGCGCCGAGTCTGGCGCGGATCAGCAAGGAGCGGATCTACGGCGAGTTGACGAGGTTGTTGACCGGGGAGTGGGCATCGCACGGCTTGGAGACGCTCCGAGAAACCGGGTTGATCACCGTCGCGATGCCGGAGTTGGCCCCGCTCGCCGAGGAAGCGGAGAGTCGGCGCAGCGGGCGGGGGATGGCCCACCGCGAAAAGGATCTCTGGGAGCATACGAAGAGGGTCGTGGACCGGGCACCAGCGCGACCGATCGTGCGGTGGGCGGCATTACTCCACGACGCGGCCAAGCCGCAGACGCGCTCGGTCGACGCCTCGGGCGAGGTGCATTTCTTTGGACATGAGCGGGAGGGCGCGGCGCTGGCGAAGCGCCTGCTCGGTCGCCTGAAGGCCGACAGGACGACGCAGGTTGCGGTCACTCGGTTGGTTGAGCTCCATCTCCGCCCGGCGACGTACGAGCCGGACTGGACCGACAGCGCCGTCCGTCGTCTGATGCTGGAAGCGGACGGCGTGCTGGAGGACCTGCTCGACCTCGTCGCGGCCGATGTGACGTCGGCGCGGGAGCACAAGCAACGCGCCGCGGCGAGACGGATCGACAAGCTCCGCGCGCACATCCGCCGATTGGATGAAGAACGTGCGCTCGCCGAGTTCAAGAGTCCGCTCGACGGCGAGGATCTGATGCGTCTCTTTGCCCGTCCGCCGGGCCGCTGGATCGCGGGGATCAAGGATCATCTTCGTGAGCTGGTCCTCGACGGGGAGTTGGCGCCGGACGATAAAGCGACGGCGGGGGAGCTCGCGCGGGGGATGATCGAGCGGGGAGAGGTGTAACCGGGAGATGAGGGCCTCCTAAGAGGGTGTCTCATGAACGCAATTCGCGCACGAGGGAATGGTTGGGGAAGGTCTCTGATCGGCAGCTGTGACGTCAGTGACGGGCGTATACTTCCGGCTCCGGCGTGATCGGTCTTCGTGGCTCTGTCACTGTCTTCGCGATTCGACTGACCTCGGCCGGAGGCGATCGCCCGTCACTGAGGCGATGATCGTTTGCCGTGGACGAGCCGCAACGATGATTTCAGGAGAGGGAGCCATGGAAGTCGCACATCG
>JAXDKI010000417.1:0-7130 GCA_034667245.1 Thermomicrobiales bacterium | reverse complement strand
AGAGACAGCGCGCCGGGCCCAGTGACCTCCAGCTTCGGCAAACTCGTCATGTCGAACAGCCCGACGCGCTCCCGCGTCGCCTGGTGTTCGGCGCCGGCGATCGGCGACCAGTGCCGCCCCGCCCACTCGGTACGTGCGGGCACCGGATAGTCGGTCAGCAGGCGTTCGTTGCTCGCGTACCACTGCGGTCGCTCCCAGCCACGCGCTTCGAAGAAGACCGCGCCGAGTTCTCGCTGCCGGGCGTGGAAGGGCGTCGCCCGGAGTGGCCGCGGCTGCTCCATCTGCTGCAGCGGGTGGATGACGTCGTAGACCTCACGGTACTGCTGGGCACCGCGAGCCCGGACGTACGACCGAGTGTGGGCGTGCGGCTCAAAGCGATTGAGGTCGCAGTCGTGCAGGTCGAGATCCGAGACACCGTCGGTCATCAAATCGGCGACCGTTCGACCGACCCCACCGCCGTGCGTGATCCAAACCGCCTCTGCCACCCACAATCCGCGCACGTCCGGCGCTTCGCCGATGAGCGGGAATCCATCCGGCGTAAACGAGAACATGCCATTGAAGGCGCTCGCGATCTCGGTCTTCCCGAGCGGCGGCAGCAGCTTGACCGCATCCGCCCAGGCATCCCCGAAGTGCTCCGGCGTAAAATCCATCATCGCCGGTTGGATCGGCGCACGCTCCGGCGGCAGGATGTCCTCGGCGTCGACCAGCAGCGGCTCGTGTTGGTACGAACCAATCCCGTACCCGTCGAAGTGCTGCCGGTAGTACATGCTGACGTCCTGGTCGCGCAGGATCGGGTGGATGATCTCCCTTTCCTCGCCCCCCAACTCCGCAAGCGGCGTCGTCCGCGCGTACTGGTGCTGGCACGGCGTCAGCGGAATCGAGACCCCGGCCATCCTGCCGACCTTCGGTCCCCAGATCCCGGCGCAGATCAGCACCCGCTCGGTCGCGATTCGCCCATTGGGAGTGATCACCGCCTGCACACGCCCGTCGGACGTATCGAATCCGATCACCGGCGTGTGTCCATGGAACGATGCCCCGTGCTGCATGGCCTCTCGTGCCATCGCCTCGCAGGCTCGCACCGCCTTGGCGAGCCCGTCCGTGGGGACGTAGTACGCGCCGTGGATGATCGAAGGGTCGAGGAGCGGCACGCGACGCGCCACCTCCGCCGCGTCGAGGAGGCATCCTTCCAGCCCCCAAGATCGTGCCCAGCCGAGTTTGCGGTGCAGATCGAGCCACCGCTCCGGCGTTCGGGCAACCTCCAGGCTGCCGACCCCGTACCAGCATGGCTGCCCGTCGAGCTCCAACGAGGAGTAGAGCTCGACGGTTCGCCGCGACAGGGTCGTCATCGTCTTCGAGGCATTCGTCTGGAAGACGAGACCCGGCGCGTGCGACGTCGACCCACCAGTGTCGAAGAGCGGACCCTGATCGAGCACGACGATGTCGCGCACGCCCTTCTTCGTCAGGAAATAGGCCGCGCTGCAGCCAACAACCCCGGCCCCGACGATCACGAGCGAGGCGCTAGTTTGCATGGACGGTCTCCATCCGCAGTAAAAGGTACGTCCAGGTGGACGGAGAGAGGTCCTTCGCTGCGCTCAGGATGACCGGGGGAGGACGCCCCGCCCACGGTCATCCTTGGGGTAAGCGAGGGACCTCTTCGTCGCGCCCCAGTCAACGCGAGTCGCCGAGGCGCTCCAACACCATGTCCCGGAACGCCGTGATGTGGAACTCGTTCGCGACGAAAACCCCGCCTTGCTCATACGCCTTGGAGCTCATCCCGAGCTGCGTGAGCGCGCAGACGTCCCAATCCTGCCGGTTCGTCACGTCAAAGGCCGCCACGGTGTCGCTTGGATCGAAGCCCGGTGTCGCGACTTCGGCGGGATCGAAGAGCCAGTCGCAGATGACGCGGGATCGATCCGGGCCAAGTGGCAGAAGCGTATGCACGATGACGTGATCCGGGAGGAGGTTGACGAAGACGTTCGGCCAGAGCACCCAAGCGTAGTAGAGGCGGTCGTCTTCGGGAAGCAGTCCCGGCAGCTTGGGACGGTTGCCCTTGCCCGAGAGCGCGAACGCCTCGACGTCGTCGCCGAAACTCGTCCCCTGTCCGGGCAATCCCTGATAGGAGGTACCGTTGCGGAACTCGGGGATCAGGCGGACGAGCTCGGGATGGACCGGACCGCAGTGGTAACACTCCATGAAGTTCTCGACTATCAGCTTCCAATTCGCCTGAACGTCGTACTCGATCCGTTTGCCGACGGCGAGCTCACCGAGTCCCCAGCGCCCGAACTTCTCGAGACTTCCCAACCGACCGACGATCGTCGGTTCGATCTGCGCCGCCAGCGGTTCCGGCTCGTCAGCCAGGTTGAGCCAGATCAGCCCCTCCCAGACCTCGGCGTGGACGGGGAAGAGTCCGAAGGCCTCGCGATCGAACCCCTCCTCGCGCGCGATGTTCGGCGCACCGATCAGGCGGCCGTCGAGCGCGTACGACCAGGCGTGATAGTGGCACTGGATCGCCTGCCCGACACTACCGCACGGATCGGTGCAGAGCCGTGCGCCGCGGTGCCGGCAGACGTTGAGGAAGGCCCGGATCTGACCGTCTCGTCCCCGCACGGCGAGGACGCTCTCCTTCCCGACCTCCGCCAGCAGGTACCGTCCCGGCTCGCTGATGTCGTCCGCACGCCCGACGCAGACCCACATCGTCGAGAAGATCCGTTCGCGTTCCCGATCGAAGATCGCCGGATCGTGATAGTACCGACCGGGCAAGGTTGACTCGAACAGGGTCCGCGTTTCCTCAGCTGCGACCATTCGAAGACCTCCGACCCGCGTCGGGGATGACCGAACGCGGCTTGCACGCGTGATACCGCGCCTCTGTAGCGCTCATCTTTATGGCGCTTCCGACCGCTGTCAAGCCGGCCATGTCGACGCGATTCGCGCTTGACCGGCCACGGTCATCGCGATAGACTCGCGCCGCCTGCGTAAAGCATGAACAACTTGCATGCTAAAGAACCTGCTGTGCGCCGACAAGCACGGGTGCCGAGCCTTCGGCACATTTTCGCGTCAGGATGCGAGAAGCCAGGGGGAGCACGTGACCGGAGGACAGGCGACTCAGTGTCTCACGGGTGAGACGCTTCACCACGTTCGTCGAGACCGCAACGTCCGCATCCCGATGCCCGACGGCGTGACCCTTGCCGCCGACGTGTTCCGGCCCGATACCCCCGGGCGCTACCCCGTCGTTCTGGAATACCTGCCGTACCGGAAGAACGACACGACCCGGCAGGGCTACTATGGCCATCGCTATTTCGCCGAGCGTGGGTACGTGGCCGTTCGGTTGGACGTGCGTGGCACCGGCGATTCCGAAGGCACGGCGCTCGACGAGTACTGTCCCCAGGAGCAGCTCGACGGGGTCGCCGCGATCGCCTGGCTGGCCGAGCAGCCGTGGTCCACGGGTGCCGTCGGCATGTTCGGCACGTCCTATGGCGGTTTCAACTCGCTCCAGGTTGCCATGCACCGGCCGCCGGCGCTCAAGGCGATCTGCCCGATGTATTTCACCGACAACCGCTACACCGACGATTGCCACTACAAGGGCGGCGCCCTGCAGATGCTCTACGACGTCGGCACCTATGGGTTGAGCATGGTCGGGCGCAACCTGCTGCCGCCGCGACCCGATCTCGTCGGCGAGCGGTGGGCGGCGATCTGGGAGGAGCACCTCCGCAACGAGCCGTGGCTCCTCCGCTGGCTCGCCCATCCAACCCTCGACGAGCAGTGGCGGCAAGGCTCGCTTTGCGAGAATTACGGCGCGATCACCTGCGCCACCTTTCTCCTCGGCGGCTGGCGCGATGGGTACACCAACTGCAACCTCCGCACCTTCGAGCACCTCAACTGTCCCAAGAAGCTGCTGATCGGTCCCTGGCTACACGCGCGCCCCCACGAGGGTCTGCCCGGTCCGCGCATCAACCACCACCGGGAGATGGCGCGCTTCTACGATTACTGGCTAAAGGGAATCGACAACGGCGTGATGGACGAGCCGCCGATTGCCCTCTACGTCCAGCAGTACGATCCGCCGCAATCCGACCGGCCGCTAACGAGCGGGTTCTGGCGCTACGAGACGGAGTGGCCGCTGGCGCGGGGCCGCGAGGAATCGCTCGCCCTCGATCACGGCGTTCTGCGAGCAGACGGTCCGGATCAGGATGCGGGCGTCGACACGCTGAGCTACCATCCGGCTGTTGGCACGACCTTCGGCATCTTCTCGGCCGGCGGACCGTACGTCTTGCCCGCCGATCAACGGATCGAGGAGGCATTCTCGGCCGTCTACACCGGTCCGGTGCTCGCGGAACCGCTGGAAATCCTCGGCCGCCCCCGCGTGGTGCTGTGGGTCGACAGCGACGCCAAGGTCGTCACGTTTGTCGCCCGCCTCTGCGACGTGGCGCCGGACGGAAGCTCGGCGTTGATCACCAAGGGGGTGCTCAACGCGACTCACCGCGCTTCGGACAGTGAGCCGTCGCCCCTCGTGCCAGGCGAGGTGTATGAGTTGACGATCGACCTCGACGCCACGAGCTGGCAGTTCGAACCGGGACATCGCCTTCGACTATCTGTCTCGAACGCCGATTTCCCCAACACCTGGCCGTCGCCCGAGCCGGCGACCAGCCGGGTGCACCTCGGAGGCGACCGTCCGTCGCGCCTCCTCCTCCCGGTCGCCGGTCCAGCGCCTGCGTCACTTCCGGCACCCGAGTTCGAGCCGTCTCCCTTCCCGCTCGACGCCGAACACCCAGCACCGCGGCAAACCTGGCGCGTGACGCGGGACCAAATGCGCGGCCACACCGAGCTGACCATCGAGAGCGGTGGCACCGTGGAGATCGACGACGGCTACATTCAAGATGCGACGTCGACGGCCACGGCCGGCGTCGACGAGCGCAACCCGGCGCACGCCTGGATGCACGGACGGCAGAGCGTGCGCTACCGCTGGCCCGGCCAGACGATCGCGATGCGCAGCCAAGGCCAGATCACCAGCACGCCCGACGCATTCCACGTGACCCTGCACGTCGCGCTCGACGTAGACGACATGCCGCATTTCAGCCGACAATGGACGGAGAGTTTTCCCCGAAATCTGTTGTAACCTCACGGGCCCGAGCCGGACGGCAGCGGACGGGGTTGGATGCGATGAGCACCCGCTCAACCGGAATCGGACGAGTTGGCGACGAGCCGCTGTCGCTCCAGACGCCCCTCGCGGTCGAGGGCGTCCGTGAGAGGGCGAGCGTCTCCTGGTGGGGAGACGTCTGGCAGCGTTTCCGCCGGCAAAAGGTTCCCCTCGCCGCCGCGATCGTGCTGGTCTGCCTGGCGCTCCTCGCGATCTCGGCCCCCGTCGTCGCACCCCACGATCCTGCCAAGCAATTCCGGCGCGACGGATTGAGCGCACTTGGCGAGCCGCTGCCTCCCAACGCTCGCTTCCGGCTGGGTACCGACCACCTGGGACGCGACCTGCTCAGCCGGCTGCTCTGGGGAGGGCGCATTTCGCTGACAATCGGTATCTCGGCCAGTGCGATCGTGATGGCAATCGCCCTGGCTCTCGGTGGGCTCGCCGGCTTCGCCGGCGCCAAGACCGACTTCCTCATCATGCGCTTCGTCGACCTGATGCTCAGCATCCCCCAGTTTTTCGTCATGCTGCTGCTGGTCGTCGTCTTACAGCCCGGCGTCTGGGTCGTCGTCTTCGTCATCTCCGTTTTCGGCTGGCCCTATCCCGCGCGCATCTTTCGATCGCAGATCCTCTCGCTCAAAGAGGCGGAGTTCGTGCTGGCCGCGCGTAGCATCGGCGTGCCGGCTCACCGCATCTTCGTGCGCCACCTGATCCCCCACCTGCTGCCGCTGGTCACGATCTACCTCGCCCTGAGCGTTCCCGGCGCGATCTTCGCCGAGGCCAGCCTCAGCTTCCTGGGCCTGGGCGTGCCGCCGCCGGACCCGTCGTGGGGTTCGATGATCGAGGACGGCCGAGCCTACTACCGCTCAGCTCCCTGGCTGATGCTCTTCCCTGGTCTCGCGATCACCTTGACCGTGGTGTCTTTCAACCTCGCGGCGACCGGACTGCGCGAGGCCATGGATCCCACTCGCCGGGGACGGTGACCGATGCTCGCCTACGTTCTCCGCCGCCTCCTCTGGATCGCGATCACCCTCTGGGGGGTGTCACTCCTCACCTTTGGGTTGATCTTCACCGGGCCGGCCGATCCGGCGCAGGCCCTCAGCGGGGAAAAGGCCAGTGCCGCCTCGATTGCACTGATGCGTAGCCGGCTCGGGCTCGACCGACCGGTCTACCGCCAGTACCTCACCTACATGGGAGATCTGGTGCGGGGCGATCTCGGTGAGTCGTACTACTTCAACCGGCCGGTTCGCGAGGCACTGCTGGAGCGCTTTCCGGCGACGGCGCTACTCGCCGTCGCGATCTTCGTCTTCGCCGTCGCGATCGGCGTGCCGCTGGGTGTGGTCACCGCCCTTCGCAACGGCGGCGTGCTCGACCGGCTACTGACGATCGGGGGGCTGCTGACGATCTCGATGCCCAGCTTCTTCTTCGGCATTCTGCTCCTTTACTGCTTTGCCTTCCGCCTCAAGTGGTTCCCGGTCGGCGGTTATGGGAGCCTGGACCACGTTGTCCTGCCGGCCCTGACGGTCGCGCTGCCGTGGGGGGCGTGGTACGGCATCGTCTTGCGCTCGAACATGCTCGACGTCCTGTCGCACGACTACGCGCGCACCGCCGCCGCCAAGGGACTCCGGCAGTCGACGATCGCCTGGCGACACCTGCTTCCCAACGCGCTGCTTTCGGTCATCACGATGCTCGGAATGGACTTCGCGGTCTTACTTTCCGGGTTGGCCCTCGTCGAGTACATATTCAGTTGGCCTGGCATTGGGTGGCAGGCCCTGCAAGCGGCGCAGCGCTTCGACGTGCCCATGATCATGGGCAGCGTCATCCTCGGCGCGCTCCTGATCGGATCAGCCAACCTGATCGTCGACCTGATCTACACCCGTCTCGATCCCCGCGTCCGCCTGGGCTGAGTGCCGGTTGCCATTGCCTTCTGTGCGGGCGATCTGCGCAACTGCGTGAGGGTAGACGGAGAGAGGCCCTTCGCTGCGCTCAGGGTGACAATTGA
>JAXDKI010000416.1:0-11343 GCA_034667245.1 Thermomicrobiales bacterium | reverse complement strand
CCGGGGGTGGGGTGTGGGGGGGGGGGTGTGGGCTGTCGCCGCGAAGTTCCACGACTCGGCCCGGAGGGTTTATCCGTTACCCAACAACCATCGTGAGACCCGCCGCGTCCGGAGCCACAGCGGAGTGCGCTCAGGCGACCGCGCCGATCTCCGCCCCGACCGCCGCCAGGCTCGCGTCGAGGATGTCGATCAGCTCGTCGATCTGCTCGCGGGTGATGATCAGGGGTGGGCCGTAGAGGAGGTGGTCGCCCGTGAGACCGTCGACGGTCCCGGCGAGCGGGTAGGAGACGAGACCGCGGGCCAGGGTTTCGTCGGCGATCCGCTTGCTGAGCTGCCACTCCGCGGGGAACGGCTCCTTCGTCGCGCGGTCGCGGACGAACTCGACCCCGGTCAGCAGACCGAGCCCCCGCACGTCGCCGATCATCGGGTGCCGGTCCTTCAGATCCTGGAGTCGGGTGAGGAAGTAGGCGCCGACTTCGGCCGAGTTGCGGACCAGGTCGTGCTCCACCATGTAGCGCAGAACCGCGACGCCGACGGCGCACGACACCGGGTGGCCGGACGCCGTGTGGCCGATGACGAAGGAGTTGCCGCGCCGCTTGACCTCGCCGACGATCTCCGGCTTGGCGATCACCGCCCCGAGCGGGGCGTAGCCGGCGGCGATCCCCTTGGCGCAGGCGATCAGGTCGGGCACCACACCCCAGTGGTCGATCCCGAAATTCTTCCCCGTTCGACCGAACCCGGTCATCACCTCGTCGGCGATGAAGAGGACGTCGTAGCGGTCGCAGATCTCACGGATCTCCTGGAAGTAGCCGGGTGTCGCCGGCACCGCGCCGAGGGTGGCGCCGACGACCGGCTCGGCGATGAAGGCGGCGACGTTCTCCGGACCGAGGCGCCGGATCATGTGCTCCAGGTGGTGGGCGCAGGAGAGGTCGCAGGGCGGGCAGCCGCCGTTGATCGTGCAGCGGTAGGGGAAGCAGGGCTCGATGTGCTCGGCCGGCATCATCACCGGCGCGTACTTCCGGCGGCGGCCGGTGTTGCCGCCGTAGGCGAGCGAGCTCAGCGTCGCCCCGTGGAACGCGCCCCAGCGGCCGATCACCAAATGCTTGGTGCCCTGGCCGCGATCGCGCTGGTATTGGAGCGCCATCTTGACCGCGTTCTCCGTCGCCTCCGACCCGCCGGCGATGAACCAGACCCGCTCCAATCCGGGAGGCGCGAACTCCTCGACGATGATCCGGGCGCACTCCTCGATTGCCTCGGTCGAGAAGGCGTGGGTCGGCGCGAAGGCGAGCCGTTGCGCCTGCCGGGTCATCGCCTCGACGATCTCCGGCACGCCGTGCCCGATCGCGGTCACGACCGCCGAGCCGCCGGAGCCGTCGATGTAACGCTTCCCATCGACGTCGTAGACGTAGATCCCCTCACCGCGGTCGATGAGCGGATAGGCCCGGTGCAAATCGCGGTGGATGACGTTCGTCAGTTCTGGATCGATCACCCCGATCATGCGCGTTTCCCTTCCCAGGCTTGATGCACCGACAGAGACGATGTGCGGATCATCGCGTCGGTTTGATCCACACGCAAGATCTAGAGTCCGCGCCACCCTCGCACCAGAATACGCTGCGCGGTCTCACCGAGCGTGTTCAACGAAAGAACGACGAGGGTCATTGCCAAACCCGGAAAAAAGCCGTACCACCACGCTCGGTAGAGATACGTCTTGCCGGCACTGAGCATCTGACCCCAGGAGGGGGTCGGCGGTTTGACGCCAAGCCCAAGGAACGACAGCGCCGCCTCCAGCAAGATCGCCCACGTCGCCACGAAGGCCGCCTGGACGATGAGCGGGCCGAGGCAGTTCGGCAGGATCGTCCGAACCATCAGCCGCGTGTGGTTCGCCCCGATCGTGCGGGAGGCGAGGACGTATTCGCGCTTTTTCTCCGTCAGCACGCTCGCCCGCGTCAGCCGGGCGAACGCGGGGATGCTGACGATCGTCACCGCGACCGCGCCGTTGAACCACCCCTGGCCAAGGACCGCGATCAGTCCCATCGCGAGCAGGATGGCAGGGAAAGCGAGGACGAGGTCCAACAAGCGCCCCATCAGCGCGTCGACCAATCCCTCTCGGTAGCCCGCGATCAAGCCCAGCGGAATCCCGATCGCGGCGGCAAAGGCGACGACTGCAACCGCGGTGCCGAGTGAGACGCGCGCCCCGTAAACGGTGCGGCTGAAGAGGTCGCGGCCGAGGTCGTCCGTGCCGAAGAGATGCTGGCGCGAGGGAGGCTTGAACGCTTCGCGCGGGGTGGTGACGAGCGGATCGGGGATGCCGAAGAGAGATGGAATGACGGCAACCAGGCCGAGGCAGACGAGGAAAACGAGCGCCGCCGTCGCCAGCCAGTTGCGCCGTGCGATCGCCAACCAATCGCGTCGGACGTCGGCAAACGACGTCTCGTCCGGCGCGCCGGTAACGGCGGTGGAGGAGAGCGTCGATCTGGACTCTTGGGATTCGGTGATCATTCCCGCCTCATCCACGGGCAGTGCCAGCTCACCGGCGATGCCGCGGCGATCAGTGGCCGGCCCGGATGCGCGGGTCGAGCAACCCGTAGGTCAGATCGGTGATCAGGTTGACCACGAGAAAGGCTGCCGCGGCGAGGAGAATGGTGCCCTGGACGACGGCGTAGTCGCGACTGGCGATCGAGGTGACGAGCAATCGGCCAAGCCCCGGCCAGTCGAAAATCGCCTCGACGATCACCGCACCGCCGAGCAGCCCGCCGAACTGGATACCGAACATCGTCACCACCGGGATCATCGCGTTCTGGAGGACGTGGGCACCGACGATCCGCCGGTCCGAAAGTCCCTTGGCCGCCGCGGTTCGCACGTAGTCCTGGCGGAGTGTCTCGGCGACGGAGGTTCGCAAGAAGCGGGCGAAGATCGCCGAGAGGTAGACGCCGAGGGTCAGAGAGGGGAGGAGGAGGAGTTTCGCGCTCTGCAAAGGCTGTTCGCTGATGGGAACGTAGCCGGACGGCGGCAGCCACTTCAGCTTCAGCGAGACGACGAGAACAAGGAGGACACCCAGCCAGAAGGTGGGGATCGCGAGCATCAGCCCGTTGTAGAGAGAGGCGAGACGGTCGAACCAGCTTCCTGCCCGCAATGCCGAGATGATGCCGACCGGAATCGCGACCCCGAGGGCGACCAAGAGTGAACCGATTGCCAGCGCGACGGTTGCCGGGACTTTCTGCTCGATCAACTTCGCGACCGGGTAGTTGTTGATCCACGATCGTCCAAGATCCCCGCGCGCGATCCCTTTCACCCAGATCAGATACTGCTCCCAGATCGGCTTGTCGAGTCCCATCTCGTCTCGCAACGCCGCGATCTGCTGCGGTTTCGCCGTCGGTCCCAGGAGCACGTGCGCGGCATCTCCCGGTATGGCGCGGACCATCAGGAAGACGACGATCGACACGAGGACGAGCGTCGGAACGAATTGAAGGACCCGGCCGAGGGCATACGACGCCATGGACGAACTCCGGACTGTGCGCCACCGGGCCGGAGCATGCAGATCCGGCCCGGCAGCACACGGACTGCGACTACGACTTGGTCACCTGATCGAGGCGGAGCTGGTCGTAGACGCCGCCGTCGAGACCGGTGATCGTCTTCGCCGTCGCGAAGAGCGTGGTGCGGAACGAGATTGGGAGGTTCCAGGCTTCGTCCATAAAGGAGTCGGCCGCCTTCTTGAGCGCCTCCTTCTGCTTGGCAGGATCGAAGGTGGCATCGGCCTCGGCAAGGCCTTCGGCCCACGCCTGGGGGGCTTTACCGTCGGGCCAGGCGACGTTACCCGTGCCGGGGAAGTTGGAGCTGAGGGAGATGCGCGTCGGGTAGAGCTGGGTACCACCGGCGAAGGAGAAGGTCGCCTCGTAGGTGCCGTCGACCAGGATCGGGTACCACTGGGCCGAGTCCATCGGCTCGATCTTGATCTCGACCCCGATCTTGGCGGCGTCGGCCTGCAAGATCTCGGCGAACTTGCCGAATTCGGGGAAGCCGCTCGGAGCCGGGATCGAGAACGAGAGGTTGCTCACGCCCGCTTCCTCGAGCAGCGCTTTGGCCTTGTCCAGATCGTACGGGTACATCTGGTTGTGCTCGGGGGAGTAGGCGGGCGAGAAGTCGGGGAATGGGGTCATGATCGGCGCACCGATGCCGAACAGGACGTTGGCGACCATCGTCTCGCGGTCGAGGGCGTGGGCCATCGCCTGGCGCACCAGTTTGTTGTCGAACGGCGGCTGCTTCGCGTTGAGGCCGAGGTAGTAGAAGTTGGCGCCTTGCTGCCCTTGCGTGAAGGTGAACGTGTCCTTCAGGCGCTCGTACTCACGCGGCGGGAAGGAGAGGGCAACGTCGATCACGCCGCCTTCGAGCGCCGCGACCATGGCGCCCTCGTCGGCGAAGATCTTGACCTCTGCCTCGTCGACCAATGGGCGACCGGTGTTCCAGTAGTCGGCGTTCTTCACCAGCGTCAGGTGGTCGTTCGGAATCCACTCCTTGACCGTGAAGGCACCGGTGCCCGCTTCCTGGCCCTTGAGGTTGTCGAAGCCGGCCGGCTCGACCACCGGCTGCAAACCGAGGGCGCTCTCGAAGTAGGCGGCGGGCTCGGTGAAGTCGATCTCGACGGTGGTGTCGTCGACGGCGGTCACCTTGGAGACGGCGGCCATGTTCTGGAAAAGATTGCCAGCAGTGTCCGGGTTGCGGGCGCGCTCGAGATTTGCGGCGACGTCGGCGGCGGTCATCGTGTTGCCGGAGTGATACTTGATGCCCTGCTTCACCTTGAGCGTGAACTTCAAGCCGTCGGGGCTGATCGTGTACGACTCGAGGAGGGCCGGGCTCGGCTTGATCTCGTGGTCGAGCCGGAGCAGCTGGTCGTAGACGTTTTCGATGAAGGGGTAGTTGAGGAAGAGAAGGGCAAACGGATCGAGATTCTGGATGTCGCCCACCTGGCCGATGGTGACCTTGCCGCCCGCCTGCTGCAACGCGGCGGCGACGACGTCACGGGCGGAGATGGTTGGCAGTGCGGCGAGGGAGGCCGCGCCGGCAGTCCCCGCGAGGAATGAGCGACGAGAGAGTCTACTCTGGAACGTGTTGCGGACCATGAAGGATTCCTTTCCTGAAGAGGTCGGTGGGCATTGGTGTAGGTCACGTCGCGTCGAACTAAGCTCGCCTCCCTTGCTCCGGCCGAACGTGGCGGCACGTAGGTATCAAAAGCCGAACGGCAACTGGACGACCTCGCCCTCGCTCCCGGTCTGACGCGGACGGCGAGGAAAGACGGGACGGGTGCGGAACCAGCGGACGAGGTCGATCATCTGACCGACGCTGTGCTCGAAAGCGAGTTTTCCCTTCTCGGGGGTCGCCAGCTCGGGTTGGCCGAGGGAGCCGGTTTCCGAGTAGCTGGCGGTCCACTCGACGATCGCGGCCGGACCCCAACCGGCGGTAAGATCGACCCCCTGCCAATAGTCGCCGCCGGGGATCTCGCTCATGTATTCGGGGATGGCGCCCTTGATGCGGTCGCTGCGGACACCCTCGCCGTGGAGGTGCATGTACATCGAGGTTTCGAGCTCGCAGGCGTGGGCGCAGCCGCCGGGGATGGTCGATTCGCGGACTTCCTTGTTCCAGTAGGCGGCGACGAGCTGCCACCAGGAGAGGGTGGCGCAGAGGGCGCCGGTCTGCAAGTTCGTTTGGCGGCCGGCGAGCTCGACGAGGGGCGCGTTGGAACCGTGGCCGTTGACGAGGATGATCCGCTTGAAGCCGTGATGGGCGAGGGAGCGGGTGATGTCGAGCAGGTAGCGGGTGAAGGTGGTCGGCTCGATGTTGATGGTGCCGGGGTAGTCCATGACGTGGTGGCAGTAGCCGTACTGGATGGCCGGCATCACGAGCATGTCTTCGGGCGACCGGGCGCCGGCTTCGAGGCAAACGGAGGCGGCGCAGCGAACGTCGACGTCGATCGGGAGGTGGTGGCCGTGCTGCTCGATCGCGGCGACAGGGAGGACGACGACCTTCTCCTGCTCGACCGCGAGGTTGATCTCCGGCCAGGTCAGGAGCTCGTAGCGGTGTTCGCGACGGACGGCGGCGGGATCGGCTTCGGCCACGGGCTCGCTCTCCTTGAAGATTGCGTCGGTTAGTTCGCCTCGAGCAACCCTCGGATTGCCGCGACCGTCTCGGCGACGATGTAGTCGGCGGCTTCCGGGGCGAAGGCCGCGGTGTCGACCTCGTACCCGCGGCGCGGGTACTCCTCGGGGGTTGGGATGTAACCGTACCAGCCGCCGACGTAGCCGCCGAACCAGGTGGCGGTGGCGGGCGAGGCGGCTTTGACGTCGCGGGCAATCCGGTTGAAGGGTTCGCCCTCGACCGCGGCGAGGACGGCCGGTCCGATCTGGAGCAGGTGCAGCCGTAGCGGGAACTCGGACTTGCCGCTGAAGTCGCGGACCCGCGTCATCGCCATGTTGGCCCGCTTGGCGGCGAAGGTCGCGGCCTCGACATCGACGGCCGGGGCGCCTGCCGCGCGGAGGTCCGCCAGCCGGCGCTCGGCGTCGGCCAGGACCGCGGCCGCTTCCTCGACGGTCGGTTGGGGGCGGACCGGCGCGGCGATCTCGATCTCGGTGGCGCGGACGACCGGGTCGGGCTCGGGGAGCGGATCGGCAGTCCACTTGCCGAGTGGGGCGCCCGATTCCCAGACCCGGTCGTACCGGTGGGCGACGGCCGGAAGGCGGAGACCGAACCAAACGCGCGCCGCCTCGCAGCCGACTTGCGCGCCGAGGCGCTGGGCGACGGAGAGGTCATCGGTGAAGCCGTCCGGGCCGGGGCCGACGTCGCCGGTGGCGCCCTGGGCGAAGATGCAGGTGGCGCCGGTCAGCGACTCGACGGTGCGTTTGAGGTGCCCCGGCCAATCGGGGCTGACGATCCGGTTGCTGGGGCCGAGGGTCGTCGGGTGCATCGTGTAGCCGACGATCGTGGCGATCGGGTCGCCGGTGAGCGCGTCGATGCGGAGGACGAAGACGTCGGGGTCGATCGGGCCGTCCGGGTTGACGCCGGTGATGGTGCGACCGGCGGGTCCATGCTCCCGGCGGTTGACGGCGACGTGGCTCTCGCCGTTGCCGACGGCGACGCGGGCCGGGCGGAGGTCGCGCAAGGCGGAACGCGCCGCGCCGGCGGCGTAGGCCGGGAGGAGCCGGTAGTAGCCCTGGAGGGCTTCCGCCCCCTCCTTGATCCAGTCGTAGGAGCTGGCGGGCGGTCCGGCGTGGCTGTGGGTAACGGCGACGCGGACGGCCTGGGGCGGGACGGCGAGGACCTCGGCGACGGCGTTGCGGATGGCGTCGCTCTCGGCGCGGGAGATGAGCATCAGGTCGAGGTCGACGATCGCGGCGGTGGTCGTGCCGTCGCCGACGACGAGGACCGTCAACCAGAGATCGGTTTCGACGCCGTCGGGGAGGACGTGCGTCTGGGCGCCCCAGCTCGCGTGGGGCATCGAGAGCGGCGGCGTGATGATGGCGCGGCCGACGCCGGCACGGAACTGTGGTGACGCCATGATCTGATTGGTTCCTCCCAAGAGCAAGTCCATCGGTCAAGGGGTGCCAGTCGGAGCTGTCCGAAAGTCTTGGACCGGTCCATTGCCCACCGACAGAAGCTGGAGTTTATCGTCTCAGCTCCGACCCCATGGGTCGTCGACGACGAGGTCGAGGTCGTTGACGGGGAGCGTGACCGGCGCGTTGGTGCGGTGCGAGAGATGGAAGGCGACGGCGATCTCCAGGTTGGACCGGCCGTCGTGGAGTGTCGAGCCCGGTTGCTCGCCGGTTTCGATGGATCGGATCAACTCCTCGACGGCGACGGTCATCGGGCTGGTGCCGACGACCGAGCCGGGAAAGACGCGGCGGACGAGTTCCCCGAACTTACTCTGCGGATCTTTGGTGAAGAACTCCGGCGGGAGCGTGTCGCCGATGCGGATCCGGCCGAGCGAGCCGGCGATGTCGAGATCGCGCGGGGCGGCGCTGCCGAGGCGGTTGTCGAGAAAGACCTCGACCCCGTTGGCGAAGCCGACGATGCCGCTGCCGCCCTGGTCGAAGAGACCGTCGCCTTCGTCGAGGCGGCCGTAGACCCAGGACACTTCGCTGCCGATCAGGAAGCGCAGGAGGTCGAAGAGGTGGGAGCCGCCGAAGCTCATGCCTTCGCGCCAGTGGACCATCACCGAGTGCAGGTCGCCGATGGCGCCGGTCTCGATCAGCCAGCGGACGCGGCGGTAGTAGGGATCGAAGGTGCGGACGTGGTTGACGACCGACTTGATGCCGCGCGCCTCGAAGGCCGCGATCATCGCGTCCGCTTCGCGCAGGGAACGGGCGATCGGTTTCTCCATGAAGACGCCCTTGACGCCGCTTTCGGCGACCGCGGCGACGACTTCGGCGTGGCTGCGGGTTGGGGTGCAGACGCTGACGATGTCCAGTTGCTCGCGCGCGAGCATCTCCCGATAGTCCGCGTAGACGCCGGTCGTCGGCACCTGCCAGCGGGCCGCGAAGTCCTGGCGTCGCTCGGCGTTGGGGTCGGCCCCGGCGACGATCTTCGTCTTGGGGATCGCGGCGTAGGCGCCGGCATGGGAGTAGGGGAGCAGATACGCGAAGGGGCCGGTTTCGACTTCGTCCTGAATCGTGCTGGCGATGCGGCCGGTGCCGATCACGCCGACGCGGTAAACGGTGCCTTCCATCCGAGGCGACGACCTTCCTGCGAAGCAGCCGGCGCGCCGGCCGCCCTAGGGGACTGGTGTGTCACCGCTCCGGTCGAGCGCCGACCGACGGAGTTGACATCGTGACGGGGGCAGCCTAGCATGTTCCATATGCGAACACAAGAAGGGCCACGTGTGCGCTCCGTGAACATGGTCGCGTGGCTGAGTGGTGACGCCGCGTGGTGCGGGTGGCCGTGTCGCGGCGTGAACCGAGCGGTAGGAGAGGACCGGCAGTGATCATCACCGACGTCGAGGCGATCGTGCTCGACACGGGCAAGAACTACCCGAATCCGGCGGAGGGCGGGGAAGCGCACGGGGTGCGCTTTGTCTCGTTGCTCAAGATCAGCACCGACGAGGGGATCACCGGCTGGTCCGACATCGAGACCCAACCGCACGTCGGGAAGGCGATCGTCGAGGTGCCGTCGGGGGGGACGGTCGGGTTCGAGTCGTTGCGGGCGGTCCTGATCGGCGAGGATCCGATGGAGCGGGAGCGGCTCTGGCAGAAGGCGTATCGGTACCAGGCGTACTACGGGCGGCAGGGGGCCGGGATGCAGATGCTCTCCGGCGCCGACATCGCGCTTTGGGACATCGCCGGCAAGGCGACCGGGCAGCCGGTCTGCAAGCTGCTCGGCGGGAAGTATCGCGATAAGGTCAAGGGGTACGCCTCGACCCTGTTCCGGCCGACGCCCGACGCGATGAAGGCGGCGGTGGCGGAGTACCTGGAGCGCGGGTTCCGGGCGATCAAGTTCGGGTGGGGCGTCTTCGGGTACGACCTCGATCTCGACGTCGCGTTGGTGGCGGCGGCGCGGGAAGAGGCGGGGCCGACGGTGGAGCTGATGGTCGACGCCGGGTGGTACGGCACCGACTACGCGAACCCGTACAAGGCGCGATCGCTGCGGGATTGGATCAGGCTGATCCGGAAGCTGGAAGAGCTCGACGTCTTCTGGCTCGAAGACGCGATCCATCCGGAGAACGTCGCGGGGTACCGGGCGCTCTCGGACAACCGGACGACGCTGCGGATCGCGGCGGGGGAGCAGGCGGCGGGCTACCCCGAGTTCGAGCGGTTGGCGCTCGAGGGCGGGGTGGACGTGCTGCAACCCGATCTCTCGCGGTGCGGCGGGCTGACGGTGGGCCGGCAGATCGCCGATCTGGCGACGCGGCGGCAGATCGACTGCGCGCCGCACGCCTGGCTGACCGATCTCCTGAAGGCGGCCTCGCTGCACCTCAACGCCTACCTGATGAACTCGCTCTACCTTGAGTACAACGTCTCGAGCGGGTCGCTGCTGAACAACCTCTGCACGACCAAGCTGGAGATGGTCGACGGGTACATCGCGGTGCCGGAGGGGCCGGGGCTGGGTGTGGAGGTGGACGAAGAGGTGGTGGCGCGGTATCGGGTGGGGTGAGCGTTCGGCCCCCCTAACCCCCCCATCCTGGGGGGGAACGAATGGCTCTCGCTGTCGCGGTGGGTACGAGCGGACGGCCGGGGCGGCGCCGGGGAGGGCGCTGTGCCTGGGGCAACGCGTCGCAGCCCTCACCCCCTTGCCCCCTCTCCCGACCGCGGGAGAGGGGAAGGTCTTGTTGGGCGTGGGGGAGGGGGCTGGCGACGGCCGGCACGGCGGTCGGAGGTGGGACCGCTGCCCGCGGGGCAACGCGTCTGCTCGCCGGCGAGCGCTGGGTGGTAGGGAGAGGGTGGGAACGCATCCGTCGGGGTCGGGGTAACCGGGCGACCTGGTCGGGGGCGATTCAACACCTGCCCAGGCCCCCACCGTCCGGAGGGATCCGCTTGGGGGTAGAATGCGACCATATGTTCTGTTCGTCTATGCCGCGTTTGAGGGTTTCTATTCGGCCCGATATGCGTATCCCCGACAGGCTGGACTGTTTGCCGGACAATGGATACTCATCCGGGACTGCACGACAAGTGTGGAGGATCGTCGCAACGATTTGTGTGCCTTTCGGGTATGAGAAAAGATTCTCGGCGAGGCACATGAGCTATCCGAACGACACGAACCCGTCATTCTCTAGCGTGACCAACATTTGCATCGCGCGTGTAGCGACCACCTTGAAGGAGGCATCACAGGTAAAGTCGGTGATGGCGGTGACGTCCGCGAGATCTAATGTTGTAAACGACTGCTGCACCGACTTGAGCGCTGGCTCTGGATTCGCTGGATAGAGCGTCCATGCCAGGAGCGACAACAGGGGTGCTCGGAGGCGCGCCCGGGAACCGCTGAACTTTGGAAGCACTTTCATAAACACAGCGTGGTCGAAAGCGGGTATGAAATCCATCATCCCGTTCCTGCGGTTGTTATAGAGGTACTGTGCGATCTCATCGAAAATCCGATATCCGAAATGGAAGCGATGATTCTGGAGTAGCTTGTTTAGCGAGTGCAGATACGTCCGGATATCCGGTTCCTGCTCGATGATCTCCGCAATCTCGTCTTTTCTGATCTGTGCAAACTGACGGGTGCCAGTGGAGACGTCAAAGCGCGTAAACGCGTCGATCAAAGTCTGCTTCTGGCCGTCACTCAAATGAGACTTGTCCTTGCCACCCGTGATCTCATACTTTAGAAAATCGACATCTGAAAGCTCGATGGTGAAGGCACGGTCCAGCACTT
>JAXDKI010000415.1:0-9028 GCA_034667245.1 Thermomicrobiales bacterium | reverse complement strand
CCCCCCCGCGACGTGGGGGGGGCCCGCTATGGGGGGGGGGGACGCGCCTCGCTTGCGCGACCCCCCCCCGCACCCTTCGTCCATCGGGTTTCGTTGTTGCTCTGCTACGTATCCAGGAGGAATCACGATGGATGGTCACCGCTTCGACGACGTAACGCGTCTGTTTGCCGCCGGTCTTCCCAGGCGTCGCTTCCTACGCGCGGCGCTCGGCGCCCTGGCCGGGGCGGCCGCGACGGCGATCCGGCCGGGGCAGACCGGGGCCGCGTGCGGCACCAGGTGCCGGCACCAGTGCAGCCTCGGCTGCTCCAGTCTCCCGAGTCGGCAGCGTCTGGCCTGCCGGCGGGCGTGTATCGGCTGCGACGGCGACTTCGAACGAGTCTGCTTTGCGCAGGGACCGTTTGGCCCGGTGGACTTAACATGTTGTCCCGAGGGGACGTTCTGCGTCTTCGGTGCCGGAGTCTGCTGCAACGAGGGGGCGGACGTCTGTTTCGGGGAGGACGGTCCGTTCTGCTGCCCCGGCGGCACCTTCTGTAACTTCGAGACGGGCCAGTGCGAGCCGCCGGCCGAGTGCGGCGCGGAATCGGGCTGCTTTGGCGGCATCTGCGGCCTCGGCTGCTTCTGCGTCAGCTCCGTTGAGGACGTCGGGGCCTGCATCAAGGGGGAGTTCGCCAACTGCGGCGGGGAGCCCTGCGTGGCGAGCGCTGACTGCGGCGAGGGCGGACTCTGCGTCGACGTGACGAGCGACCAGTGCTGCCCCGGAGGGCCGTCGGAGCGCGTCTGCGTCCCGGCCGAGGCGATCTGCGACAGGGGCGGCGGAGTTGGTGTCCGGGAAACAGGGACGGCTCCAGGCTGGCATCGCTAGAGCTTCGTGTGGATTTGGTAGGCATGCGGGCGTGCGATTCCATGCCCGCATGCCGTGCCCGGCCGACGTGACTGCGGGATGAGGGATGGGCAGCTGGTCCCAGCCGTGGTCACACGGCGAGGGGTCGGTATTTGCGTTAACAGGCCCGGCTTCACCGCGAACTTACCGCGGCTCGCCGCGGCGGACCTGGTGGTGGCGCTGGGGGAACCTGAGACATTCGCAACGAGGCGTTGGGAGCGCTGCTCGGACCCGCCTGATCCGACGGCCGAGGACTGGCCCCGGGGCAGGGCATGCCGGGCGAGGGTGATCGATCAGGGCCCTCGCGTGGCATTACGGGCGTGTGCTGGGTGATCACGCCGTTGCCTTAATTGTCACGGATGGCGAGCCGGGCGTGACCGCGTAGCTGGCTCGCCATCCGACATCGTTTCGTCACCCTGAGCGAAGTTACAGGAGAATACTGTGGACAAGCTCCAATTGGACGCCTACCAGGAAGCCCTTGCCAGGAAGCTCTCCCGTCGGGCCGCGCTCGCCCGCCTCGCTGGCGGTGGGGTGGCGGCGACGCTGACGATCGCCGGCCGTGGTGAGACGCGGGGAGCAGCCTCCCTCGCCACGCCGGTCGCGACCCCCGGCCCGGCGACCCCGGCTCCCGCCGGGACCGAGGTCCTCTGGGACACGTGGGGCGTGCCCCACGTCTTCGCTAACGACGCGCCGGGACTGTTCTACGGTTTTGGCTGGGCGCAGGCGCACAACCACGGCGACCTGTTGCTGCGCCTCTACGCCCAGGCCCGCGGTCGCGCTGCCGAGGTCTTCGGCGAGGACTTCCTGGTCTCGGACCGGGCGATTCGCACGATGGGCCTCCACGACCGTGGGCGCGTGTGGTACGACGCCCAATCGCCGGAATTTCGTGCCAACCTCGATGCCTTCGCTGACGGGATCAACGCCTACGCCCGGCAGTATCCGGAGCGGCTTGGCGATGCGGGTCGCATGGTGCTGCCGGTCGCCGGGGTCGACGTGACCGCCCACACCGCCCGCATCCTGTACCTCTTCCTCGCCGGGGACAGCGGCATCCTCCAGTACCTGCCCTCCGGCTCAGCGATCGGCTCCAACGGCTGGGCGATCGCCCCGTCGCACACCGCCGACGGTCACGCGCTCCTGCTGGCTAATCCCCATCTGCTGTGGGCTGAAGAGCACACCTTCTTCGAGGCCCAGCTGTCGGCCCCAGGGGTCTACGACGCCTACGGGGCGGCGCTCGTCGGGCTTCCGGTCCTGGCCATCGCCTTCAACGACCATCTCGGCTGGACCCACACGAACAACACCATCGACCCGGCCGACGTCTATCTCCTGACCCTCGTTGGGGACGGCTACCGCTTCGATGGACAGACGCGCGCATTCGAGACCAGAACGGAGACGATTAAGGTCCGCCAGGAGGACGGAACGTTGCGCGAGGAGTCGTTGATGGTGCGCCGCTCCGTCCATGGCCCGGTCGTCGAGACCGCGGAGGGGCAGACGGTGGCGATCCGGATGGCGGGCGTTGATGAGTGGTCGTCAGCGACTGGGACGGTGGAGCAGTGGTGGGACATGGGCCGGGCCCAGGACTTCGCCGGATTCGAGGCCGTCTTACGGCGGTTGCAGCTCCCGTACTTCACGGTCATCTACGCCGACCGGGACGGCCATATCCTGAGCCTCTTCAACGGCCACGCGCCGGTGCGCCCCGCCGGCAACATCGACTGGTCCGGCCCCGTCCCCGGCGATACGTCGGCGACGCTCTGGACAAAGATCCACCCGTATGAGGATCTGCCGAAGGTGGTCGATCCACCTGCCGGCTGGGTCCAGAACTCCAACAGCCCGCCCTGGTACACGACCTACCCGCTCGTCCTCGACCCGGCCGACTACCCGCCTGACCTGGCGCCGCGGTTCTTGGAGTGGCGGGAGCGCCGCAGCATTCGGATGCTGGAAGAAACCCCGAGCATGTCGCTGGAACGGATGGTCGAACTGAAATACTCAACGCGGATGGAACTGGCCGATCGCGTGCTGGATGAGCTGATTGCCGCCGCCCAACAGTCCCGCGACGCGGCGGCCAAGGAGGCGGCCGACGTGCTGGCCGCCTGGGACCGGCAGGCGCTGCCCACGAGCACGGGCGCGCTCCTCTTCCTCTTCTGGGTTCAGGCACTGCAGCCGGCCGATTTCTTGACGTTATCCGACCTGTTCAGTACCCCCTGGGATCCTGCCAAACCCCTCACGACGCCGAGCGGTCTCAAGGACCCGGACAAGGCCGTGCGGGCTCTGATCGCGGCGGCCGAGCAGGTGCAGGCGCTGTTCGGCCGGCTGGATATACCGTGGGGCGAGGTGGCCCGGGTGCAGCGAGGGAGCCTCGACTTGCCGGCCAACGGCTTCCGGGGCGACCCCTTTGGTGTCTTCCGCGTCTTGTTCTTCGACTCCTCGACCGTGGAAACGACCAAGGAGATGATCGCCTTCGGCGGTGATTCGTACGTGGCGGCCGTCGAGTTCGGCGAGACGGTGCGGGCTCAGGTGCTGATGACCTACGGCAACGCGAGCCAGCCGGGCTCGCCGCACCTGGGCGACCAGCTCGTGCTCTCAGTCAAGGGGGAGATGCGGACGCCCTGGCGGACCCGGGAGGAGATCGAGGCGAATCTGGAAGCGCACGACGAGCTCGGCTAGATCGTCTGGGCGGCCACGCACAGAGGCACATCCAACGATTGCAACGAGCGTCACGCGGTCTGCGTGTAGTGCGCGATGCACGGGAGCAACACGGCGATGAACGCGAACATCACGCGCACGATCGGGATCGGCATGTTGGCTGCGTCGATACCGCTGGCGACCGGCTTCGGCAGCGCGAGCACCAGCGCGGCGACGGAAATTCAGGCGGTGGGGCTCCAGGGCGCCACGTCCGCCAAGGTCGAGATCGACATGGGACAGGGAGAGCTAAGCCTGCGCTACGTGACCCTTGAGGTCGTCACGACATGAATCGCGTCCCTCCGTCGCCTGTCTAGCATCGGGCCTGCATTGGCGGGTGCTCGACCGGTGACGCGCAACGTTCCAGCACTGGATTCCTCATCGGTGGCGAAGCTGCCAGATGCTTCGCCTACTCACGAGTTCGATACGGAGCTCAACTTCTCTGACCCAGGAGGACGACGCCATGGCATCTCTGAGGACAAGCCGCATGCGCCAACTCCTCGCGGTTGTGGCTGCCCTGCTCGTGCTCACGACGGGAGGGTTGACTGCCGGGGCGATCACGCTCGCTGCCCAGGAGGCGACCCCTGTCGCCACCCCGACGGCGCTCGCCTGGACGGCGTGCGCCGAAGGAGGCTGGGAGTGCGCCACCCTGGCCGTCCCCCGCGACTACGCCGATCCGACCGGCCCCACGATCGACCTGGCACTGACCCGGCTGCCCGCCGGCGACCCCGCGCGGCGGATCGGCGCGCTCGTCTTCAACTGCGGCGGTCCGGGCTGCCCACCGGTCGGCTTCCTGCACGGCACCGGCACGCTGCTCTTCCCGGATGAGACCCGCGCCCGGTTCGACATCGTCGGCTTCGACCCCCGCGGCGTCGGGGAGAGCGGTCAGATCGACTGCCAGCCCGACTACGAGGCCTACTACGCGATCGACCCCTCTCCCGACGACGCCACCGAGCGGGAAGCCTGGCTCGCCGGGGGGCGCGACTTTGCCGCGGCCTGCGCGGCCAACGGCGGCGACCTGCTGCCGTTCATGGGCACGGAGAACGTGGTGAGCGACATGGAGCGGCTGCGAGAGGCGCTCGGCGAGGACCAGCTGTCGTTCCTCGGTCTCTCCTACGGCACCAGCATCGGCGCCCGCTACGCCGATCGCTACCCGGACCGGGTCCGCGCCTTCGCGCTCGACTCAGCACTGCCCTCGTTCGTCGACCCGGGGACGTTCGTGCCCGAGTGGGTCGACGCCATCGAGCGCTCGTTCGACGCCTACCTCGCCGATTGTGCCGCCGCCATGACCTGCCCGTTTTACTCCGGCGGGGACTCGGCCGGGGCCTTCGACGCGCTCATGGCCCAGGTGGATGCGACGCCCCTGGAGGTTGCGACCGACGGGGGCACGAGGCAGGTCGGTCAGCGCGCCGTCCTGGATGCCGTCGACTGGGCGCTGTCGTTGCCGGCGCGGTGGCCCCGGCTCGCGGCCGCCCTCGCCGCGGCCGCGGGCGGGGACGGCGCGGCGGTCCTCGCCATGGCGGACCAGCACAATGAGCGGATGCCCGACGGAACATACGGCCCTGGCAACACGGTGTTCCTGGCCGTCAGCTGCCTGGATTTCGGGATCACGACCGACCCGGCGGCCTACGAGGCGCTGGCCGCGAAGGCAGCGATGATCGCTCCCCGCCTCGGGGCCTACTACACGACCTGGACGCTGCCCTGCGTCTTCTGGCCGGCCCCGCCGACGCCGGCCGCGCATGCACCGGTCGCCCACGGCGCGTCTCCGATCCTGGTGGTCGGCGCCAGTCTCGACACCCAGGACGCCTATCAGTGGTCGGTGGACATGGCGGGCCAGCTGGAGTCTGCCGTCTTGCTGAGACGGGAGGGCACCGGGCATCCTTCCTACTTTCACAGCGCCTGCGTCACGGACGCGATCAACGCCTACCTGGTCGACCTGACATTGCCGGCCCCGAGTCTGGTCTGCCCCTCGACCGGCGGTCTATTCGAAGGTATCGGGTAGGGCGCCCAGTCCTTCGACAAAGCCGGCGAAGCCTCGGCAGCGACCGCCAGGGGCATCGCGTTCAGAGGTCAAAGATAATGCCGACCACGGCGGCTCGGCTTCGGGGCCCCGGGCTGAGCCGCCCTTGGGTTTCAGTGACTGTTTCGACTCCGCGTTGCCCGACCCGCCGTGATGGGTCAGCCGAGGGAGGGAGCACGCGTGTCCCACCTGATCACGACGCTGGGGTCGAAGTCCGCGGACGACTTGCCGGGGGTGATCCTGCCGCACGAGCACGTCTTCGTCGATCTCCGCACCTGGGATCAGCCGGGCTACGGTGAGGCGGAGGCGGCCGATGTGGTGGCAGTGATGGCGCCGGAGATTGCCCGGGCGCGGGAGGCCGGAGTGGTGGCGATCGTCGAGCCGAGCACCTGCGGCGTCGGTCGCCGCGCCGACATCCTCCGCGCCGTCTCCGAGGCTACGGACTTTCCGCTGGTCGCCCCGACCGGAGTCTACCGCGAGCCCTGGATTCCGCCCTGGGTCCACGCGGCGGACGAGGCGGCATTGGAGACGTGGATGGTGGGCGAGTTGACCGGGGAGATCGAGGGGAGCGGCGTCCAGGCCGGCTGGATCAAGATCGGGGCCGGCGATGACGGTCTGACCGCGACCGAGACGAAGGTGCTGCGGGCGGCGGCCAGGGGGAGTGCGGTCACCGGCGCCACGATCGGTAGCCACACGATTCGGGGGCGCGTCGCGCTGGCCCAGCTCGACCTGATCGAGGCGGCCGGTGGCGCGTCCGAGCGCTTCGTTTGGATCCACGCCCATCAGGAGCCGGAGTTCGAGGTCCACCGCGAGGCGGCACACCGCGGGGCCTGGGTGGAGTACGACGGGATCGGCGAGCCGGGCACGGACGAGGCATTGGTCGCCCTTGTCCTGCGGGCGCTGGATGCCGGGATGGGCGACCGGCTGCTGCTGAGCCACGACCGGGGCTGGTACGACCCGGCCCAGCCGGGTGGGGGCACCCCGCGGCCGTACACCTATCTCAGCGAGGTATTCCTCCTCCGTCTCAGCGACGCCGGGGTGGACGACGCAACCATCGCCCAGTTGACCCGGGCCAACCCGTTCCGCGCCTTCGCCCGGTAGGCTTGACGGCTCGCCGTTGCGTCCTCCAGATCGCCTTCGACGTCCGTATTTCGTCCTGCCCTTGCATCCGACCGCGCCTTGGCGCACCCTTTGCAGGTTACCGACCGGGTGGTGGGAGCGATTTGCCTGCCATTCGCGCCGCGGTTGACGCTCAACGACTCACGAGGGCGCATGCACACGCAATCCATCGTCGATGCCCCCGACCCTCCCTCCCTCCCGCCAGACCTGCCGTCGGGACCGCGTCGTGCCGGTCTGACGCCGTTTTCGTTATTCCTCGTCCTTCTCGTCGCGTACTTGATGATCAAGATCCAGCTGGTGCTGATCCTGGTCGTGCTGGCGCTCCTCTTCGCGACGATCATCGAACGGCCGGTCAGCCTACTCGAGCGGCGGCGGGTGCCGCGTGGTCTCAGCATTCTGGCGGTTTATATCGCGATCATTGGGACGTTGACGCTCGCCGGTATTCTGATCGCCCCATCGATCGGGCGGGAGGCCGATCGGTTCCGAAACGAGGCCCCCGGCCAACTTCGCGACATGCAAAATGATTGGCGGACGAGTGGCAATGGCCTTTTGCGAGGGGCCGGTGTCCAAGGACTGGGCCGGGCGATCGAACTGATCGAAAAGCCGACCGCACCGCCCGACGAATACGCGATCGGCATCGTCACGGGAATCGGCGGCGGCATCGTCGGACTGATTACGGTTTTCGTGATGGCCTTCTACTACCTGATGGAGAAGGCGTTCCTGCGCCGGGTAGTACTCGAACAACTCCAGCCGAGCACACGTGCCAGGGTTGACCGTACGTGGGACCGCGTCGAGGCGCAGGTCGGTCGCTGGTTGCGCGGTCAGTTGACGCTCTGCCTGATCATCGGCGTCCTCTCGACGATCGGCTACGGCGTGATGGGCGTGCGATTCTGGCCGCTATTGGGACTTTTCGCCGGGATCACCGAGGCGATCCCGATCGTCGGTCCCTGGTTGGGCGGCGTCCCAGCGGTTGTGATCGCCATGACCGACTCGTGGCAGAAGGCGCTCCTGGCCGCTGCCTTCGTCGTCGCGCTTCAGTCGATGGAGAACTGGGTGCTGGTGCCTCGGGTGATGCGCGGTGCGGTTGGGCTCACCCCGCTGACCGTATTGGTCGCCATTCTCTCCGGCACCGCGTTCATGAACGTCGTCGGCGCCTTCCTGGCGATACCCATAGCCGCCGTCGTTCAGGTCCTCATCAGTGACTATCTGCGCTCGCGCCGGGAGGCGAACCGTCTCCCGGAGCCCCAGGGAACCGGCTGGCGCTGGATGCGCGACCAACTCCAGCAGGAGGTTTTTCACGACAACCCGTCCGACCAAGGGGAGCGCCGCACGCCCGATCGCGCTGCCGCTCCCGCCGCCGCCACGCCGGCGGGCTGGACAACCAGCGCCCTGACGCGCGTCGGAGGCCGCCTGGGCAAACCCCGGGTGACCGGTGAGGTCTCCGCAGTTGAGGCCGAGGAGACGACGCCCGCGGGTTCGAAGAACTAGGGCGTGCCGGTGCGGCTTGGTCGCGCAGCTCCCCGCGGGGGCGTCCTGCATAGTGCTGATCAGCGACGCCGCATGCGTGGGTCGAGCACGTCACGTAGTCCGTCGCCGAGCAGGTTGAAGCCGAGAACGAGCATCGCGATCGCGACACCGGGGAAAACGGCCATCCAGTAGGCACGATGAATCACGGCGCGGCCGTCGTTCAGCATCGAACCCCAACTCGGCTGGGGCGGTTGCGCGCCAAGCCCCAGGAAACTCAACGACGCCTCGATGATCACCGCCGCGGCCATCGTGAACGACGCCATCACCATCACCGGTCCCAGCATGTTCGGCAGGATGTGCCGCAGGATGATCCGCACGTCTCCTGCGCCGAGTGCCTGGGCGGCGACGATGAAGCCCCACTCGCGCAGTGCGACAACTTCTCCGCGGACAATCCGTGCGAACCCCGACCACGCGACCAACCCGGTCGCGATCATGGCGCCGTCGAGTCCCGGTCCCATCACGGTGACGAGCAACAGTGCCACGAGGATGAGTGGGAAGCCCCAGACCAGGTCGATCAGATTGGAGAGGACGAGATCGACGAACCCACCGTAGTACCCGGCCAGGCATCCGATGACCAGACCGACGACCATCGAGATGGTCGTGACGATCAACCCGACCTGCATCGAGACGCGCGCACCCCAAATGATCCGGCTGAAGACGTCCCGCCCGAACTGATCGGTTCCGAGCAGATGGTCCGGACTCAGGGGCTTCAGTAGCGAATCGAGGAGATCCTGCTCGGCGTAGGGATGGGGCGCGAGCTGAGGGGCGAAGAGCGCCATCACACTCAGGATCACGATGATCGTTGC
>JAXDKI010000414.1:0-9806 GCA_034667245.1 Thermomicrobiales bacterium | reverse complement strand
GCGCGAGCTACTTCATTGTCGGAAGTATCGCCGCCGAATGGCGAGGCGACAACAGGGAATGCGCCGTCATTCCGAGCTTGTCGAGGCTCTCTCTCCGATTCGTGCCAACCCACTTACCTAACCTTGCACGGTCGGGTGCGGAGCAACAGCAAACGGCCTCTCCCCGTCTCCACGGGAACCATACCCCACAGTCCTGGCATCGACGGTGACTTATAGGCGAAACTGAGAGTACGCGCCGTCGGACGGAGTGCCACCGGGAATCACATGGGGGTACCACCATGAACGGGATCGGTGTCCGCTTCCTCGCAATCCTGCTCCTGTTGCTGACCGGGCTTGCCGTCGACGCACCCCACGCTACCGGGCGTGACCGCGCGTCGTCCCCCGCGCGGCCATCGCATCAACGCGGTGGTGTCCTGGCCACGTTCAAGGTCCAGGACGAGCGGTTCCGCGTTTGGGTGACCAACCCCGAGACAGTCCAGGCGCTGTTTGACCTCAAGGACGGGAAATCGACCGCCTCCATTCCCAACGGCCGCCTGCGTCCGGGACCCGGCATCGAGCGACACAACGCTCCCTGGCATTGGCACCTCGACCCCGAGGACATCGAGCTCGCGGATTTTACCACCGAGCTCTGTGACGCCAAGCCGTCCTACGTCGAGGCGCATCGGCGGGAGTTCATCCGGAAAGTCGGCCGGTATTGCCCCTGGGTCGCCGAGCTGGTCGATCTCCAAGACTTCCGCTGAGTCCCGGCGTTGCTGTTGCCCTATGGACTGTCCGGTCTCGGCGGCAGCGATGCGGCAAGCAGCGCCAGGTGCAGCACGAGGTGGGTCGAGGGGTCGGTCGGTTCGCAGCCCGTGAGCGAGGCGATCTGCTTTAGCCTGTAAGAGAGGGTATTCCGGTGGATGCCGAGGCGGGACGCCGCATCGACGTGCGATCCCCCGGCGTCCAGGTAAGCAAGCAGCGTGCGACGGAGGGTACCTCGGCGGTCCCGCGTTGCGAGTTCGCCCAGCGCGTCCGCCGTGAAGGTCGACAAATCGGCCGAGCCCCAGAGCCGGTAGAGCAATCGGTAGGCACCGAGATCCGGGAGCACGTCGAAGCGACCGACCGGTCCCTGGACCAGCCCGGTCGCGAGGAGCGCCGCCACAAACCTCGCCTCACGCGCCGCGGCGGGGAGCGCGGCCGCCCCTGTCACCGGCCCGGAAAAGGCGAGCCAGCCCTTCCCACCTGGTGTCTCGCGCGGCGCGATCGCCTCGCGCCGGCGCGGCGTCGGCGACCGACTTCCGGATAAGGAGGACGAGGTCCCGCCGTCCGCACGCAACTCGATCAACGCCGCGCCGGCCCGGTCGATCGTCCCCGCCTCGTGGACCGTCCCCAGTGGCGCCAGCGTCCGTTGTAGGGTCGAGGCATCCACCTCCGGCGCTGCCAGCACCACCCGGTAGATCCCGTTCGCCGGCAGCCCGACTGTCACCGCGGCCCGTGGCACATCTCCCGCGGCGCCCGTCAGGAGCGCGCCGATCGCACTCGCCCTGGCCGGGCCGCGCGGTCGCGCATCGGCGGCCCGGATCAGGGCGGCCTCGGCGGCGAGGGCAACGCGCTCGCTTGCCAGCCGGATCAAGGCGCGGCGTGGGCGAGGTGTCGGCCCGAGCCAGAGCGTCTCGCCGCTGGCCAGCCGAAGTCCGAAATGATCGCCGCGCCAACCGCGGCCACCCGTCAGCGACCCACCAGTGGGTGTAGGCACCGCGGTCGGGGAGGTCGCCGCCGTGACGCTGCCGCGGCTGTCCATCAGTGCCACCGGCACGGTGAGAAAGTCGGCGGCGGCGGTCAGAACGTCGGCAAGCTCGGCGCCTGCCGTCATTGCGCTCGTCAAGAGGCGACCGAGTTCGGTCCCGGCCCGGTAGAATTCGCCACGCCGCTCGGTCAGGAGTCGGTTCAACTCGCTCTCGAGGTCGGGCGAGATCGCCTCGGCGAGAAAGACGGTCAGCGGCGAAGACGTCGGCGGCGGGCCGTCGAGGACCACCCCGGCGGCGCCGAGGCTCGCGATCTCCCGCAGCAGGACCGGCAATCCGACACCCGTTTCGGCGAGGACGCGGTTTGGCAGGAGGACCAGCTCGCCCCCGCGCAGCGATGGCAGCATCGGCGTCGAGGCGCGAATGGTGACCGCCCAGCTCAGCTCGCGTTCGGCCCACGGTTCGGAGAGGGACTCGTCGTGACGACCGTTGCTGCTCGATCCGGGGTCGTAGCCGGTCCCGGGGCTGGCGCTGTTGGAGCCGGTCGGTGAAAGCGGACGGAGACGTGGTTCCCAGGCGACGAGGTCGGCGAGTGTGATCTCTGGCATCGACGTACTCCCTGGTTTCCCGATACGGAACGCTGCCCCGTTTCTTGTTCGCTCCGCACAAGCACCGCCGAGAAAAACAAAAATGCCGAGTCTTTCCCGGCGCTTGTAAAAAGATTCACGATCGCGATTAGGAGTATTGCACAAACTTCTCGGGAGAGCAACCCCTGTGGTAGAGCAACTTCGGCGTCCGCACCCCCATCTTGGCGCCGGCTGGGTCACCGCCGCCGCCAGCCTCGTCGGCCTGGCCGGCTTCCTTTACCCCTTCCTCCTCCCGGCGCTTGCCCCCGCCCAAGACCGCAGCGCCCACGCCGGCGACGCGCCGTACCTCTTCGCCCTCGTCACCGTCCTCTGTGTCCTCGCGATCGCGGTGGAGCTCGACGGAACCGGTGCGGGTGGCGTGCGGCGCTCCGCCTCGAAATCGGTTGCGCTCCTCGGCGTCCTCGTCGCAACCGATGCCACGCTTCGCCTCGTCCCGAGTTTCCTCGGTGGCTCGCCGATCTTCCTGCTCGTGATCCTGGTCGGTGCCGTCTTCGGTCCCGCCTTCGGGTTTCAGATGGGCGCGCTGACCATCCTCGTCTCGGCCTTCATCACCGGCGGCGTCGGCCCCTGGCTGCCGTACCAGATGCTCGGCGTCGGCTGGGTCGGCCTGACCGCCGGCTGGCTCCCCCGCCCCGCGAGCTTCCGCCGTTGGCTGCTCGTCCTCGCCGTGTTCGGCGCCCTCTGGGGATTCCTCTTCGGCGCGATCCTCAACCTCTGGTCGTGGCCCTTTGCCGCACCCGGTCTCGAAGGGGACGTTGGACTCTACTGGTCCCCCCACCTTTCCTTCGCCGAAACCCTCGCCCACTACGCCAGGTTCTACCTCGTCACGTCCCTCTGGTACGATCTCTTCCGCGCCGTCGGCAACGCTGCCCTCGTCCTCACCCTCGGCGGCCCCACCCTCCGCGTCCTCGAACGCTTCCGCTCCCGCTTCACCTGGGAACCCTGGACCGAGGAACCCGCCCAGCTCCCATCTGCGTAATGTGCCTCTCCGCACGAGGCGTCCGGCCTACCGGGTTGGGGGACGACCCTGCGCCCTCCCGAACTCATGGGCGCCGCTTTCCTTGGCATCGGCGGTGATCCAAACGGCGAGTGTCGTCTCAACCACAAATGCGCCAAACTGGACAGCATTTGTCCCGCCCAGAAAACGGCAAAATAGCAGTTCATGAGCCGTCGTGCCGCGTAGACGGCAAGGTTGGGCACCGTGAATGCTCGCCCCATGTATCCGGGACAGCGACGGACCGACGTGAGAGTATCGCCCCATACCGTCGGGGTCGGCGGCGCAGACGCGCGATCATCGACCGGGCGTCGCCCGAGCCCGATCGGCCTGCTACGGCGCGCACCAAGCCTCAAGGTCGGCAATGATGAACGTTGTCCGTCAGTTCGGACGCCAAACCTTCTCGTCGCTTCGCATCCGGAACTTCCGACTCTACTTTATCGGCCAGGGCATTTCGCTCTCCGGGACCTGGATGCAAACAATCGGGCAGGGATTGCTCGTCCTCCGTCTGTCGGGGTCCGGCACGGAGCTCGGCGTCGTAACGGCGCTTCAGACGCTGCCGATCCTGCTCTTCGGGCCGTTGGGCGGGGTGATCGCCGATCGCTTCCCGAAGCGCCAGGTGCTCTACGCGACGCAGGTCGCCGCCGGTGCCCTAGCGCTGATCCTCGGTCTCCTCGTTGCCACCGACGAGATCCGGATTTGGATGGTCTACATCCTGGCGATCGGACTCGGCGTCGTCAACACCGTCGACAACCCGACGCGGCAAACATTCGTCCTCGAGATGGTCGGCCGGGACGCCCTCGCCAACGCCGTCTCGCTCAACTCGATGGAGATCAACCTGGCGCGGGTAATCGGCCCCTCGATCGCCGGCGCACTGATCGCCCTCGTCGGGCTCTCCGCCTGCTTCATCGTCAACGGGCTCTCGTACTTGGCGGTCGTCGCCGTCCTCGCCAAGATGCGGCCCGGCGAGCTCCAACCCGCGCCCCGTGCGCCCCGCGCCAGGGGGCAAATCCTGGAAGGACTCCGCTACGTCCGGTCATCGCCGGTGCTGCTCAATATCCTCCTCATGATGGCGATCATCGGAACGTTTACGTACGAGTTCACGGTCATCCTGCCGCTCTTCGCCGAGTTCACCTTTGGCTCGGGCGCCGGCGGTTACGCGGCGTTGACTGCCTCGATGGGAGCCGGCGCCGCCGTTGGCGGGTTCGTCGCGGCGAGCCGCCGAAAGAACGCGCCCTCGCTCCTCGTCCTTTCGGCCCTCTTTTTCGGGGTGACCGACCTCCTCGTCGCCATCGCTCCGTCCTTGACCCTGGCGATGATCGCGATGGCGCTGGTCGGTTTCTTCTCGATCACCTTCACCTCGCTCGGCAACGTCACCCTGCAGTTGACGAGCAGGCCCGAGATGCGAGGCCGCGTCATGGCCCTCTGGACCATGGCCTTCCTCGGCTCCACCCCGATCGGCGGCCCGATCATCGGTTGGATCGGCGAACACGCGGGTCCACGCTGGGGCCTCGCTGTCGGCGGCGTCGCCGCGATACTGGCGGCGGGATTAGGAGCACTCGCCCTGAAACGGATCGAGGAGCGCGCTGTGGCATTACGCCAGGATCCGTTATGAGGGCTGATTGGTTTCGCTCTAGGCGATGCCCGCCTTGTTCGCAGGCGACGACGGACGAGGGAAACCCGGGAGGACAAACGGACAGCCCCTACAAAAATCGCCGCCTATCCTGCCGGCAGCGTCCTCTCCAACAACCTCAGCCAGTTCCCGTGCATGATCCCTGCGACGTCATCCTCTCCGTACCCTCGCCGACGCAGCAGATCCGCAATCTTCTGCACATCCGCGATCGTGTCCAGGTCATTCGGCGTCTGCTCGGTTCCATAGCCGCCGTCGAGGTCCGTACCGATCGCGGCGTGCCGGGCATTCCCCGCCAACTGGCAAACATGGTCGATCTGGTCCACGACGTTCGCGAGTGTCACCCGCTCGTTCGTCGTCACACCCCGCTCCCAATTCGGCTCCAGCATCCAAGCGTCCATCACCGCCCCGATCACCCCGTCCCGCTCGATCATCCGCCGGATCATCACGTCGTCCATCTGGCGATCGCCCGGCACCAGCGCCCTGCAGTTCGAGTGGCTGGCCATCACCGGACCGGCAAACCGGTCCAGCGACTCGTGAAAACTCTCGTCGGTCAGGTGCGAGACGTCGAGAATCATCCCAACCTCGTCCATCACCCGCAGCAAATCGCGTCCCTTTGCCGTCAGCGGACCGGCACTACCCGTCCCGAAGGCATAGGAGCTCGGCCCGTAATGCGCGAGCCCGACCATCCGCAACCCGTCGTCCCACCACAGCCGCGCCTGCTCCGGGTCCACGATCGGGTCGGCCCCCTCCATCAGAAGCACGAAGCCGAACGGAGCCCCCGCTGGGTCTGCCTCCCAAGCCGATCGCCACGCGGCAAGATCGTCCCGGGTGCGGATCAGACGAATCTGCCCCTGCCGGTCCAGCTCGCGGTACAGCGCCAGCTGCCCTTGCGCCTGGGCATAGGCGATCTCCTGCGTCCGAAAATCGATGTCGCTGTTCTGCCCGTGGTTCTTGCGCGCGATCACCGTCGCGAAAACCAGCCCGATCTCCCCCGCCCGCAAATCCGGAAACCCGACCGTCCCGACACACCGCCCTTTCGCCGTCATCCCCGCCGCGCGCTCGATCGCCCGCGTCTCATGCGCGCTCAGCGCGAGATCCCGATTCCACATCAAGGCATTCATCGCCAGATCAAGATGAGCATCGACGACGAGCATGACCCCTCCTGTTGAGGCGTCAGGCGACATGCGTCAGGGGTACGATTCGATTCCCCTAACGCCTGTCGCCTGTCGCCTGTCGCCTATCGCCTCCGCGCTCGCGGATCGAGCGCGTCCCGCAACCCATCCCCAAGCAGGTTCAACGTCAAGACCGTAATCACCAGTGCAGATCCAGGAAAGATCGACAACCACCAGGCGCGCTGGAGAACGCGCTGACCGTCCCTGAGCATGTTCCCCCACGTCGGCGTCTCCGGATCAACGCCCGCGCCGAGAAACGAGAGCGACGCCTCCGAGATGATCGCAAAGGCGACGACGAAGGTGCACTGGACGATCAGTGGCGAGAGCCCGTTCGGGTAGACGTAACGGAGCAAGATCGCGCGGTCGCTCATCCCGATCGAGCGGGCCGATTCCACGAACGGCTGCTGCTTCGTGACGAGGGTCGTCGAGCGAACGAGCCGCGCCACCGTCGGCGTGTAGACGACGACCAGCGCGACCCAGACATTGAACGCCGACGGACCGAGACTCGCCATGATCGCGATCGCGAGCAGGATGCTCGGGAACGCCATCAGCCCGTCGAGCGTCCGCATGATCGGCGTGTCGAGGCGCGGATAGTAGCCGGAGATCAACCCGAGAACGGACCCTAAGCCGGCCGCCGCGATCGCGACACTCGCCCCGATCAGGAGCGAGATCCGTCCGCCGTAGATCACCCGACTAAAGACGTCCCGTCCACGGTCGTCGGTCCCCAATAGGTGGTCACTCGACGGACCTTGCAGCCGGACGCCCGGATCGAGAAACGTCGGATCGTAAGAAGTCAGCAGGGGAGCGAAAATCGCCGCCAGCACCGCGACGAGGAGAACGAGGCCGCTCGCGATCGCCACCGGGTTGGACAGCAATGTCCGCGCCCAGGGCCAGCGCCGGCTGGCGGGCTCGCCCCGCAGTCGCGTCGCGGCATTGCCGCTGAGGGCGGTGCCGGAGCTACTCGCCATCAGTCGCCCCCGAGCCGGACGCGCGGATCGGCGTAGACATAAAGCAGATCGACAAAGAGATTGACGAGGACATACGTCATCGCGATCGTCATGATCGCGCCCTGGATGATCGGGTAATCGCGCCGCGCGATACTCTGAACGACCAGACGCCCCATCCCCGGGATCGTGAAGACCGTCTCCGTCACCACCGCCCCGCCCAGCAGCGCCCCCACCGACGTGCCAATCACCGTCAGTGCCGGGATCAACGCATTCCGCAGTGCGTGCCGGATGACGACGAACCGCTCCGGTAACCCCTTCGCAAAGGCGGTCCGGACGTAATCCTCCCGCAACACGTCGAGCATTGACGACCGCACCAACCGCGCCAGCAGCCCGGCCGATGAGAACCCGAGCGCGAATGCCGGCAGCAGCATCCCCTTGAAGTGGGCAACCGGATCCTCCGTCAGCGGTGTGTACCCCCCAGATGGCAGCCAGCGCAGCCGCACCGCGAAGAAGAGGATCAACAGGATCCCCAGAAAGAAGGTCGGCACCGTCGCACCGGAGATCGCGACCACGGTCAGCACCCGATCCAGAATTGAATTGTGCCGGATCGCCGCCAGCACTCCCGTCGGCACCCCGATCAGGATCTGCACGAAAAGCGCGTACACGGTCAGCAACACCGTCGGTTGGACGCGACCGAGGAGCGCGCTGCTGACCGACTCCCCGAGGAAGATCGAATCCCCGAAGTCGAACACCAACACGCCCCCGAACCACCGGACAAACTGGACCGGCAGCGGATCGTTCAGCCCTAGCTCGTCGCGCAGCCGCTCGATGTCTTCCGCCGTGGCGCGGTCACCCAGGATCACCGCCGCCGGATCCCCCGGCGTCAGATGAACCAACGCGAACACCACCACGCCCACGACCAAAATCACGGGCAGCAGCAGCACAAGCCGGCGAAGAATGTAGGCAATCATGAGCCGTCAGCTATCAGCCGCCAGCCGTCAGCAATCAGTCTTCGGCATCGTGGCTTTCCCAAGAGGGAGCGAGGCACGCTGGCTCGAAAAACTGACGGCTGACGGCTATCGGCTCGTCGCTACTCGTTGATCCACAAATTCCAGTACTTGACGCCCCGCTCGAACTGCGGGTCCCAACCGCCGACCTTGTCGGAGCGGAAGGAGCAGAGGCTGGAATCGCCGATCTTGATCGCCGGGATCTCGGTGTAGTGGGCGGTCTGGATCTGCTCGAAGATCCCCTTCCGCGTGTCGAAGTCGGACTCGGCCAGCAATTGCGCCGCCAGGGCGAGACTGCTCTCCGAGCTCCACCAACCGGGATACTGGTTCATCTGCCCGACGTAGGAAATCTGGCTCGGGTCGGGAACGAACCCGTGCCCCGTCGAGAACATGTCCCACTCTTCCGGTTTGGCCCGCCGCTCCAGCACCGTCGCCCAGTCGATCACTTGCAAGTCAACCGTGATCCCGGCCGCTTCCAGTTGCTGCTTGGCGACGATCGACTCGCCGTACATGTACGAATATTCTTGGGTCGTCATGAAGCGGAGCGGGGCACCGTCGTAGCCGGCCTCCTGCAGCTTCTGCTTCGCCAGGTCCGGGTTTTTGACGTCGTAGTGCTCCTGCCCCGCCGTCGTGTACCACGGCGTCTGCTGCATCATCAGCCCAGGGTCGAGCCGGATAAACTCGTCGCCGCCGCGCCCCGATTGCAGCATCGGTTTGTGGTCGAGCGCCGCTTGGACCGCCTGCCGCATCGCCAGGTTGCCCATCATCGGCGACTTCCAGTTGAGGAAGAAAACATCCCAGTTGGTCGGCGTCAGGATCTCCGCGACGACCCCCGGCGAGTCCTTCAGCACCTCGTATTGGTCGTTCCCGACGTCGAGCGCCAGGTGGTAGTCACCCGCCTGGAGACCCGCCACCCGCGCCGCCTCGTCTGGAACTGGGATGAACTCGATCGTGTCGGCGTAGGCGTACTTCTTGCCGCCGTACCCGACCGGCTTGTCGCCCGCGGCCGACTGGTAGCCGTCGAAGCGCTCGAAGCGCATCGCGGCGTCACGCTGCCACTCGGCCAGTTTGTAGGGACCCGTGCCGACGTACTGCGCGGCGTCGGTGATCGGCTCGTCGCCGGCCGCGTCGAGCACCGACTTCGGATGGATCGTACAGGCCTGCGTGTTGTGCGCCAGAGCGATCAGGATCGTCCCATAGGGCTCGGTCAGCCGGAACTCGATCGTCCGCTCGTCGACCTGGGCCAGCTCCTTCGTCTTCTCCATCAGCCGCTTGCCAACGCCGCTGATCCGCCCCCACCGCTGCACGGACGCGATCGCGTCGGCCGCCGTCAGCGGTTCGCCGTTGTGGAACGTCACTCCCTGGCGCAGGGCCATCGTGTGCGTCAACCCGTCGGCGCTCACCGTGTGTGTCTCAACGAGCTCGGGGATCGGTTGGTACTGGGCGTCGTACGTGAAGAGCCCCTCGTAGGCGCAGTAACCGATGACGGCGATGAGCTCCGCCGTCGATTGATGTTCGTCCAGGTGCGGCGGTTCGCCGATCGTGGCGACGCGGAGCGTGCCGCCCGGTTTCCCGGCCGACGGGTCCTCCTGCGCGGCGCGCAGCACCGACGCCGCCGCCCGTCCGGGCCCGGCGTGTCCCACCAGCATCGCTAATGCCGGCACGCTCAATCCGAGGGCTGC
>JAXDKI010000413.1:0-12884 GCA_034667245.1 Thermomicrobiales bacterium | reverse complement strand
TCTTCGAGAACGCCGTCGTCGATGACTTTGCCAACGTCGGGCAGCAGCGCGGGCGGGTCGACATCGAGCTCTACTTCTACCGCGGCTGTGCCGCCTTCAACTGACGCGGATACCGACATCCGCCCGTCGTCGGTCATCGCGCTACTTGGATTGCCACTCCTCCTGTCACATCACGGTTCCCGGCTTGGTCGCACATTTTGTAATCGGGGGTCGACATCGAGTACATCTCAGCACTGCTACCGATTTGGGCTTGACAGCCTGTCGCAGGTTGCGTAGCCTATCGTCAATTCCGACGAGCGGGGTCGGAATTCCCCGAAGTCCTGGGAGACGCGATCGGGCGACCGCGTGGCGGTCTGTCCCTGTCTCAGCTTGTGCCTCGAGAGAGTCCCGACGCCCGCAGGTCCGGTCGGGAGCAACAAGGGAGATGGAATGGCGACGGGAATCAACGGAGACGCGACCATGGCAACTCTTGGACGGGTCAGTCGGCGACGACTGATCAGGCAGGCGGGCGTTGCCGCGGCCGGTCTGGCACTGACCGGTGGGAGTCTTTACTTTGCCGGAAGTGCGCTGGCAACGACCGAGCCGCCCCGGTCCGGCTCACCTGAGGCAACGCCGACCGGCGGCACACCAGTTGGCTCCGCCGGCACCGTCACGATCTATTCCGGGCGCAACGAGGGGTTGATCGGCGATTTGATCGCCGAATTCGAGCGCGAAACCGGGATCGACGCCGAGGTTCGCTACGGGGACACCGCGGAACTGGCGGCGCAGATCCTCGAGGAGGGCGACAACAGTCCGGCCGACGTCTTCTTCAGCCAGGACGCGGGCGCCCTCGGGGCCCTCGCCAAGGAGAATCGGCTGACGAAGCTGCCGGACGAGCTGCTCGATCGCGTCGAGGCCCGCTTCCGCTCGGACGACGGCATGTGGGTTGGAACATCCGGCCGCGCCCGCGTGCTCGTCTACAACACCGAGCAGGTGCAACAGGGCGATCTGCCCGCGTCGGTGCTCAACCTGGTCGATTCGACGTGGAAGAGCAAGATCGGCTGGGCGCCGACCAACGGCTCGTTCCAGGCCTTTGTCACCGCGCTCCGCGTCCTCAATGGGGACGATGCGGCCCGAGAGTGGCTTGAAGGCATGCAGGCGAACGAGCCGGTCACCTTCGAGAACAATGCTGCCATCACCCGTGCGGTCGGTGAGGGCGAACTGCCGGCCGGTCTCGTCAACCACTATTACCTCTACGAGGTCCAAGCGGAGGAAGGCAAGACCTTCCCGATCGCCAATCACTTCTTCGCCGGCGGCGACGTCGGTTCCCTGGTGAATGTCGCCGGGGTTGGTATCCTTGGCACGGCAGAGCATCCCGACAAGGCACTCGCCTTTGCCGACTTCCTGCTGAAGGAAGATGCGCAGCACTACTTTGCCGAGCGGACGTGGGAGTACCCGCTGATCGCGGGCGTCCCGACGGAACCCGATCTGGTGCCTTTGGACCAGATCCAGAGCCCGGAGATCGACCTGAGCGACCTTGCGGACCTGCAGGGGACGCTCGCGCTGCTGACCGAGGTCGGCGTCTTGTGACCAGCCGCTAGCCCCTAGCCGCTAGCACCAGTGCAAATACAAATGCCGCTTCTACGGGTGAGCAATGTCAACGGCAATCGCGAAACCCTAGCGGCTCAAGGAGCAATCGTGGTCACGCTCCGTCCCCGCGCGGCGCGGATAATTGTCGCTCGGAGCACTTCGGCTGAAGAGAAACCGGCTGACCGTCGCTTGCCGCGGCGGTGGAGCGGCGCACCCCTTGGCCTGCTCCTTCCCGCCGCGGTGGTGGCAGCATTGATGCTGGTGCCGGTGCTCTATCTGATTATCCGAGCGTCGGAGGCCGGCACCGGCGTCTGGGACCTCCTCTTCCGGGTGCGGACCGCGATCATCCTCAAGAACACGGCCGTGCTGGCGGGTGCGGTCGGCGTCGCCTCGGCGCTGATCGGGGTCCCGCTCGCCTGGTTGACGGCCCGGACCGATCTCCCCTTCCGCCGGTTTTGGTCGACCGTTGCCGCGCTGCCGCTGGTGATCCCGTCGTATGTCGGGGCGCTGACGGTGGTCGCCGCGCTCGGTCCGAAGGGGCTGCTCCAGGAAGCGCTGAACGGCCTCTTCGGCGTCGAGCGCCTTCCTGAGATCTATGGACTCTTCGGCGCCTGGCTGACGTTGACGCTCTTCACCTACCCCTACGTCTTTCTCAGCGTTCGCGCCGCGCTTCGCGGGCTGGACCCGTCGCTGGACGAGGCAGCGCGGTGCCTCGGTTATGGACCATGGCGGACGTTCTTCCTGACGACCCTGCCCCAATTGCGTCCGGCAGTCCTGGCCGGGGCGCTCCTGACGGCGCTCTACACCGTCAGCGACTTCGGCGTCGTCACCCTGCTCCGCTACGACGCCTTCACCCGTGCGATTTATGTCCAGTACCGCTCATCGTTCGATCGGACGCTGGCGGCGTCCCTTGCGCTGCTCCTCGTCGTCTTCGCGCTCGCCCTGCTCGCGGTCGAGGCGCGGTTCCGCGGGCGAGCTGCCTACCACCGGTTGGGCGCAGGCGCTGCTCGTCGGGCGCGACCACTGCCGCTCGGCAGCTGGCGCTACCCGGCGCTCGCCTTCTGCCTCGTCGTCTTCGGCCTCTCGCTCGGGATGCCACTCGGTGTCCTCGGCTACTGGCTTGTTCGCTCCCTGACGCGAGGCGAGACGATCGACGGTCTGGGCTCGGCGGCATTGCATTCGGTCATGGTCGGCGGCTGGGCGGCCGCTGTCGCAACGGTCGCCGCGCTGCCGATCGCGATTCTCGCTGTCCGCTACCGTGGCCGCTCGACCCGCTGGATCGAGCGGATCTGCTACCTCGGCTATGGTCTGCCCGGTATCGTCATCGCCCTCTCCTTCGTCTTCATCGGGGCTCGATATCTGACACCGCTCTACCAAACGCTCCCCTTACTGATCGTCGCCTACGTTGTCCGCTTCCTTCCCCAGGCACTCGGCGCCACTCGTACGTCGCTGCTCCAGATCAGCCCCCGCCTGGAAGAGGCAGCGCGCAACCTCGGTCGCACCTCGACCGGCGCGGTGACCGCGGTGACGGTGCCGCTCGCGCGCCCCGGCATCGCCGCCGGTGCCGCGCTCGTCTTTCTGACCGTGATGAAGGAACTACCAATCACGCTGCTCCTCAGCCCAACCGGCTACAAGACGCTGGCCACGACCGTCTGGACGGCGGCAGGAAGCGGCTCCTACGGCGAGGCCGCCGCCCCGGCGCTACTCCTCGTCGCGATCTCTGCCGTCCCGACGCTGCTCCTGGTCGCACGGGAGCGCGTCCAGGCACGGGGTGACGAATAGTGTTCAGCCCTCACCCCCCAACCCCCTCTTCCGCGGTCGGGAGAGGGGGAACAGGCGACATCCCTCCAACAAAGGAAACATCACCTGCTCTCCGCTGCGTTGGCCTCGTGAAGCGATTTGGGCGGACGACGGTCGTGGACGGCGTCGATCTGACGGCCGAGCGGGGTGAGGTCGTCGCGCTACTCGGTCCGAGCGGGTGCGGCAAGACGACGACGCTGCGGTTGATCGCCGGGTTCGAGGACCTGAATGACGGTACCGTCGAGATCGGCGGGCGGATGGTGGCGACGGCGGCGACGTGTGAGCCGCCGGAACGCCGCCAGGTCGGGATGGTGTTCCAGGACGGCGCGCTCTTCCCACACCTGACGGTCGGCAAGAACGTCGCCTTCGGACTGCCGCGCGGCGCGGATCGGGATGAGAAGGTCGCCGCCGCGTTGGAGATGGTTGGCTTGGGGGGGTTCGAGCAGCGGATGCCGCACGAACTCTCGGGAGGGCAGCAGCAGCGGGTGGCTCTCGCGCGGGCGATGGCGCCGCAACCGGATGTGATCCTCCTCGACGAACCCTTCTCTAACCTCGACGCCGAACTGCGGGCCGCGGTCCGGTCGGAGGTGCGTCAGATTCTGGCCAACGCGCGGGCAACCGCCGTCCTCGTCACGCACGATCAGGAGGAGGCGCTCAGTCTCGCCGATCGGGTCGCGGTGATGTGGAAGGGCAAGATCGTCCAAGACGCATCACCGGAGGAGCTCTATCACCGCCCGGTCAGTCGCCAGATCGGCGTCTTCGTCGGCGACGCGCAATTCGTTCCCGGCGAGGCGCAGGGACGGCGGGTGCTGACCGAGCTCGGCGAGTTGCCGGTCCACGGCAGCGCGTCCGGCCTGGTCGACGTCATGCTGCGACCGGAGAGTCTGCGCTTGACCCCGCCGACGGACGAACTGCCGGCCAACGCGACCGTCCTGACTCGCCTCTTCTTCGGCCACGACCAGCTGATGCGCTTGCGCCTCGACTCTGGGAGCACCGTGAACGCTCGCCTTGGGACGTACGGTGGGATTCGACCCGGCGACCGCGTCCACGTCGGTGTACGTGGTGCGGTGCTGACGTTCCACCGCGAGGAGTAATGGTGCCCCCGATCACGCTCGTCACCGACAGCGCCGAGCAGACGCGTGAGATCGGCGCCAGACTCGGCCGCCTCCTCCGCCCCGGCGACGTCGTGCTGCTCCACGGCGACCTCGGCGCCGGCAAGACGACCCTGACCCAAGGAATCGCCCAGGGTCTCGGCGTCCGGGAGCAGATCCAGAGCCCGACCTTTACCTTGGTCGCGGAGCACGAGGGGCAAACCGTTGAGGAGGCGCCAATTCGCCTCTACCACCTCGATCTCTACCGTCTCGCGGGCGAGGAGGATCTGGACAGCTTCGGTTGGGAGCAATACCTGGCTCCCGTGGACGGAGTCGCGGTGGTCGAGTGGCCGGAGCGCGCAGGTTCGTCGCTCCCGGAGGAGTATCTGCTGGTACGCCTGGAACTGGATGGAGCGGATCGCCGCCGGGTGATGGTTGAGGCTGTGCCGCCGAACAGTGACATGACCGACGTGGTGAGCGAGTTGCGGGGTGCAGTGACGAGCGGCAGGGCAGCGGCGCATTAAACTTGTGGCATGGCGGTGACCAGATAGCCACCGGACGAACCGGCGCGTAAGGGATGCGGCTCAGGCGATGACAGGGAGTTCCGGTTCGCCCGAATCACAATGGCTGCTGGCCATCGATAGTTCTTCGGAGCAGGCGAGCGTTGCCCTCTACGACGGCACGCGGGTCGCCGAGGTGACCTGGCTCGCGGGGCGGGACCAGACGGCGACGCTACTCGGGGAGATCGATCGCCTCTTCTCCCTGATGCGCATCGGTGTGGCGGAGATCGCCGCCGTCGCGGTCGCGGTCGGGCCGGGGATGTTCAACGGTCTTCGCGTAGGGATGAGCGCCGCCAAGGGCTTTGTCCTGGGTCTCGACGTGCCGCTGATCGGCGTCTCCACACTCGACGTCGCGGCCCATCCCTTCGCCGGTCTGGAGATGCCCGTGCTGGCGACGGTTGCGGCCGGTCGCGGGCGTCTTGTCTGGGCCGAGTACCGCTCCGAGCCAAGCGGGTACCGACAAACCGTCTCGCCGCGCAACGCGACCGTTGAAGAACTCGCCGAGCATGCCGCGAGCATCGGTCCCTGTCTGGTCACGGGCGAGTTATCGGCGGACCAGGAGCGGGCGGTACGGGCGACGGGAGGCGTCAAGATCCCGCCGGCTTCGGGGCGCCTCCGCCGCGCCTCGGCGCTTGCCGAGCTGGCGTGGGTCCGGCTGCAGAATGGCGATCTCGACGACGCCGTCGAGTTGGAACCGGTCTACGTGCATGCGGCGAAACAATCCAGATGACCAGGATGGCAACCGGCAGAGTGTCTCATCACGACCGATACGGCTGGATACGGGAATCTGGTTGTCCAGGCACGGCTCACGTGCTAACGTCCGTGACGAAATTCCGGGCGATTCCAGTCCGCCCAGGCGGGGTTTGTTTGACGAAGGGACCGTCTCATTTCTCATTCCGCGTTTCAACTCGAATCCATGGGCCAGGATGACGTGGCTGAGGTCAGCCGCGTCGAACGGCGCTGCTTCGCCAATCCTTGGCCCGCATCCGCGTACCGCCGCGAGCTCCGGAATCGAGAGCAGAACCACTACGTCGTCCTCCGCGCTCTTCCGGACGAGGCCCCGGCCGCATCCGGCAACGGCCACGCGAACGGTCATAGCACGACCCGCCTGAGCGATGGTCTGCGGGCCTTACCGCGTCTTCCCATCCTGCCCTTCGCCCGCCGAGCGGGCCTACCGCCGAACGGGCCGCACATCGCCGGATTTGCGGGCATGTGGGTTGTCTTCGACGAGGCGCACATCACGACCATCGGCGTCGACCCGCTGTACCGCGGGCGAGGGTTTGGCGAACTGCTCTTGCTCGCGCTGATCGACGAGGCGGTCCGACGCGGCGCCACCTGGCTGACGCTGGAAGTGCGCGTCTCCAACGACGTCGCCCAGGATCTCTACCGGAAATACGGATTCGCCGTCCAGGGAAGGCGGCGCCGCTACTACAGCGACAACGGCGAGGATGCGTACGTCATGTGGTCGCGCTCCCTGCGCGATGCGACGTATCTCGCCCGCATCGAGGAACTCAGGCGGGCGCTGGCAACGCGACTCGGGCCCACAGTTTCGGTCCCGGTCGCCCAGCGCAGCCCATGGGTCGGTTTGCCGCCTTATCAGATCGCCGGCAACGGGGACCACGCAACGTGAACGTCCTCGGCATCGAGACCTCCTGCGACGAGACGGCGGCAGCGGTCGTCTGCGACGGCCGGCAGATCCGGTCCAACGTCATCTCATCTCAGATCGCGCTCCACCAGACGCATGGCGGCGTCGTCCCGGAGTTGGCGGCGCGCGGGCACGTCCGCGCGATCATTCCCGTCGTCGAGACGGCCCTCGCCGAGGCCGGGATCGGCCGCCGGGAGATCGACGCGATCGCCGTGACCGAGGGACCAGGGCTGGCCGGGTCGCTCCTGGTTGGCGTCAACGTCGCGAAGACCCTCGCCTACGTGCTCGGGCGTCCGCTCGTTCCCATCAACCACCTGGAAGCGCACGTCTACGCCAACTGGCTGACGCGACCGGAGGACGAGCCGCAACCGGTGCCGGCCTTCCCCCTCGTCTGCCTGCTCGTCTCCGGTGGGCACAGCGAACTGATCCTGATGACGGGGCATGGCAAGTACCGCCACCTTGGCCGCACCCTCGACGACGCGGCCGGCGAGGCGTTCGACAAGGGTGCACGGCTGCTCGGTCTCGGCTACCCCGGTGGTCCTGCCATCCAGCGTGCCGCGGTGGGGGGCAACCCGGGCCGGTTCGAGCTACCTCGCGCCTGGCTCGGCGGGAGCTACGACTTCAGCTTCTCCGGTCTCAAAACGGCCCTGCTCCGGATCGTCGAGCCCTACCGTCTCCCCTCGGCGCCAGGAGAAGAACGCGCAGCCGGACCGTTCGCGGAACACCGGCCGCCGGTCTACTCCGCGGAACTGCCGGTCGCCGATCTCGCCGCGGCGTATCAGGAGGCGGTGGTCGAAGTGCTGGCGGTCAAAGCCGTTCGGGCCGCACGCGAGTATGGCGCGAAGAGCCTCCTCCTGGCTGGTGGCGTCGCGGCGAATGCGGCGCTCCGGGGAAGGATCGAAGCGGAGGTCGCCGCCACGTTCGGCGATGACGGATTGCCGACAAGCTTCCCACCGATCGTGCTGTGCACCGACAACGCGGCGATGGTAGCCGGGGCTGCGTACTTCGCGATCCGGCGCGGTGCGCAGGCCGGTTGGGAAGCCGACGTTCATCCTCGTTTGCCCCTGGTTCCGGACGAAGGGGTGACTTTCGGGGGTAGGGCGTAGCCGATTTCTCCTGGTAGGATGTCTTTGGGCGCGCCATCGTGCGCGCCGTTCGACATGCGATCCTTGACGGTGACGAGCAGATGACGACAGCGGAACTCCCGACAGACGCACGCGAGGTAGCGATCTCCGCGGCGCGCGATGCGGGTACGATCCTCAGGGAGCGGTTGTCCCGCGCCCGAACGATCGACTTCAAAGGGACGGTGGACCTGGTCACCGACGCCGATCGGGCGTCGGAGGAGTTGATCGCGTCCCGAATCCATCAGGCGTTTCCCGATCACCGTCTCCTTGGCGAAGAAGGGGCGCGCGGCGCAGGTATCGACGGCAATGAAGTGCCCGAGTTCGGGTGGGTCGTCGATCCCCTCGACGGGACGACGAATTACGCCCATGGCTATCCCCACTTTGCGGTCTCGATCGCCCTGGAGCGCCGGGGGCTGGTCGTGCTCGGCGTCGTCTACGATCCGATGCGCGACGAGCTCTTCGTCGCCGAGCGAGGGAAGGGCGCGACGCTGAACGGCGAGCCATTGCACGTCTCGGCGGTCGATCAGTTGATCCGTGCGCTGCTTGCGACCGGCTTTCCCTACGACATCGAGCAGCGGGGCGAGAACTCGGCGATCTGGGACGTCTTCCTCAACGCCTCGCAAGGAACGCGGCGCGACGGCGCCGCGGCGCTGAACCTTTGCTACGTTGCCGCCGGCCGCCTCGACGGCTTCTGGGAGCGACCGCTGCAGCCGTGGGACATCGCCGCCGGCGGTCTCATGGTCTTGGAAGCGGGCGGTGTGGCGACGACGTACGACGAGGAGCCATTCGATCCGTACCGACGGGAGGTGATCGCGAGCAACGGTCACATCCACGAGGCGATGGTCGGCGTCGTCCACCAAGCGATCGAGGCACGTCTCGCCATGGTCGGTGATTAGCGTGGGTAAGGTAGACTGTGCCGGCCGGGAGCGATGCGACCGATCCGCGTCGAACGTCGCCCGGCAGGGAGCTTCGATGGACCCGGCGACGGACGAGTTCCACGAACGGTTCGTGGGGGCCGTGCGGACGGCCGAAGTGATGAGCGTGTTCTTCCTCCGCGTCGGTCAGTCGTTGATTCTCGACATGCGCCGTCACGGTGACGAAGGACCGGTGATCCTGCTCGACGAGATGGTCGCCACGCCGAGCGATCGGCTCCTGTCCTTTCGCCGGCTGCGACCTGAACTGCCGTTGCCGGAGCGACTGACGCTGGCGCCGTGGCCGGGGGCGGTGAGGAGTCTCGCCGAGAGCGGTATCCTCGACGCGGTTCTCGACCGCTGCCGCCTGGAAGGCGGCGAGGAGTTGGTCGATCAGGTGCAGGAACTCTATCGCGAACTCAAGACGATGGAACGGACCCAGTTGCGCGATCTCGTGCGCGGCGTCGGCATGCAGACTCTCTGGCAACGCGGAACCGGGGACTGACCAGACCGAAGCGACGGCGCCAGCGCACCTGGCAGAGGAGCGGCGATGAAGGCCTACGTCTTGATCACGGCTGAGGTGGGTAAGTCGCCCTCGATTCAGGCAACGCTGCGGGAGGCCGGTATCTCGCAGGTGGACGCCGTCGCCGGCACGTACGATCTCGTCGCCGTAATCGAGGCCGAAGACCCCAAGCGCCTGGGCGAGCTCGTGATGGGCATGATCCAGCGCACGGACGGCGTTTTGAGCACGGTGACCTTGCTCTCGATCGGGTAGCGAACGACCCGAGTTGCCCGGTAGAACGCGGCGGGTGATGATGGACCGGACCCTGGTGATGATGCGGCCAAACGCCACGCAAGACGAAGGGGATCGCGGCCAGGGTCAGCCGGCCACGGCCGGGGCGGGTGATGAGCGCGCGCACGAGGAGCGCAAGCGCTACACCACCCAACTCCAGCGTCGCGCTCAGGCCCACGTCACCGCCGAACTCGGCATCGACAGCGGCGCGGCCGACGTCGATCGCCAGATTGCGATGCTCCTCCAACACGCGATGGAGATCACCGGCGCGCGGCGGGTCACACTCTTCCGACCGGTACCGAAGGGGCAGCGGTGGCACGCGGCGACCGTCTTGGACGACGGCAGCTTCTACTACGGTCTGATCGCCCCCGACTCCCTCATACTCCCGATGTCGGCGTACCATCAGAAGCGGACACTGATTCTCTCGACTGACCGACCGCACGAGCCGTCGCTTCCCCGGCTGTCCGATCTCGGCTTGAAGAGCTACCTGGGTGTCCCGGTCGTGAGCGGTGGCGACGTCGTCGCCGTCATCGAGGCGGTCGACGTCGGGCACGCCGAGGAACTGGAGCAGCACGCCGACGCGCTGGATCGGGCAGTCGACGCGCTCGCCGATGTGCTGGCGGCGGAGAGTCGCCGCCACGGCTGGCGACCGCCGAACTCGCCGTCACACGGGCTGACGGAGACGACGATCCTCGACCTCGTCCTGCGCCCGCCGATCGAAGCCGACGACACCTTTGAGGTCTCGCCTCAGGAGTGGCAGATTCTCAATCAACTCAACGGTGAGCGCCCACTCGGCGAGGCCGCAACGGCGGCCGGCATCCAATTCGGGGTTGCCTCAACCGTCGCCGCGTCATTGCTCGAACGCGGTCTCATCCGCGTCGGCCGCGAGAGCCGCCGACGTCTCTAGATCGCGATTCGCCCGGCATGTGCCGATTACCTGTCCAGTAGACTGCTCTCGTCCTGGCGGAAATGGACGACGCGGAGAACACGAATCACATCGCCCTTGGTGCGATAAATGATGCCGTGTTGTTCGGCGGACAAACTCCTCACCCTGGGGCGAGATCTTCCCTGGCAATCCCAAGCCTGGGATTATCCCGAAATGCGTCCAGGCCACGAGTCAGGGAGGCACTGTATGCGTTGGCCTGCTGCTCGCCCCACTGGTTCCGGCTGTATGCACGAATGCTGGTGATATCACGCCGCGCCCGTGCGGCGAGTTCGCGGCACACTCTAGGGGCAGACATCGGGATCCGGCTTGATCCCCCGACGGAACATGTCGTCGCCTTCGCGGATAAGACGTTCCATCAGCGCGGGGCTCCACTCTTCGCCCTCGCCACGCTCGATCTCCCGGTCGGCCTGGATCAGGGATTCCCGCAATTGTTGAAGGCGGTCACGGCTGTCGAGAAGGCGGAGAGCTTCTCGAATCACCTCGGTGGCGTCACTGTAGCGACCGGTTTCGACCTTCTGCCGGATACTGTCTTCGACGTCAGCGGGAATCAGCATGGGCATGATGGGTCCTTCCCCTTGAGCATAGCAAAGATCGGACGGCTACGGCCTGCCCGTCATGACATCGGGGGCGCGAAACAGATTCTTGATCACCAACCAAAGAATTGGCATTTCTCCCGGTCCTATCTGGTAAACTGGGAAGTGCCCGTGAGATGACAAGCTCGGCGGTTGAGACGAGGGGCTGCCCTCCAATCGGGGCCGAGTGGCCCCACGGTCGACGAGAAAGGAGCTTCGAAGATGAAGCTGATCATCGCGATCGTTCAGGACGAGGATGTCGACGGTTTGACGTCCGGTCTCATTGAGGCCGGGCACCGATTCACGAAAATCAGCACGACCGGTTCGTTCCTACGGACCGGAAACACGAGTCTGATGATCGGCGTCGAAGACCCCGTCGTACCGAACGTGATGGCGATCCTGCGGCGGACCTGCCGCCGCCGGACACAGATCGCCGTGCCCTACTCGCCGGCACTGGAGCCCGGTCTCCTGTACATGCCGGAGAACTTCGAGGTCGAAGTCGGCGGTGCCGTCGTCTTCGTCGCCAGGGTGTCGCGATTCGTGCGTGTGTGAAGCATTGAGCGGTAAGAGATAGGCGATACGCAGTGATGGCAGGGACAGGAACCCGTCAATTTCGTCCTGACGAGGCGATCATCACCTTGCTACGCGCTTATCGCTTATTGCTTATCTCTTATCACGACCCTTCAGGGAGACCAACGTGGCATTGAACCGGTGGACCGAGCAGATCGACCGCGACGCCATCGTGGCGATCGCCAGCGACCTTGTCGCGATCCCCAGCCCGAGCGGTCAGGAACGCGACGTGATGGCGTTCGTCGCCGATTGGTGCGGGCAGCGCGGGCTCGAGTTTCAGGTCGTGGCCAAAGACCCGAACCGGCCGAACGTCGTCGTCTCAATCGGCGACGGCGATGCCGGTCCGACGATTGCGATGAACGGCCATCTCGACACCGTGCCGGTCTCGGACGCCGACGCCTGGCGGACCGATCCCTTTGCGCCGACGGTTAGCGCCGACGGCTCGCGCCTCTTCGGCCGTGGCGCCTCCGACATGAAGTCCTCGACCGGGGTGATGCTCTACCTGCTGGATCTGCTGAAAGACGCACCCCTTCGCGGTCGGCTCCAGGCCCACGTCGTCTCCGACGAGGAGTTGAGCGGTTCCTTCGGCACGCTCCACGTCCTCAGCGAGATCAAGGCCGGGAACCTGCCGCGGCCGGACTACTGCTTCATCGGCGAGAAGAGCGACCTCAAGGTGCGCAACGCGGAGCGGGGCATCTTCAACTTCGAGATCACCTTCCTCGGGCGCGCCTCGCACACCGCCGCCGCCCGCGCAACCGGGATCAACGCGATCGCGAAGGCGGCCAAGGGCGTCCTTGCGCTGGAGCGGGACCTCGACAAGTTCCACCCCTCGGTCGGCAAACCGGTGATCAGCGTCAACACCATCCGCGCCGGAATCGCCCATAACGTCGTCCCCGGGGAATGTACGATCCAGGTCGATCGCCGCCTGATCCCCGGCGAGACGCGGGAGACGGTGATCACGGAGGTTCGAGCTGCCCTCGACGCGATCACCGCCGAGGACCCCGACTTCCGGTACACGATCGACGAGGATCCGCGGAACGACTACATCCCGGCGAACATCACCCCGGAGGATTCGCCGCTCGTTCAAGCCTTCCAGGCCGGCGTCCGCGACGTGACGGGGATCGAGCCCGAGTACTTTGTCGCTTGGGCCGGCGCCACCGACGGCCGCTTCTACCGCCAGGCCGGTATCGAAACCGTCGGCTATGGCCCCGGCGGGGAGAACGCCCACGGTGCCAACGAAGCCGTCTACATCGACGACCTCGTCACGCAGGCGAAGGTTTATGTCGAGACGATTGGACGATTG
>JAXDKI010000412.1:0-8088 GCA_034667245.1 Thermomicrobiales bacterium | reverse complement strand
CTATAGCCAAGACGAGGGAACGTCTTGGGGCGTTCGACACGTCGACGTTCAGGGCGTCGTAGAAACGCCCCGGTCGTAGTGCGCGGCCGGGGCGTTTCAATTCTGGTCCCGGACCGAATGCGTCAGTCGGCCCCGAACGCTTCGTCCGGCGCCGCAAAGATAGTGAGCTTTTCCGCCTTGGAGCCGCGTGTTTTCAACAAGAGAACGCTTTTCCTCAAGATGGCCCACGAGCAGACCCAACCCCCCTACCGCCGCCCCTCCGTCGTCCCCGCCGGTTACGGCTGGCCCGCCCTCCTTGCCAAAGACGGCGACGCCCTCGAAATCCAGTATCGCCACACCCTCGAAACCCTCGGCACCACCCCGCATGTTCGGCATCATCTTCCGTAAGGCCCAAAACAAGATCCAGGACCCCGCCAAACTCCGCCGCCTCGTCGCCGACCTGATTAACAAGACCAACTGGACCATGCTCTCCGCCGAAGTCAAAGGCGACGCCTACGAGGGTCTCCTCGAATAAGAACGCCCAGGACACCAAGGGGGAGCAGGCCAGTACTTCACCCCCCGCCCCCTCATCCAGGCCATCGTCGACGTCGTCCACCCCGTCCCCGGCGAGACCATCTGCGACCCCGCCTCCGGCACCGGCGGCTTCCTCCTCGCCGCCCACGACTACATCTCGCACACGTACCAACTCGACGCCGACCAAAAACGCCACCTCAAGCTCGACGCCCTCCACGGCATCGGCCCCACCGCCGACGAAGCACCTCCACCCGTGACGACCGGCGACTCCCTCGCCAAAGACCCCGGCGACCGCCTCGCCAAAGACCCCGGCGACCGCCTCGCCTCGCTGTTTCCCACCGCCCCACCCGCCTGATCGATTCCCCGATTCCAGCCGGCTTCGAGCCGGCTTATGTTGGTGAGCCCGGTGCTGGAAGCACCGGGTTCTCATCGCCACCCCCTTGACAGCATAGAGAACATATAATCTAATCATCCCAAGCGGCCCCCTCCGGCACGGTGGGCAGAGGCCTGGGCAGGCAGACAACCTGTCCGGGGTGGCACCCCGTCATCCGAGCCCGGAGCAACCCGCCGTCACCATCGCCGCCGACTCCACCCTCTCCACGTTCTCCGAAAGCCTGGAAAGTGGAGCGTCCGCGGTGTCCCACGCGCGGCTCCCTGCCGGCAGCACTCCTCCACGGACCTGCTGCACCCCCGACCCGGTCACGCCCTCGCCGGCACCTCTGCGGCAACCTGCCGCACCTACCAGGGCAAATCCGTCTCGGGAAACCATTTACGTCCGCCCCGTCATCGTCTACCCTTACGCGCGTACCCAAATTACGTCCCCCGTGCGACGGCACGGGTGTAGTCCGTCCGCCGGCAATCATGGCGGGCAGTTGATACGCGCGGAGGAGACGATCATGACTTCTCGTCGATTCTCTCGGCGTCAGATGATGAAAGCCGGCGGTCTCGGCGCCGGTTTCTACGCCGCTGCCATGGCCGCACCCGGACCCGTCCGCAGCTACCTCATGGGCCAGGCCGCCGCTCAGGACAAGCTGCCCGTGTCCGATCCCGCCAACGTCGTCGTCTGGACCTACCGCCCCGACATCGTCTCCGACAACCTCACCAAGTGGGCCCAGCTCAACGGCCAGCCCACCCCACGCTTCGCCGACATCCCCGGCATCTACGACTACGCCAACGTCATCGCCGCCAAGTTCCTCGGCGGCGAGAAAGTCGACCTCATGTACTGCCACTCCGACCAGCTCAACCGCTGGCACAAGGCGGGGTGGATCCGCGACGACATCGAGTCGCTCGACTGGGTCCAGGAGATGAAGCCGAAGCTCCAGCCCTGGGGCGTCGAGAACATGAGCACCTTCGAGGGCAAGATGATCGGCCTTCCCTACTGGGCCGGCACCAAGTACCTCGTCTACAACGACCTCCACTTCGAAAAGGCCGGCATCACCGCCCCGCCGCAGACCTGGGAAGAGTTCGAGGAGCAGTGCAAGCAGCTCCAGGCCGCCGGGATCGCCAACCCCTACATCCCCTACTGGCGCAAAGACTTCTGGGCCCTCGGCTGGTCGATGTTCGTCGAGTCCTACTCCGACGGCGACTACATCTTCGACGCGGAGGGTAACCTCACCGTCACCCAGGGCGGCACCCCCTTCCAGGCGATGCTCGAGCGCTGGAAGCGCTTCTACGACTCCGGCATCGTCCCGCCGGATGCCTTCGACATCGGCGACCCGACCGTCCGCTTCAACACCGGCGACCACTCTTTCTGCATGAACGACGACTACTCCCACAAGCGCAACAACGACCCGGCCCTCTCCAAGATCGCCGGTCACGCCCACAACTTCCTCAACCCCGGCAAGACCCACGAGACGACCGCGATCTCGCCGATGTACGTCCTCGGCAAGAACTCCAACCTCGATCCCGCCGTCCACAACGACCTCGCCCGCTTCTACGGCTATTCCTACACGGACGGCGTCTACCAGGTCGCCGACCGCTGGGTGCTCGAAGAGGGTCTCGGCACCATCAACATGGAGGTCATGAACCGCCCCGAGATCCGGTCCGAGTTCGCCAAGTGGCGCGACGTCGAGGTCTACGACCAGCAGCTCGCCCTCGGCAAACCCCGCAACGTCCAGCGGCAGCTCTGGTACCCGGAGTGGGAGTTCAAGACCATCGCCCTCGTCACCGAGTTCGTTCTCGGCAAGAAGGACATCGGGGCCGTCCTCAAGGAAATGCAAGACAACCTCGACGGCGCCAAGAAGCTCTACCCGACGTTCTAGACGAGTAGGCAGCAGGCAGAGGGCAGAGGGCAGAGGGCAGACGAGCACGATCCGTTCTGCCCTCAGCCTACTGCCTACTACCCTCTTCGGAGAGGCGCATGTCCAGCACCCCCGTCGCCGTCACCCCGGCGCGCATCGTTGCCGCAAAGCGATCCAAAGCGATCGGGCGCGACCGCTGGTTCGCCTTCTGGCTCGTCCTGCCGACGATCCTCGCGGTCCTCGGCGTCAGCGTTTATCCCGTCGGCTACGCCATCTGGACCTCGCTCCACAATAAGAACCCATCCTTCGGCTTCGAGCTCTGGGTCGGACTCGGCAACTATCGCCTCCTCCTCGAAAGCCCCGAATTCCGGAAGGCGATCGCCGTCACCGCCCGCTTCGCCGTCACCTCGACCGTCCTCTCGATGCTCCTCGGTCTCGGCATGGCGCTCGTCCTCAACCAGCGCTTTATCGGCCGCGGCCTCCTCCGCAGCGTCATCCTCGTCCCCTGGGCGATGTCCGGCACCGTCGTCGGCGTCCTCTGGGCCTGGATCTACGACGGCGGCTACGGCACCCTCAACGGCGTCCTCTTCAAGCTTGGGCTCATCGACGAATACAAAGCCTGGCTCAGCGCCTTCGAGATCCCTGGGCTCGGCCCCGCGTCGCTCTACTTCGTCGTCGTCGCCTTCGTCTGGAACAGCGCGCCGATGGCCGCCCTCTTCATCCTCGCCGCCCTCCAATCGGTCCCCACCAACCTCTACCGGGCGGCCAAGATGGACGGCGCCAGCGCCTGGCAGCGCTTCCGTTACATCACCCTCCCCTGGCTGCGGCCGATGCTTCTCCTCGTCCTCATCCTCTCGTCGATTAATGGCATCATGGCCTTCGATCTTATCTATTTCCTCACCAAGGGCGGTCCCGGCACCGAGACGACCGTCTTCTCCTGGCTCGGCTACAACACCATCTTTGGCTTCTTCCAGTTCGGGCAGGGCACGGCGATCCTGCTCGCCCTGACGTTGATCTGCCTCGTCCTCGCCTTCGTCTACATGAAGCTCCTCGATCGGAAACCATCCCAGAAGGGTGACCTCCGCGGCACCACCGAAGCCACCGTCCAGGACCTGGAGGACGACCTCCAACGCCGCTCGGTCACTTATGCCACGGAGCTCGCCGCGCTCAGCCGCGCCAGTGGCAGCGGCACCTTCACCCCGCCGCGCAGCGCCTGGCGCACCACCCGACGGGCTCGCATCTGGAAAGACCGCGTCATCTACTTCCCCGCCGCCGTGATTGCGTTCTGGTCCCTGGCCCCCGTCGCCTGGCTCCTGATCTGCAGCGTTGCGCCCTTTACCGATCTCCTCACCAAACCCCCCGTCTTCTGGCCCGACGCCTCCCTCGATAACTACCGCCGCATCTTCACCGGGGCGACCGCTGCCGACACCGCCGGCGTCCCGCTCGTCGCCCAGCGCGTTCCCAACGCGCTCCTCAACAGCTTCGTCGTCGCGACCGCCGTGACTGCCATCTGCCTGGTCCTCGGCTCGCTCAGCGGTTACGCCTACGCGCGCCTCAGCCACGTCAAGTTTCTCGGCCCGACGCTGATCGCGATGATGATGACCCGGATGATCCCCGGCTTGGCGATCATGGTTCCGTGGTTCATCCTCTTCAGCAAAGCCGGTCTTTCCAACACGAAACTCGGCCTGATCATCAGCTACGCCAGTTTCAGCATCCCGCTCGTCCTCTGGATCATGAAGACCTACTTCGAGACGGTCCCGGTCAACCTGGAACGGGCCGCCGCCGTCGACGGCTGCAACCGGCTCCAGACGCTCTACCGCGTCGTCCTCCCCCTCGCCGTGCCGGGCCTGATCGCCGCCGGTCTCTTCGCCTTCATCGCCTCCTGGAACGAGTTCATCTTCGCCCTCAACCTCGCCCAGGACAACGACTCGATGACGATCACCTACGTCATCGCCCAGATCTTCGGCGTCGTTCTCTACGGCCCACAAAACTACGGGACACTCTTTGCCGCCGGTATCCTGGCCATTCTGCCGCCCGTCTTTCTCGCCTTCGTCTTCCAGCGGTATCTGGTCCAGGGTCTGACGGCCGGCTCGGTCAAGGGATAGTCGAAGAGGGCAGAGGGCACAGGGCAGAAGAGCACGGGCCGTTCTGCTGTCTGTCCTCTGCCTACTGCCTACTGTGAGCGGAGCGAACGATGGCGCGCGTGACACTGGAGCACCTGAGCAAGCACTTCGGGACGGTCAAGGCGGTCGACGACCTCTCTCTCGAGATTCCCGAGGGGAGTTTCGTCACGCTGCTCGGGCCGTCCGGCTGTGGCAAGAGCACGACGCTCTACTGCATCGCCGGTCTCGAGGAGCCGACGGCTGGCAGCATCTACTTCGACGGGACGCCGGTCACCGATCTCTCGCCGAAGGATCGCGACGCCGCCCTCGTCTTCCAGGACTACGCGCTTTATCCCCACATGAGTGTCGAAGACAACCTCGCCTTCGCCCTCAAGATGCGCAAGACCGCCAAGGGTGAGGCGAAGCAGCGCGTGCAGCAGGTCGCCAAGCTGCTCGGGATCGAGCAGCTCCTGAACCGCCGCCCCGTCCAACTCTCGGGCGGTCAGCGGCAGCGGGTCGCCCTCGGTCGGGCGCTCGTCCGCAACGCGACGGTCTTCCTGATGGACGAGCCGCTCTCCAACCTCGACGCTCTGTTGCGCGTCAATACCCGGACCGAGATCAAGCGCCTCCAGCGGGAGCTGGGCAAGACGACGATCTTCGTCACCCACGACCAGGAAGAGGCGATGGTCCTCTCGGACCGGATCGCGATCATGCGGGACGGCGTCCTCCAGCAGTACAGCACGCCGGAGGAGACCTACAACGCCCCCGCCAACACCTTTGTCGCCGGCTTCATCGGCAGTCCGCGGATGAATTTCGTCAAGGGCAAGCTGGCCGGCGACAACGGCCGCGTCGTTCTCGACGCCGGTACGCTGACGATGACCGTCCCCGGCGAGCGTGCCCGCGCCCTCGCCGGTCCCAGCCAGCGCGACGTCACCCTCGGCATTCGCCCCGAGCACCTCGTCCTCGGTCCTCCCGCCTCCGGTGCCACGGTCGCCCGCGTCGAGCTGATCGAACCGGTCGGCCCGGTCACCTACCTTGATCTCGCCCTTGGCGACCGCTCGCTCCGCGCCAGTGTCAACGGCACCCAGCGCTACACGGTCGGCCAAGAGGTTGCCATCGGTTTGGAACCGGAGAGTCTCCACTTCTTCGACGCCGAGAGCGGGAACCGGATCGGACTCGCCGGGTAGGCCGAGGATCAGGTCGGGAATGCGGCGCTCAAGGTTGCGTACGGGCTATCCGCGCGATGGCGCTTCTCGAATTCCTCGCGCATGCACATCGTGCGGAGGTCGGTGATGCGATCGAGGGCGAGGATGCCGTCGAGGTGATCGATCTCGTGCTGGAGCAGCTCGGAGAGGTCGCCTTCGGCGCGGAGCTCGTGCCATGTGCCGTCCAGGTCCTGGTAGCGGACGTCGATCCAGCGGTGGCGGGTGACCTGGAAGAAGATGGTCAGGAAGCTGAGACAGGCGTCCCAGACGACCATCGTCTCCGGGCTCCGCGCCACGATCTCGGGGTTGATGAGGGGCCAGGGTCGATCGACGTTGAGAAAGACGACGCGTCGTAGCACGCCGATTTGGGGTGCCGCGATGCCACGACCATAGGTCGTGGTCGCTTTCCAGTGGGCCAGGGTGTCCTTGAGGTCGGCGATGGTGGCGGCGACATCGGGTGCCGAGGGAGCGGGCACCGGCTCGGCGACCGTGCGGAGCAGCGGGTCGCCGAGCTGAAGGACGGGGCGGATGGCCATCGTTACCGATCCTCAGTCCATCACCGTGATGGCGCGGCTCGCTTCGTTGAGGCGGACGCCGCCCTCCTCGGTGCAGACGACCGCGTCTTCGATGCGGACGCCAAACTTGCCTTCGAGATAGATGCCTGGTTCGTCGCTGAAGACCATGCCGGGCGCTAATGGCATGTGGTTGCCGCTGACGAGATAGGGCTCCTCGTGGACATCGAGACCGAGGCCATGACCGACGCGGTGGAGGAACTGCGGTCCGTAGCCAGCCTCGGTGATGATCGTCCGGGCAACCTGGTCGAGGCGCTCGCAGGGGACACCGGGTTTGACCGCTTCGAGGGTCGCCTGATTGGCGCGGGAGACGATTTCGTAGACCCGGCGGAACTCGTCGGTCGGCTCGCCGACGAAGACGGTGCGGGTGATGTCGGAGTTGTAGCCGTCGAGCGTGGCGCCCCAGTCGAAGATGACGACGTCGCCCTGCTGGATGACCCGGTCGCCGGTATGGTAGTGGGGGGAGGCGCTGTTCGGGCCGCTGGCGCAGATACCGAAGCCACCGGCGAGTCCGCGCTTCTGCATGAGGCCCTGGAGTCGCTCCATCGCCTGGGTCTCGGTGAGACCGCTGATTGGTCCGCCCTCGATGAACTCGGCCCAGGCCTCGTCGGTGCGACGCGAGACCTCCCGCATGACGTCGACCTCGTGCGCGTCCTTCTGCATCCGGAGCGCGCGCATCACGTTCAGCGCCGGGGTCCAGCGTGCCGACGGCATCGCGTTTTGCAAGCGGAGGAGGAAGACGCTCCAGAGTTGGTCGCCGACCGCGATCGTCTTGCCGTCGACCGGACCCGCCAGCCGCGCCGCGAGCTCCGACGGGGGCTGCGTCTCCTCCCAGGCGTGGATCGCGACGAGGTCGCGCCGGTCCTGCGCGTTCGGGGCCTCAAGGACCGGCAGGATCAGGAAGGGTTGTCCCTGGCGCGGCAGCCCGAGGAGGTTCAGTCGCTCGCTGAGGTGGGCTTTGAAGCCCGTGAGATAGAAGAGATCGGAGCCGGGACCGATCAGGAGTAGGTCCACCCCCTGCCGCTCCAACTCGGCCTGGGCGCGGCGGAGCCGCTCGGCGTACACGCTGATGGACGTCGCGTCCGTCGTCATCGAGTGTTGTCCTCCTGGTTCCGGGTCTGCGGTCGCTCGACGTCGGGCGATTCTAGCACCGGCAGACGGGACAACGGACGGGTATGATGCTTGGACGGACCGACGACTGAGACAAAGGAAGCACGCCTGGTGACAGCTTCTGCCGAACGCGATCCCGCGACCAAAACCGTCGTTATGATCACCTCGCCGCTCGAATCGGAGTATGCCGAGCGGATCGCTGCGGCGGAGCCGGAGCGAGTGGAGTTGATCTACCGACCGGACCTGATGCCGCCGACCCTCTACCAGGGCGACCACAACGGCCCGCCCGACTGGCCCGGATTCGACTCGCGGCGCGAGGAGTGGCACGCGATGCTCCGGCGGGCCG
>JAXDKI010000411.1:0-10080 GCA_034667245.1 Thermomicrobiales bacterium | reverse complement strand
GGATCGAGGCGCTGCGCGGGCTCCTCTCAACCCCGCCCCCGACCGGCGTCAACACCGTGCTGGTCGGGCACCTCTTCAACCTCCAAGACGCCACCGGCATCTCGATCGCCGAAGGCGAGGCGGCCATCTTCCTGCCCCAGGGCACGTCCTCCTAGAGCCTGTTAGGTAGTTGGGGGGACGGGGTACGCTGGGGGGTATGGACACCACACCGCCTTTCCGCAAGCCCTACCCGAGCGACGTCGACGACGAGGAATGGGCCTTCGTCGTGCCCTACCTGACGCTGATGGACGAGGCCGCCCCGCAACGCCGCTACCCGCTGCGCGAGCTGTTCAACGGCCTGCGCTGGATCGTGCGGGCCGGGGCGCCGTGGCGGATGCTGCCGACGAACCTGCCGCCGTGGCACGCGGTCTACGAGCAGACCCAACGCTGGCTGGCGGCGGGCTGCTTCGAGCGCCTGGTGCACGACCTGCGCGTCCTGATCCGCCTGGGCGAGGGCCGCGCCCCGGAGCCCACCGCGGTCATCCTCGACAGCCGGACGATGCAGTCGACGCCGGAGAGCGGCGCTCGGGCCGGCTACGACGGGGCGAAGCGGCGCAAGGGGACCAAGCTGCACATGGCGGTCGACGCGCTGGGGCACCTGTTGGCGCTGCACGTGACGCCCGCGAGCGAGCAGGATCGCGCCCAGGTCGGCGAGCTGGCGCGGCAGGTGCAGGCCGTCACCGGCCGGCACGTCACCCTGGCCTACGTCGACGCCGGCTACACCGGCTCCGTCCCGGGGCAGGCAGCGGCGGACGCGGGGATCGCCTTGGAGGTGGTGGGGCTGCCGGCGGCCAAACGCGGCTTCGTGCTGCTGCCCCGCCGCTGGGTGATCGAGCGCAGCTTCGGCTGGATGGCGCGCTTCCGACGGCTCGGCGGTATGCCGCCGCGTCAGCGCAGTGCAACGGTCGGGACGTTCCGCTTCGTCCCGATTGCTTTGCCGGAACAAAAGTTCTATGCTGCGGCCGGCGGCGGCTTGAGCGCGTTATGGACTCGTGCGTGAGGGTACGCTTTGGGGATGAGTAGTCGCCGCAGGCCGTACTCCAGCGACGTGACCGACGAGTGGGCGTTCGTCGCCCCGCACCTGGTCGCGCTGGTCCGCGCGGGCGCGACATCCGAGAAACGGCAAGATCGTCGAGCGAGCCGACGACTCGGGAGGTGACGCCCAAGCCTCATGGCACGCAGATCGACGGATCTCGTCTTATCGGAGTATCGAGGTCGGTGTCGGTCTCTAGCGCCGCCGTGGCCGGTCGCCTGTCGGTTCCGGAGCGAGGCGTTCGTCGCAGGGGAAGAGCCGGCCGGAGGAGGCCGGGACAAGGAGCCACGAGTTGACGCGATATCTGATCTCGTTCGATGACGGCGCGATGACCTTCCCCGAGGAGGACTTGCCCGACGTGGCCGAGGCCTCGCACAAGGTGGTTTATGAGGCCAAGGACGCCGGCGTGTGGATTTTCGGGGGCGGACTGCTAAGCCAGAGCGCGAGCATCGTAGCCACCGACGGGACGGTCACCAATGGCCCATACCCGGAGACCAAGGCGGTCATCGGCGGGTTCTCGATCATCGACGTGCCCTCACGCGAGGAGGCGCTGGAGTGGGCGGCCAAGATCGCCGTCGCCTGCCGGTGTGCACAAGAGGTGCGGGAGATCATGTACGACCCGGACTCCTGATCGGCGGCCTCCCGCGCCCGGTCCATGCCGCCATGCCACCCCACGAACGTTCATAACACGCTCTAGGACCTCCTTCAGCCATTGCCCGGCACCGAAGCCGCTTGGCGACAGGGCACTTCCGGCCGGTCAGTCGTACAGGGCGAGCCTAAAACAGCGCGTTGAGGAAGAGCGTCAGGAGGATGGAAATGATCAGCGAGAGGACCAGACAGCCGGGTGAGCAGCCGAAGACGCGGACTCGGCCGCCGGCATAGGTTCTCGGACCGAACAGCGAGCCCAATGGACCCGCCATCGAACCCCGTTCGGGAAGCGGCGGGTCCGGAAATGGCTCGTCCGCGAGCGGTGGCTCGCCAAACGAGGTCTCGCGCGGTGCCGCGGGCGGCGTCGGTTGAACGCGCGGTCGGACACGGGTGCCGCCGAACCGTCGGGGTTTCTGCCCGCTCGTCTCTGGCTGCTGAGGTTCTTGTTCCATTCCCACCGATCACACTCCGTCGCGGTACTGGCGAGCGATGGCGTTCGCTTCTGCGCGACGCCGCACGTGCCCGACTACGGCATTCCCTGTGCCACGGCAGCGGTTTCCGGTTCGTGAAACGCTGGCAACGAAGGTGCATTGGCACCGGCGAATGGCGCGCCTGGATGAGGCGTCGCGGTACACAGCCGATCTGTATCTCAAGGGAGGACAATGTGAGCGACTTGGAGCGCGTCTTGGGCGAGGCTCAGCGGGCACGGGAGGAGGCGGAGGCGGCAACCCGCCGGGCGGCCGATCTGGAAGCGCAAGCCGAGGCGGCGCGAGAGCGGGCCCGTCAGGAGCGGGAAACACGACGGCGGGATTGGGCGCAGCGCATCCTCGATACCTACGAGGCAGACCTTACGGCAGCTGAGACCGAAATCGAGACGGCGCATCAGCGATTCGAGACCATCGCCGTCGAGGACATCGCAAGCGCCGTCGAGGCGTACCTGGCGTGGGGTCAAGCCGCCATCCGCCACTACACGCTTCAGGTGCGCGCCGGCACCGCGGCCCCGGTGGCCGGGTTCGAGGCTACGCCGGCCGAGTTCGCCGCACCTCCTCCGTTCTCCCAGGCCCTGGATCAGGCGCTCGGTCGTCGCCTTGCCGAGCTCTCCGACCAGGCCCGCGACCGAGAAGCCGCGGAGGTGGAGCGGGCACTCAGCGGCGACGCGTCACTGACCGGATCGGCTTCTGCTACCAAGGCCGGCGCCGGAGCCCAGTGACGGTCAGCCACGGGATCGCGGGAGTTAACAAGTGCCGATCCAGACGAGAACCTATCCGGAATAGCCGGAGACGACGGCATACCTGACCGCGGCCGGCGTCGGGGCGACGGTCCGCCTTTGCTCCTGCACGACAGGCGAGGATCGGCCACGACCCGTCGCTCACCCCCGGGGGAGCGCGTCGGCTTCCTCCTGCGTCGTCACGACCGCCCGCTCGGGCACGATCGCGCCTTCGCGGATCACGACCCGCCCGGCGACGATGGCGCCCTGGCGGATGGTGACGTTGTTTTCGACGGTGGCGCGAAAGACGATGACGCCGTCCTCGGAGGCGAAGTTGTCGCCGATCGCGACGGGGCCATGGATGACGTTGTCGGCGCCCACCTGGGCGTTCTCCCCGAGGTCGATGCGCGTACCCTTGAGTGCGTGGAACGTCGTCCGGCTCTGGATGCGGGCCCGGCGTCCGATCACGATCGGCGTCCCCTCGTCGGCCCGCATCGCCGTTCGCTGGCCGACCGCGCTCTCCTCGCCAAGCCGCACGTCGCCGACGATCCGAACGAACTCGGCGAGCGTCGTATCCGCTCCGATCTGGGGATCGACGTAGACCGGATTCCAGGAGGTGATCGGGTTCGGGCCGACGCCCTCCAGCGGCGGCCGGCCGCGGTCCCGGTAGAGCCGGCTGTAGCCCTCGACGAATTCGAGGTTGACCGCCTGCACCTGGTGCTTGAACTGCCCGCTCGCCTCGTCCAACGTCGGCAGCGCGTCGGCCTCCTCCTGGCGGACGATCGTGGCGCCGATCGGCGTGATCGTGTTTCGCCGGATCGTGACACCCTCCACCGTCGCTCCGTGCATCACCATCGCGCCCGCTTCGACGACGGCGTTGCGCACCCGGCTCCGGAAGCCAAAGAAGGTGAACGCGCCGATCGTCGAGTTCTCGACGATCGCGTGATGGGCGAGCGAGACCGAGTCGGCGAAGCGCACATCGGCCTCGCGCGCCAGGACGTAGACGTTGTCCTGGACGTTGTTCTCGTCGCCCAGACTGACCATCCGACCGTCGGCGGCATAGAGGATCGTATTCCCGGCCACGTACGACCGCGTCCCGATCTCGATGGCGCCGAAGATTTCCGCTACCGGGTTCACCCACGAGCCGTTGACGGTCGGCTCCGACTCGACGAGCGATCGCCCCCCAGTGGGTATCGGCGGCGTACCCGGCATCCCACCCGTCGTCTCTGCGTCCAACCCGTCGCCGGAACCGAAGGCGAACCCCACGCCCGCGGGAACCGCCCAGCGGCTGCTGAGCATCCTCCGCCAGCGAAGATCGTCACAGCATCCACACACGCGCATCGTGATTCCCGTAGATCCTTCCCTGCTGACCGTCTCGCTCCGTCCGTGGGGAACGAGCGGTATGCGACAGACGATAGGAGATAAGGGCGCACGCCCAGGGATCAGGTCGGGCGAAGTGCCCGCGAGACATCCTCCGGTCACTCGCCAACCGGCGTCTCCTCGTCAGTTGGCCTACACAACGCATGACGCGCACCACCGGTCCGCATTTTTGTCAGCGGACGCCAGACGAACACCAGCCACGGCCGACCGTCGGGTCGGTCAGCCGTGGCTAGCTTCGAGTCCTCCTCAGTTTAGGATATCGAGGCCGGGGTACCTACCTAGCCCTGCCGGCGGGCGAGGAACCGGCCGTCGACCGGCTCCACCACGACCCCGAACTCGGCGCTCAGTCGCGTCAAGAGCTCGACCGAGCGCAACTCCGGGTCGGGGCGCGGGATGCCCTCGTCGTCGAGGAGCAGTGGCACGATCTCGACTTCGGGTGCTCCTCCATCTGGGAACGAGAGCCGGAGCACGAGCGATTCCCGCCCCATCCAGGGGTAGGAGCCGAGACCGTCGATCCAAAAGTTGCCGAGGCAGTAGGCGATCGGTTTGTCGCGGTAGAACTCGATCGCGTGGAGCTCGTGCGCGTGGTTGCCGATGACGGCATCGGCACCCGCGTCGATCAACGCGTGCCCGAGGACCCGCTGGTAATCCTGGAGGATCGGGTGCCACGGCGAGCGCCAGGGGGACGGGACGCCCCAGTGGACGACCGGGACGACCACGTCGGCCTTCGCTCGCGCGGCGGCTACGTCCTGACAGGCACGGGCGAAGTCCTTCTCGTCGAGCCAGCACTTGACCTCGGGAACGGTCCCCGGCTGCTCGGTGAGGAGTGACTCGTCGATCACGAACGATTGGTGCACGTGGATGGGCGCGATCCCCGGCCGATCGGGAGCCGCCGCCGACTCGAACGGCAGGGTGCACGCCATCGACAGGATCGCCACCGTGCGATCTCCTACCTGGACAATCACCGGTGCCGTCGCCGCCTGGAGATTCTCGCCGGCACCCGCGTAGCGAAGTCCGACCTCCTCGTAGGTGCGGCAGTTGTCGAGCATCCCCTCGGCACGAAAGTCCATCGCGTGGTTGTTCGCCATCGCGATCAGATCGAACCCCATCGCCCGCAGATCGCCCGCCGCCTCGCGCGGCCCCCGCAGATTTGCCCACTTGGGCACCGGAGTTCCCTGGTCCGAGAGCGCGGTGTCGACGTTCGCGATCGTCACGTCGGCCCCGGCGAGGTACGGGCGTACGGCGTCGATGTCGCTCGCCGCCGCTCTCCGGTCGATCATGAAGTCGCCGACGGCGGCAATCGTCACGGCGTTCTTGCGCGCGTTGTCCAAAACTCCCTCTCCTCGATCGGTGCCATCAACCCAACATCGTGATCGTAGGGGAGCGCCACGGCAGGGCACAGGTCCCTCCCCTACGAAAAACGGTGCCTCGATAAATCTGTTACGCCGTCAGCACCACCTTGCCGAACCCCTCGCGGGACTCGGCGCACCGGTGTGCTTCGGCAGCTTCGGCCAGGGGGTAGACCCGATCGATCGCCGGGGTCAGCTCGCCGCGGAAGGCGAGCCCCATCGCGTTCACGAAGTCGCGCCAGTTCCCCATCGGGGCACCGTGGATGCTGCGGTGGCGCTGGTAGACCTCGCGGATGTCGAACTCAGGCCGGTTGCCGAGCGTCGCTCCGCAGACGACCAACCGGCCGCCCCGCGCGAGACTGCGGATACTCTCCTGCCACGTTGCACCGAGCGGATCGACGACGACGTCGACACCCCGCCCGGCCGTCTGCTCCAGCACCCACGCCGAGAACGGACCTGCCGCCGGATCGACAGTCGCCGCTGCTCCGTGCTTTTCGGCCTGCGCGCGACGGAACGGCGTGCCGGCCGCGGCGTAGACCGTCGCCCCCGCGTGCTGCGCGATCAGGAGCGCGGCCGAGCCGACTCCGCCGCCGGTGCCGAGCACCAGCACGGTCTCCCCCGGTCGGAGCTCCGCCGCCGTGATCAGCATCCGCCAGGCCGTCGTGTACGCGACCGGCATCGCCGCGGCGGTGGTGAAATCGACGGTGTCGGGGAGGGGCAGCAGATTGGCCGCCGGGGCGACGGCATACTCCGCCATCGCCCCGTTCGTGTGCTCCCCGAAGATGTGGTAATCGAGGCACTGGGTCTGCTCGCCGCTACGGCAGTAGTCGCAGTGCCCGCAATAGAGCGACGGATAGAGCACGACCCGTTGCCCAGGCTGAACCGCGGTGACACCGGGACCGATCTTGGCGACCTCGCCCGCGCAGTCGCTGCCGCTGACGATCGGGAAATTCGGCTCCTTCCAGGGAAAGACCGGTCCGGGCGGACCGGAGCGCGCCCAGAGGTCGAGCCGGTTGAGGGACGTGGCGCGGACCCGGATCAGCGCCTCGCCGGGGCCGGGCTCCGGTCTGGGGACCTCCTCGTAGGACAGCACGTCCGGTCCACCGTGGCGGTGGATGACCGCCGCGCGCATCGTCGCCGGCAGATCGCTCATTCCTCGACGGCCCCGCCGCTGGCCACGACCTCGTGTGACCGCCGCAGCGCCCAGACGAGCCGGTTCACACCGCGTTGCAGACTGACCAACGCCGCGTTGTGCTCATGCGAGCCGGCCTCTGCCTTTGCGAGCCGCTTGACGACGGCGAGATCAGGGAGCGGCTGGACGCTCTCGGCCGGGTCCTGCCAGAACCGGCCGGCACGGGAGTAGTTGACCGGGACCAGGAGGCGGGCGAGTTTGCGCTGGATCGATGCCGCCCTGCGGGCCGCCGGATCGACCGCGTCGAGCGACTGCAGATCGTCGATGCCGGCGTAGAACCGGTCGAGTGCCTCGCGCAGGCGGGCGATTTCCGGTTGAGCCGGACCGAGGTCGAAGCGGTCACCCGCCTGCTCCTGGTAACCGGCGAGCGTCTTCGTGAACTGATCGAGCGTCAGGCGGAAGTCGAAGGGCGGTACGGGGGTGTTCGCCGCGCGCCAGACTGCCGTCGCGTAGAGCCGGATGTCGCGCAGCAGGTGGTCGCGGTTGGCGATCTCCAACGTGTCGTCTTCGGTATGCCAGGCGATGTTGCCGCCGCACCCCCCGACCGCGTAGTAGCCCTTCTCCTTGCGCAGGACCGCCGGCATCGTGCTGCTGAGCATGAAGAAGGCGGAGAGTCCGAGGTTCATGAAGGAGTAGTCGCCGGCCCGGAGCGGACGCGCCCAGACCGGCTCCTCGCCGGTGACGTCACGGATGGCCTGGGCGGCGAGGGGAGCGGTCTCCTCCGTCCACATCACGTCGGTGAAGACGGTTGCCCAGCGACAACCGGGCGAGTCGCAGTTCACCTGCGCTACGCAGTTCTCGGCCAGATCGATCGCGTACGTGTCGGCGTACCACGTCGAACCGGCGTATCGCCCGTGCGAGTGTCCACTCCACCAGGCGAGGCGGACACTCCGCGTCAGCCCGTCCTGGAACTGCTGGAAGACGCGCGCCAGCTCCAGCAGCGTCGCGTCACCGGTCGCGTTGTCGCCGATGCCGACGTGCCACGAATCCAGATGGCTGTGAACGAGGACGAACTCCTCAGGCAGAGTTCGCCCTCGGATCTCCGCGACGAGGACCGGGATCGGCCGCCAGGCCGTCTCCAGGTTCGTCGAGTAGGCGACGCGAACCCCGCCCTGCTTGGCCCGCTCGATCAGCTCGTTGCCCTGCGGGTTGTTGACCGCGATGATCGAGATCGCAGGTTGCCGACCCATCGAGTCGAGATCGGGCGATCCCCAGATCGTCGTGCAGATCCCCTCGTGGATGCGCTCGCCCGGTCCGACGAAGACGGCCGCGACGGCACCGCGTGCCGTCAGCTCGGCGACCTTCGCCGGCATCGGCATCCCCTCGGTGATCACCACCTTGCCGGTTAGGTCGACCTGCGCGATCTCGCCAATCGAGAAGATGTCGGTGACGTCTTTGGCATACCCGGTCGAGAGGTAGACCAGCTCCGCCTCGCGCTCCTCGCCGCCGGTCGAGATCGACATCGACGGCGTCTTCGCCATGATCTGGAACGCATCGTCCCCGACGATCCGCAGCGTTGCTCCCAGCGGCCAGCTGATGAAACAGGTCGGTGTGTGCAGCGTGTACTCCACGCCGAACGCGTCGAGCCGGCTCGTCAGATGCTCGATCGCCTTCCGCTCGTCGTCGTTCCCCGACAGGCGAACCAGCGTCGCCGCCTTCTCGACGAACGCCCAGGGTTCCTCGGTTGAGATGGCGTCACGAACCTGCTGCTCGATGTCGGTTTGGGTTTTGGTTACGGTCATGTACCGATTCCTCCTTTTGCGTGTGCGGTGAACGGCCTCCTACCCCGATCCCCTTCCCCCCGAACGCCGGGGGTTAGGGGGCCGGTGCCGCTACACCTCCGACAACCCTTCGTATCGCTTCCCGGCCTTCACGACCAGCCGCACTTGCTCCAGCGCCCCGATCTCCTCCAGCGGATTCCCCTCCACGGCGATCAGGTCGGCAAACTTGCCGGGCTCGATCGTCCCGATTCGGTCTTCCATCCGGCAGCACTCCGCCGCCCAGCGCGTCGCCGCCAGCAGGGCGTCGGCATTCGACGCGCCCCAGTCGACGAGTTTGGCGACTTCGAACGGGAGGAGGCCGTGCATGCTGTCGGTGCCGACGGTGTAGCGGACGCCGGAGGCGACGATCGCGCGGAGGCGTTCCGGGGCGTTCGCGCGGGCGTCGTGCAGCTTGGCCATGATGAAGGGATTGTCGCGGTCGCCCTGCTCGATTCCGGTGGGGTGAAAGAGGATCGACTCGGTCAAGACCACCCAAGCGCCGCGCTCTTTGATCAAGGCCAGGTCCTCGTCGGTCGCCATCGAGCCGTGCTCGATCGTCCGCACCCCCTCCTCCACGCCGAGGCGGATACCGGGACCGCCGATCGCGTGGGCGGCGACGTAGGTGCCGTTCCGCTCGGCCTCTTCGACGGCCGCCCGGATCTCCTCACGCGTGTAGCTGGCCGCCTTGATCCCGCCGCCGCGCGTCGAGCTGACGCCGCCGGTGATGAAGAGCTTCAGGAATTCCGCGCCGTGGTAGAGGTTCTCCCGCGCCGCCTTGCGGACCTCGTCGACGCCGTCGAATGCCGAAAGGGCGCGACCGTGGCCGTTGCTCTGGGTGATGGCGCGGGTGCAGATGTTGAGTCGCGGACCGACGACGGTGCCGCGCTCGATCTCCTCTTTGAACGCGACGTCGAGCCAGTGCTCTTCGGCCATGATCCGGGCCGTGGTTACCCCGGAGCGGAGCATCCGCCGCAGGTTGCCGACACCGCGCATCGTCTGTCGCTCGATCGGCTGCATCAGCTGCCCGACCTGGTTCCCCAAACCGGGGATGATCGTGATGTGGGTGTGGGCATCGATCAGACCGGGCATCAGGAACTCGTCCCCCCGGTCGATCGTCTCCGCGCCCTCCGGAATCGCGACCGCCGGCGCCGGCCCCGAGGCCACGATTCGCTCGCCGTCGATCAAGACGACACCGTCGCGAATCGCTTCTCCGCCCGTCCCGTCCCAGAGCCACCCTGCCCGGATCGCTGTAACCATGTTGCCCCCCCTGTCTCAGTCGTCGGTCGTCGGTCGTTCGTCGCCACCACGTAACGTTCAAGGAAGAGGTCGAGCGCGGCACCGTCATCGGGCCGCGCCTCAACATCTGTACCCGCGCCATCACCCAGAGTTTCGGCCACGGCCGCGCCCTCTCCGCCTTCGACGGCGTCGACGAGGTCCGCAAGGCGGCGCGGGAGAACCTCTACCACGGCGCG
>JAXDKI010000410.1:0-7109 GCA_034667245.1 Thermomicrobiales bacterium | reverse complement strand
CCCACGGGGCGATCATCTGACGAGTGACAAACCCGTTCGATCGGCATTGGGTGCGGACGAGATGTTCGAATCTGCTCGGGAGTGATGAAGTGGCAACCGCCCCTGTCGTAGCGTTCGGCGTACGTCTCTCGTCGAACCATAATTCGAGGATAGGTGGGCTAACCGGCGGTGACGAAAGCAATCGAGGCTGTGAAGGCAGTGACAGCCAATTTGACAGCCAAGCCCATGAACACTCGGATACCTTGGTGGACATTGCAGACACTGGAAGGACCATAAACGCGCATCAGATAGGGTCATTTTGGACCTTGGTGAACAACCACACACATACCAGAGTGGGACTTTTAATCCGTTGGTTCTGGGTTCGAGTCCCAGCGGGGTCACCATAAAAGACCACATCGCGTCGGCCGCATCATCGGGCCCGGCCATCTCACCGATCACCACCCTAGTGCCACACCCGACTCTCCGGGTCAACTACTCGCGACGGCGTTCTCGATCGACGACCCCGCTCCCACCTGCTCGTCGTAGAGCCGGCGGTAGAGACCTCCCCGGGCGAGCAGCTCGTGGTGGGTGCCCTCCTCCACCAAGCGACCGCGGTCCATCACCACCACGTGATCCGCCGCCGCGGCCACCGACAGCCGGTGCGTGATGCTGATTGTCGTCCGGTCGCGTGCCAGACGCTCGATCGTCGCCAGGACCTCCGCCTCGGTCTGCGCATCGAGGGCGCTCGTCGCCTCGTCGAGGATCAGGATGCGCGGGTTGCGGACCAGCGCCCGTGCGATGGCAAGGCGCTGGCGCTGGCCACCGCTCATGCGCACACCGCGCTCCCCGAGAACTGTGTCGTACCCGGCCGGGAGGGCGGCGATGTACTCGTCGAGCTCGGCCGCCTGGGCCGCGGCGATGACCTCTTCGTCCCTGGCGCCGTCCCGGCCGATCGCGATGTTCTCGCGTACCGTGGTGTCGAACACGAAGGTGTCTTGAAAGACGATCCCGGCCTGGCCCCGCAGCGACGCCAGCGTGACCTCACGCACGTCCTGCCCGTCGAACAGAACCCGCCCTTCTTGTGGGTCGAAGAACCGGAGCAATAAGTTGATGACGCTGCTCTTCCCGCAGCCGGACGGTCCCACGATCGCCACGTGCGCGCCGGCGGGGATCGACATCGTCAGGTTTCGCAAAATGGGCCGGTTCGGCTCGTAGCCGAAGGTGACCTGCTCCAGTCGGATCTCGCGTGACAAGGGGGGTAGTTCTGCCGCACCCGCCTGGTCCGCGATCGTCACCGGCTCGTCGAGCACCTCTCGAACCCGCTCGAGCGCACCGGACGCCTGCTCGACCGTCTGCCCGACGTTCGACAGGCTCGCGATTGGCGAAAAGAGCGAGGGCAGCAGGCCGATAAAGGCAACCAGGGTTCCGACCGACAACCCTCCGTCGATGACGAGGTACCCGCCGACGCCGAGGACCACCAGTTGTCCGAGCGTCGTCGCCAGACCGATGCTCGTCTCGAACAGCCCGCCGACGAACACCAGGCGCATCGTCACCGCGAAAATGCGGTCCATCCGCCCGCGGTAGGAGGAGACCGTCGATCGCTCCAGACCAAACGCTTTGATGACCGCGTGTGCCGATAGGTTCTCATGAGCCGCTCCCGCGACTTCGCCCTCCAGCTTCTGCAGGTCGTAGCTGGCCTTCTGGAGTCGAGAGCGAAGCGAGAGGTAGACCACGGCGAAGACGGGCACGACGACGAGGACGAGCCCCCCAAGGATGGGGCTCAGAACGACCAGGGTCACCGCCGCGACAATCGCCCGTAGCGCCATGAAGACGCCGACGCCGGCCACCTGAGACAGCGCCTGGTCGATCAGCGCCAGGTCGCCCGAGAGTCGCGCCATCAGGTCGCCGATCTTCGCGCGCGCATAAAACCCATGTGGGAGTCGCTGCAGGTGCGCGAAGATCCGCACCCGAAGCTCGAGGATGACCCGGGTATTGATCCAGTTGCTGACGTAGGCGCGGCGCAAGCCGACGGCGCCGTCGAGGACGAACAGGATCAGCAGCAGCGCCACGAAACCCGCAAGCTTGCTCGTGCTCCCCTCGGGAATCACGGTGTCGATCAGATACTTGCTGGCCAGGGCAAGCACCACCCCGTAGACCAGCTCGAAGAGCATGTAGGCGAAGACCTCGACCTCGCGCTTCCGATACGGTCGGAGGAGCGGGGCGAGTTGTCGGAACAGCAAGCGGAACGCCGCGCGGTTGCCGCGCTGCTGCCGTAGGTTGCCGATCCATGCCTCTTCGAGCGCGGCCAGGGGTTGGTGGTACGCCGCGATGGCCGCGTGGTCGCGGCGCGCGGGGTCGTACGCCGCGAGAAACTGGCGCAACGCCTGCTCGCCGAACGTCCGCACCAGATAGCCGACGAACGACGCGGCCTCGGCGTCGACCATCGTGCCGGTCGTCGATCCTCCGGGCAGCGGCGTCGCGACCGCATCGAACAGCGTGATCTCTCGTCCCGCCGCCAATTCGCCGCGAACCGCGGCGTCGAGCTCATCCAGCGACGGTCGTGTCCCGATCCGCGCTGCGACGACTCCGGCGATCCCATCGACCACCAGTGACGCCGCCGCGGCACTCGACCCGAACCAGCGCGGAACGAGCAGTCGCGTGATCTCCCACGCGATCGGCGCTCCCGCGGAATCCACGACGATAGAGACGATGGCGCGCTCGGCATCCGGTTTGGCGCCTTCGCCGGTCGGCGGGTCGGCCGGGATCGCCAGCCCCGCCGGGAGCTCGGTGCCTGGATCGACGAGGTACAGGTCGATGCCGACAGCCCGGCCCTCCGTGGGCGGACCCAGCAGGTCGACCAACTCCTCGATCACGCGCTCGGCTTCACGCAGCTCGTCCTCGGCGCGGGTGGCGGCCGCCGATCCCTCCGGTGCGTGGACGGTGACCCGATCGCCAACCACCGTCCGCCAGGCGACCGGTGACACCGGCGGCGGTCCCAAGTCAGCGCGTCCGTCGCTCATTCGGCCAACCCACGTGCCTGGCGACCACTTGCATTCGCCGCACTCATGGCCCTCGCGGTCGAACGGAATCGAAAGCCGGCCCGGGACAGTCCCTGAGGCCGTCGTGCCGCGTCCGCCAATCGCAAGAGGCACGCCGCCACACCGGCGTAGCCGACCATGTAGTCCGGCGTCACGACCCACGGCGACTCCGACGGCCAAACAAGTAGCCCATCCCGCTCCTGACCGAACGCCTCCAGCAGACGCCCGAGCGACCGCGCCTCGGACAGATAGGCCGGATCCTCAGTTGACTGATAGACGTCCAGGAGGAACTCGATGTTGCCGGCGAGTCCGTGGCACTGGGTCGGCCCCGCCCACCGCGTGCCGCGCGCGACCGCCCGCGCCGCCCGTGCCACCAGATCATGGCCATCCTCGAGGAGGCCGAGCCGATCCGCATGGAGCAGAAACCGCCCGACGCCGGTCGCACCGTGGCACCAGAACGCGGGAACGGGCGGCTGGCCCTCATCGCTGGGCCAACCCAATCCGCTGCCATCGCTCAACGTCGGAACTGCGAGTCGGCGGAGCCAACAGGCGGAACCCCGGGCGGCCACCAGATACCGTTCGTCCCCGCTCGCTTCCCAGAGATCGAGCAGGGCATCGCCGATGCCGGCGGCGCCATGGGCATACCCCACGCCCGCGCTCCCGCTGAGACTCCCGTACCCGGGCGGGATCGTCCACTTCATCCCGCCCGCGCCGGCCTCCTCAGCCGTGGCTAGTAGGCGTTCGCCGGCCGCCACCGCGTCGTCCAACGCCGCCGGATCCCCGGTTTCGTCCGAGAGCATGAGGTGGAACCGGAGGCGCCCGGCCGTGCCGTTGAACAGATCGGGTGACCGATGCGGTAGCGACCCGATCCACCGGCCCCGTTCCGCCGCGAGGTCGACGAGCTCTGCCCGGCCGAGGACCTGTCCTGCCCGGAGCAACGCGGCCGCGATGCCCGCCTCGCCAACGTAGAGGCCGGGCACCGGATCGCCTTCCAGCGCCTTCACCTGCGCGAGCCAGTCCGCCCCGCCGGACAACGCCTCGCGGAGCGCGGGGTCGGCGAACTCGTCGGCCAGCTCGGCGAGTGCGAGGAGCGTGCCCGCATTCCCGATGTTGACGTCCCGAAGCGGGATGCCGCCGGCGACCCGATGACCTGTTTGCCAATAGACTCCGTTGCCGTGCGGTGGGCGGCGAGCCGCCGCGCGCAACGTCTCCCCGAGCCGCCGCGCCAGGACGCGCGCTCGGCTGCGGGCGTCCGCGTCCGACTCGGTCCCTTCCTCGCCGCCGAACGGCGCCCGAGGCGCGGTGACTCCCGTAGCGGCGGCGAGTGCGGCCTCGACTTCGTCCATGGATCGAAACCGGCTCGATGGGTCGTGCTCAAGGCAGCCGGCTACCACCCCGGCGAAATCGGGGCCGACGGCAGGATTGAGCAGGGTGAGCGGGCGGTCGAGGAGTGAGAATCGCCGCGGCGCCTGCGACGGTTCAGCACCGGTCGCCAGGAAGACAAGGAGAGCCCCCAGCGCGTAAACGTCGTCCGTCATGGCGCTCGGTGCGCCCGCTTCCTGTTCCTGCGGCATGTACCCGAACGTACCCAGGCCGTGAGAGCGGCCCGCGGCACCGATTGGACGCACAAGTTCGCAGTCGATCAGGTGCAACGCGCCGTCCGGCGCCACAATGACGTTCGACGGCTTCAGGTCCCGGTAGACCAGGCCTTGTCGATGGAGCCGCGACAAGATCGCGGCCAGCTCCCGACCCCACCCGACAAGCTGCTCGACCGGCGGCGTGCAGCCCCGGGAGATGAGCTCGGCAACCCGACGCTCGAGCGTCTCGCCGTCGATGTCGTCGATCGCCAGGTACAGATCGCCGTCCTGCTCGACCAGGCCGAGCATTGTCGGAAAGGCGGCGTCCTGCCCAAGTCGTTGCAGGATCTCGGCTTCGTACCGCAACGCGTCGCGCGCATCGGTGCCGTCAGCTGCCATCTGGGCGTCGCGGCGGGCTTGTTTGAGAACGCATCGCCGCGGCGCATCGACGTCGATCGCCCGGAACACGGCCCCGCGTGAGGACCGGTGAAGCGTCGCCAGCACGAGGAAGCGGTTCGCGATCAACGGGCCGGGCACGGCCGGTTCCTGCGCGACCCCGGCCACCACGAACGGATCGACCACCCACGCGGGCGCCTGGTATCCGGCGAGGCGGCGGTCGGGCACGAGCTCGCCGTCAGGCGCGACAAGGGCATACGCGGTCTCGCCGAGCGGCGTCTGCATCATCCGCCCACCGAAGGCCCCGTACCGGTAGTGGACGAGGCTGCCCGGCCGGAGCGGCCGGTCCGACGGAATGCTCGGACCACGCAATCCGCGGGTGGCGGTATCGAGGGCAACCGCCAGGCGAACGGCGTGGGCATCGTCCCGTGGGTAGACGGTGACGAACTTGCCGACCTGGCTGAGCGTCGCCCGCCCGTCATTGAGGTCGTCGAGCACCCTCAGCGACGCCGCCACCTTGAAATCGGCGTCGTCGGCGAGAAGCACGGGCAGCACGCGATGCAGGACCGCTTCGGCGGTCGCGCCACCGGCCGACACGTGGAGCTTCCATCCCTGGGTCGGCGCGTCCCCGCCCGCCCGCCGGACGACGATCCAGGTCTCCGACTGCGATCCGGCCGGCTCGACGATCCACCCACTTGTCAGTTCGCCTGCTCGGCGGCAGTGCTCCTCGACGAGCCCCCGAAAGCACACGTCTCGCGGGTCGCCGTCGACCGGCGGCGAATCCTCGGATTGCGCGGACGACTGCTGCCGAAGCAGCGGAAATGGCGCGATCGACGCTCCCCGCGTCGTTTCGCGCGATGCATACTCAACCTCCGCTTCGAACATCAGACCCGCTCCCGAGACGCGCCCGCGGCGCCCGACCGCTACACATGGCATCGATCCGTAGCCGGCGCAGCCCGTCTAGGCGACCGCGACGCTAGCCCTTCAATCCGGACAACGTGCGAACGAAATGCGAGCACGGGCCGCGGATTCGGGGAAGCAGTCTAGCCCCATTCGGCGTCCGCGTCGCGATGACAAGAAACGTCGGGGGAGCCGCGGAGCGGAGCACCCCCGACCCGGATCGCAGGACGACCGAGAACGGTCGTCCCGCGATCCTCCCTGCCCAACCGATTAGTACGGGTATTTCGCGGTGTTGATTTTGCAGCGTGCGCTTTGCCCGTCGAGGCAGGTCTCCGAGCACATCATGTAGCCGGAGACTTCACCTTCGGTCGGAACGTTCGCGGTGTGCATGAAGTCGCCGACGGCCTCTTGCGGAAGACCTTCGCCGGTCAGCGCGCCCACGGGATCCGCCTTGATCTTCTTGGCGAAGTCCTGGTCGCTCTGCAGGCGCTCCAGGAGCCGGTTAGCCGTGTCCCGAACCTGCTGGCTGTGTCGTTGCGTATCGCTCATCTCTCGAAATCCTCCGTGCTGTTTTAGTCGAATGGCTGTTCCGAACGAGCGCATGACCGAACCGGGAACTGGTGCCCGCGTGGCGGCCGTGAAGCGGGTACCTGACGCTTCTGGTCGCCGTCCTCCTCGCATCACCTCCTTTCGGCGTAATCCCCGGGCAGGGGCGGTTTCGGACCCCGGTCCGTCGCTCGAGACGTGTTGTAAGCAAAGAGCTCAAGCGCCTGCCCTTATCGGGACCAGGCCGGAACGGGTCAGGGTTGCGCGGGTTGGTCTACCGAATCCGACCAAGTCCCGCCGTCAGAAAACCTGCACCCTCTCCACGTGCCGCTCGTGCGTTGCTCGGTGCCCCAAGCGGACTCGTCCGGTCGATGCGAATGCACCGCCCCGCATCATTCGTGCCAATGATGTCATCGATTGCTCGGAGCGACGTGGCCGAAAGATCATCGTCGCTTCGCGCTTTTGGGTCGTTGCGGCACGTTTGGAAGTCTACGTCGCGGTCGGCGAACTGGATGTATCCCCAGAGTCCCGGCGTACGGCAGATCCCCGTACTCCGGGATCGACCGGCGCCCGCGTCCTCACTCCGCGGTCTACGGCAATCCGACTGTCAGGGTGGAGAACGCGTTCTGACCATGACCGGACGAAGCAGCCCGGTGCCCTACGGCTCCCCATC
>JAXDKI010000409.1:0-4441 GCA_034667245.1 Thermomicrobiales bacterium | reverse complement strand
ATCAGCCCCGAACCCAATGGCTCGGCGCGCCTGGTCAACCGTCTCCTCGCGGCAGGCGCCGTCGTGGCACGAGCGGAGCAAAGTTGCACCGCTCACGGTCGCCGGTTCCCGACGGGCACGTATCTGGCCCGGGGCCTTGGCGCGGCAGCGATGAGCGATCTCGTGTCGCGGGGCGATGTCAGCGCCTACGGCCTCGACGGGGAGCTCGATTGCCCGCGCAGAACGCTGGGCTTGCCGCGCATTGGCGTCTATCGGTCCTGGCGTCCTAATGGGATCGACGAGGGCTGGACCCGCTTCGTCCTTGAGCAATACGAATTTCCTTACCACACGCTGCGAGATGCCGATGTCAAACAAGGAGATCTCTCCGATCGGTTCGATGTCATCCTCCTCCCGCAGCAACCCGCACGCGACATCCTCGAAGGCAACAACCTGGCGGAATACCCGGCCGAGTATGCCGGCGGCATCGGCGACGTCGGCGCCTCGAATCTGCGCCGGTTCGTCGAGGCGGGTGGAACGTTGATCGCCCTCGACTCGGCCTGCGACCTCGCCATTCGCCAGCTCTACCTCCCGGTCACCAACGTCCTCGACGGCGTTCGTCCCGAGGCTTTTTCCGCCCCCGGCTCGCTCATCCGTATCCTCATCGACGCCGATCACCCGGTCGGCTACGGGTTCGAGCGCGAGGCGGCTGCCATGTTCGTCTCCTCCCCCGCCTTCGAGGTTCGCGGCGCCGCCCAGATCGTTGCGCAGTATCCGCTCACCAACCAACTCCTCTCCGGCTGGCTCCACGGCGCCGACCAGATCGCCGGCCGCGCCGCCATCGTCGATATCCCAGTCGGTCTCGGTCGCGCCATCCTCATCGGCTTCCGCCCCCAATTCCGCGCCCAAGCCCGCGGCACCTACCGCCTTCTCTTCAACGCCCTCTACTATTCATCACTGGAAAAGTGAGGAGCGCTTCGTCATTCAGAGCGAAGCCGAGGAATTTCTCTCCGACCCAAGGCAATAACCCGCACCATGGTGCAACGACCCCGTAGGAATCCCCTGTGAACGCATCCCAATCAGCCCTGGAACGACCGCACATCCTCATCGTCACCGACGATCCCGACCTTAGCGCATTCCTCGCCGAGGGACTCGTCTACGGCGGATTCTGGACCAGTACCGTCGCCAGCGGCATCCAGACACTCGAAGTCTTCCGCCTCCGCACCTTCGACCTCGCCTTGGTCGACGCCGCCCTCCGCGACCTCAGTGCCGTCGAAGTCATCCGCCGCCTCCGCGGTCGGAGCGACCGCGGCGCCCTCGCCAGCCCGCGCACCGACATCCCCATCCTCCTCATCGCCGCCACCGCCGAAGAACTGCAGACCGCTGACGTCACAACCGCCGGCGCCGATGGCGTCCTCGTCGCCCCCCTCGACCTCGAACAACTCGTCCCCCACCTCCACGCCGTTGTCGCCGCGTGGCGGGCCTCCCACCCCGACCGCCCATGGGCCGACGCCACCCCCTGAAATGTTGACCATCCTCGACGGACCGCTCCGGTCGAGCCGCCCGCCGCCGCCCACCGTCATTCCGGGCTTGTCGTGGCTCTCTCCGACCAGAGCCAGCCCGGCAATTCTTCGTCGCCACAGTACCGCCGACCGGACAGAAACCAGCGGTTTCTCGGTTCTTCACAACCCCCGTTCTCTCGTCGAAGGGCATCGGGCACACGATCGGCGACCGTAGCCGGACGACCATACAGTCGCCGAGCGTTCACATGACTCAGGAGGAAATCGGCACCTGCAAGCGCCTGTAAGCTGGGTAGGGCCGAAGAGCTCAACGACGAACCCAATGAGGTATTGACAAATAGGACTATGTGTTCTATTCTCGTTCCCAAGCGGCACCGGAGGGAGGACGGCGGGCCTGGGCAGTACCTTGCTTCCCCCGGTTGGTTTCCCGGTCATCAGGACCCGGAGCGACCCGCCGTCCCCACCGCCACGGGCCCGTGGCGCATCAAAACGGGAGCCGCAAGGCGACCAGTGGGAGCGCGCGTGCGGGTCCCGTCGGCTTCACGCCGAATCACTCACTCACCCCGGACATGCCCTGTCTCCGGTCTGGTCCGTCGCTAATACGTCGAAACGCCTAATTCTTCCAGTGTCCCCGTCGCCGCGAACACCACTCGCTCGCAAATGTTCGTTACCCGGTCCGCGATCCGCTCGACATTGTGCGCCGCCCAGAGCAGATGCGTGGCCCGATTGATCGTCGAGGGATCGGCCATCATGTATGTCAGCAGTTCGCGATAGATCTGGTTGTACAGGTCGTCCACTTCGTCGTCGCGGCCGACGATCGACCGTGCCGCGTCCGCGTCCCCTTCGATGAACGCCGTGATACTGTCGGACAGCATCGCCCGGGCCAGATCGCACATCCTCGGGATATCCACCAACGGCTTCAGGAGCGGTTCCTCCGCCGTCTGGACGACAATCTTCGCGTTGCCCGCGGCATGGTCCGCCATGCGTTCCAGCTCCGTCACGATGTGGATGACGGCCGCGATCGTGCGCAGATCCCCGGCCATCGGCGCCTGCGTCGCGATCACTAACAGCGCCCGCTCTTCCGTCTGCCACCGGAGTTGATTGATTGCCGCGTCGGCACGGAGCACATCCCGCGCAAGTTGCACATCCTGGAGCTTCAACGCATCGACGGATCGAGCGATCGCCTTGTCGACCATGCTCCCCATGGCGACGACTGCATCGCGCAACTCCTGGATCTGCTGGCCGTAGGCGACCCGTGTCATCTCTTGCGATCCTTCCCGCCGGTCGACAGCAGAGGTGGCTATCCAAATCGACCGGTGATGTAATCCTCAGTCCGCTGATCACGCGGATTAGTGAACAGATCACGAGTCGAGCTGACTTCCACCAGGACCCCCTGCCGGCGCTCGTTCAACGAAAAGAACACCGTCTGGTCGGAAACACGAGCGGCCTGCTGCATGTTGTGCGTCACGATCACGATCGTGTAGTTGCGAACCAGATCGCGCATCAAGTCTTCGATCTTGAGCGTCGAAATCGGGTCCAGTGCACTCGCCGGCTCGTCCATCAGGATCACGTCGGGATTGATTGCCAGCGCGCGCGCGATGCACAGACGCTGCTGCTGACCTCCGGAAAGCGCTAGTCCGCTCTGCTTCAGCTTGTCCTTGACTTCGTCCCACAACGCGGCCTGGCGTAAGCAGTGCTCCACCAGCTCGTCCATGTTCCCCTTGATGCCGTTGATGCGCGCGCCCCACGCAACGTTGTCGTAAATAGTCTTCGGGAACGGATTCGGCTTCTGAAACACCATGCCGATGCGCCGCCGCACTTCGACCGGATCGACCTTATCTCCACAGATGTCGATACCGTGGTAGATGATCCTCCCCTCGACTCGCGCCGACGGAATAAGGTCGTTCATCCGGTTGATGCACCGCAACACGGTGCTCTTTCCACATCCCGAAGGTCCGATCAGCGCCGTGATCCGATTTTGCGGAACATCGAAGCTGACGTCCGCCACCGCGTGGAAGGCCCCATAGTACACGTTCAGATCGCGAATCGCGATCACAACCGTTTCCGCCGCGACGCTCTCCGCCTGATGCTCCAGCGCGCCTACTGGCGCCACCCGCACCGCCGCCCTCGTACCGTCGACGACCTCTCGCTGTGCGACCATTGCCCTACCACCTTGCCTTCCGGGTTGCTCGTTGCCGGAGGATGATCGCAACCGAGTTCATCGTCAGCAAGAGGAGGAGTAAGACGATGATGCCCGCGGCCGCGAGCGATCGGAATTCCTTCTGCGGAAGTGCGGTCCAGTTATAGATCTGGATCGGCAACGTGGTGTATGAATCGAAGAAGCTATCGGGCCGCGTGGCAACATATGCACTGGCGCCTGCCACGAGGAGAGGAGCCGTCTCGCCTATCGCCCGCGAAATCGCCAGAATCGTGCCAGTCAGGATCCCGGGAAACGCCGCCGGCAGCACGTGATGTCGAGCGACCTGCCACTTGGTCGCCCCAACCCCAAACGCCGCCTCACGCAGCGACCACGGCACCGCCCTGATCGCCTCCTGACTGGCGATGATGATCACCGGCAGACTGAGTACCGCCATCGTCAAGGCGCCGACTAAAATCACTCGCCCGAGATGAAGCATCTCGGCGAAGATCCCCAACCCGAGCAGACCGTAAACAACAGACGGTACGCCCGACAGGTTGGCGATATTGACTTGGAGGATCTTCGTCCATCGAGACGGTGGTGCGTATTCCTCGAGATAGATCGCGGCACCTACCCCTAGCGGAAAGGCGATCAGCGAAGTCAGTGAGATCACCCAGATCGTCCCGAGCACCGCAGAGTTAAGACCAGATTGCTCGGCTTTCCTCGACGGCATGCGAGTGATCAGGTCCCAGCTTAACCAATCCCAACCGCGTCCAACGATCGTCCACAACAGGACGGCCAACGCAAA
>JAXDKI010000408.1:0-2597 GCA_034667245.1 Thermomicrobiales bacterium | reverse complement strand
AGCGCGGTGACGATCTGACGCTCCTTGAGCTTCTTCGAGGGCTTCAGCTTCCACTCTCCGTTGCCGTCGACGGTCGTAGTGCCGATCAGCTTCTTGAGGCCCGTCGGCGGCACGTTCTTCCCGGATTGGGTCTTGTAGACGGAGACGGTTGCATCGACGATGCCCTCGCCCTTCACCTTCTTCTCCTCGGCCTTTGTCGTCACCGGCCCCTCTTCGGCCAGCTCCACCGCCCCGGGAAGGCTGCAGTCGGTCGGAGCGTTCGTGCAAGTGTCGAGCGCGTCGCTGCCGGAGGTCGTGTGCACGCGATACGTGTAGACGGCGGCGCCGGCCGTCGCGGGCGCGACGAGCTCAAATGCAAGGACGAGAGCGCAGACGCGCCCTGAGCTCATTTCGGTTTCTTCCCCTTCGAGAGCTCGGACGAGTTGCCAAGCTCGTCGATCTGTAGCGCGGTGATGACGTGCTTGCCCTTGATCTTGTTGTCCGGCTTCAACTTCCAGGTGCCGTCGTTCTTTACGTTCTTCGTGCCCACGAGCTTCTTGAGGTCAAATGGGAAGTCGCCGGCGTCGGACTTCGTCCGGTAGACCCAGATCTCCCCGCCAGGCGCGCCCTCGCCCGACACCTCGTCCTTCTTCACTTTCTTGACCTTGGGCGACTCGATTTCGGCATTCGGCCCGCCGAGTCCGTTGCCGGGCCCATCGATGCCCTCGAGGTCGATGAAGAAGTCATCCGAGGCCCCGAGGTTCATCAGGATCTGATTCTGATCCTGGCCGTCGCCGACGATCTTGATCGCTGAGCCGGCAACGTCGGAGAAGTCGTTTGCCCGGGCGGGATCGGTGCCGCCGAGCGTGTTCGAAGTGGAGTTGCCTCCCGACGCGCTGACCTGGATCCCGTCGCCGCCGATCCCTGCCGCGGAGTTTCCTGCGACGTCAACGTCTGAGATGTCCGTCAGGGCAATCGCGTCGCCCGTGGTCTCCACGATCGTGTTCTCCTCGACCTGATGGTCCGGGCCCTGGACTGCGATCGCGACGCTCCCGCCGGAGCCCGGCACGCCGGTGATGCCGATCTGGTTCTCGTCTATCACGGCACCGGCTTGACCGACGACAACCGCCTGGCCCGGCGACTCCTGGGCGATCAGGTTGCCCCTGATCAGCGCCGATGCCGACGGGTTCGGGTTGGCGAGGATGGAGGCGACGACGGCGCCGTCGAGGACCCCCGTTCCATCTGCGTTGGCGCCGATCGAGTTGTCCTCGACGACGAGGTCCTCGGCATCGTTGCCCGCGGTCACGGCGAACAGGCCGCCAGCCATGCGGTTTCCCGAAACCGCCACCTCGTCGGCCCCGCCCACCGCCACAAGTAAACCCGTTCCGGTCGAGGCGGTTCCAGCGGTGTTGACGCCGATGTGGTTTCCGGTGATCTCGACGCCGCGGGCGGTCGAACTGCCGGCGCCCGCGACTAGGCTCACCCCTCGCGTCGAGGGTCCTCCCGCCGCGGCGATCACGTTGCATCCCGCGTCACAGACCGGGGTGGCGTTCGGAGTCGCGCCGACGACGATGCCGTTCGGGTCGTCACCCCCACCGTTGCCGTTGATCTCAATGTCCTGCTCGGTATTGGCCGCTGCCGTTGCGCCGTCCGCCTTGACGCCGAAGAGGTTGTTCTGAATCGTGTGGTCGTCCGATGCGAAAACTTGGAGGCCAGTCGCATTCCCAGCAAAGACGTTGGGAGCAGCGCCAACGACCCCGATCTGAGAGTTGGATCCCGACAAAGAGACTCCGTTCGGGTTTCCGTCGACGGTCCCGTCGAGACGCAACCCGAACCAGTTGTTGAACAGCGTCAAGCCTTGAGAGGGCCCGCCGTAGAAGAGCGCCGATCCCGACCCTGCGGTGTCGAAGATCGCGAGGCCGTTCACCGAGAGGGTGCCCGTGGTGTGGCTGATCGCATTGTCGCCCGGGGGTGGGCCGTCAATCCCCGCGCAGGGGGCGACGGCGCTGCAGTTGGCGGCGACGATGAGATTCTCGTCCGAGGTCACGCCGGAGCCGAGCACGATGGTGGCCTCCCCCGGCACGGTCTCTAGTCCGTCGAAGACCGCTCCCGTGAAGTTGATTGTGTCCGTGTCGGTCAGGGGATCGCCGTCATCCACCAGACCGAACGCGCCGCGCAGGCTACAGTCGCCCGCCGCGGCTGAGCATGTGTTGAGAGCGCCGCTGTCTGAGATCGTGTCGACGAGGTACACGTCCTCATCGGCCTGTGCGATTGCCGGCCCCAGTAGCGCGAGCACGACAGCCCCTGCGAACGCGATTCCCTTCACGATGCCTCCCCGAGTTGCTTTCGGGAAACTCTAAACCGATCGGCCCTGAAATGGAAGCCCGGGGCCGGTGCGCTGCCACTCGACCTGGCCCTCGCCCTCGGCCTTCGAGCGCTCGACGACGCCGTCCCACTCGTGGAGCATCTCCTTGAGGCGCGCGACCGCTTCGGGCGGATGGGAGGCGGCGGCTGTGGCCAGATCGATCGCCATCTGCTCGACCGCGGCGGCCGGTGCGACCTTGTGAACCAGGCCCCAGCGAAGGGCCTCGTCCGCTGCGACCTCCTTGCCGGAGATC
>JAXDKI010000407.1:0-4815 GCA_034667245.1 Thermomicrobiales bacterium | reverse complement strand
CCCCTTGAGGTCAAATCTGTGCCGGATGTTCCCCGCCTCGGAGACCCGATGCCGATTGACGTCAACGAAGCCCTACGCCAGCGAGCCGATTACACACACAAGTTCAACCTCAAGAATGGCCGGCACGGCTGGCTACGCCTGACGCCCGCCTACTCGGTCAAGGTCGTCGAGGAGCTGATCAGTCAGTACGATCGACCGCTCCGCATCTTCGACCCCTTCTCCGGGACGGCGACGACCGCCCTGAGCGCGGCCTACCACGGCCACGACGCGGTCACGACCGACATCAACCCCTTCCTCGTCTGGTTCGGCCAGATCAAGACCGCGCACTACCGAACGGACGAGATCGAAGCCACGCGCGCCGCCTGTGACCGTGCCATCGATGCGGTCGACGAGCAGACGGTTGCCCCTGACCCGGTCCCACCCATCCACAACGTCGATCGCTGGTGGGATCCCGCCGCGCTGCTGTTTCTCCGACGACTGCGGGCGGCACTAGGCGTCGTCTCCGAACCTGCCTCGCCCGAGCGGTCGTTGCTCCTGGTCGCCTTTTGCCGGACCCTCATCAAACTCTCCAATGCGGCCTTCAACCACCAGTCCATGTCCTTCAAGGATGAGCGTCAACCACCCTTACTTCCGGCCTTCGATCTGGCAGAGACATTCCGGCACGATGTCCGCATAGTGCTTCAAGGAGCGGCGCAAAACCCTGTCGGCAGCAGTCGCGTCCTCCTCGGCGATGCCCGGAATCCCACGGCGACCATCGAAGGGCCATTCGACCGCATCATCACCTCCCCGCCCTACGCCAACCGGATGTCCTACATCCGCGAGCTCCGTCCTTACATGTACTGGCTCGGCTACCTCGCACAGGGACGGGATGCCGGTGAGCTCGACTGGTCCGCCATCGGCGGCACCTGGGGCATCGCCACCAGCCGCCTCGCGGATTGGCAGCCAGGGAGCGAGCGATTTGCGAATGACCGTTTGCAAACGGTGCTCGAACTGATCGCCCATCAGCGCAACAAGAGTGGTCAGGTCCTCGCGAACTACGTCGCCAAATATTTCGACGACATGTGGACCCACTTCCGGGGGCTGCCCTCGATGCTTGCCCCAGGTGCCGAACTCCATTACATCGTCGGCAACTCGACCTTCTACGGTGCCCTCCTGCCTGTCGAGCAGATCTATGCCGACATGCTCCACCGTCTCGGCTTCGAGGATGTTGCCTGGAACCCCATCCGCAAACGGAACTCGAAGAAGGAGCTCGTCGAGTTCGACGTGATCGCCCGCTGGCCCGGCTAGCCCCGGCTTGGCATCGCCGTTACCGATGGCAGCGACCAGGCAGGTCAAACGCCATCATCGTGGCGACAATCCCGGCTCCTCGTCCCCGGCGTCCGGGCGCGCCAAGTCTGTCAGCAGCAGACGGGCAGACAGACTCCGTTCAATCGCCACGATCGCGAATTGACCGAACCCCTCCGCAAGCGCCAACCCAACCCGCGGGTCGAGATCCAGGACGAAGAACCCCTCTTCCGCCCAATCCCCGTCCGCCGACCGTCCAACGTGCGGCAGGACGCGCCAGTTGCCCTCACGGAGCAACGCTGCCATCCGCGCGTTGGCCGCCGCGTTTGCCCCTTCCGATTGCCATTCGCTACGAGGATTCGCGGCGGTGATAAAGACCCCGGACGTGGCGTCCAAGGCGTCGAGAACGGCGTCGAGTTCCGGTGCGGTCCGTCCGACGCGAACCGTCACCGCTCGCTCACCGAGGAAGACGACGTAATGTGTCTCAAGATAGGACGACAAGGGAACGGTCCGACGCTCGGAACTCATCTGGACTTGCCGCCCCTGACCCGAGCTGCGCCGTCACCGCCATCCTGCGCCTGTTTGAGCACGTCCCCCGCCCTGTGACCAACAATTGCATCGCTGCATCCCACCCCGACGCCTAGGCAAGACCCTTCGTCAGTGCGCATAGGCTGTGCCTATCACAAAAAAAGACCAGTCCTCCCCGACCGGGCCATCCCTCGATTCCACGCCTGCACTGCGTCCCGAACACCCCGTCAGGACGCGATCGCTACCACCTGATCCGTGGCTGCGCGCCGACCCGCCCCGTAGGCCGCCAGCGGCGGCAGCGGACCGAGGTGGAGCAACCCGGCCAGCGGGCCGATGAAGTCGGCCCAGGCGTCCGGGTCCAGCGAGTAGTACACCCATTGGGCGTCGCGCCGCGCCCGCACCAACCCCAGTTTCCGGAGTTTGCCCAGGTGATACGACACCAACGGCTGGGGAATGCCGAGAGCGTCGATCAGATCGGCGACGCAGGTCTCCGACCGCGTCAGCGACGACAGAATCCGGAGCCGGTTCTTGTCGCTGAGGAACTTGAGCGCTTCGCAAGCGCGATCGAGCGTTGCCTCATCGCTCAGGTCGAACATACCCAATCTCACCCCGTTTCTGCTGCCTCAACGCAGCCTATTGCACACCGACCGTCCCGCACGATTGTCGTGCCGGTCGCCTGCTCGAACGTGTTGTGGATGATTAGCGCAACGTACCAAATAGTATGCACGATGCCACGCCTTCGGTATAGCCCCCGGCTCGCGATCCCATCGCCGATACTGCGCTTTCGGTTCGGTCGACCGCGGTCATTTGGCCTGGGCGGCGGCGCTCGTCGTCTCCCTGCGTTCCTCGCTACCCGTTGATCGCATAGAATCCGACCAGTTACGGTCGTACAGTCGCCACTCAGCGCTCGCAACCGAGTCGTGCAAGATGTCACTTTCCATCGACTTCACCGGTCAAACCGTCATCGTCACCGGAGCTGCGACCGGTCTGGGCTTCGCCACCGCCGAAGCCTTCGGCCAGGCCGGCGCCCGCCTTGCCCTCAACGACCTGACCCCGGAGCGTGTCGAGGGTGCTCGCTCACGCCTCGCCGCCCAGGGCATTGACGCCGCCGGTTTCCCGGCCGACATCCGCGACGCTGCCGTCGTCCGCCACATGGTCGATGCCGCCTGTGCCGAGCTCGGTCCACCCGACGTCCTGGTCGCCAACGCCGGCATCTACCCCAACACCCCCTTCCTGGATCTCACCGAGGAGGAATGGGACCGCGTCCTCGACACGAACCTGAAGGGAACGTTCCTCACCTGCCAGGCCGTCGCCCGGGCGATGATCGCCGCTGGCCGCCCCGGCCGCATCATCACCCTCAGTTCTGGTGCCGCCAACACCGCCTACGCCGGCTGGTCCCACTACTGCACGTCGAAGGCAGGGGTCGTCATGCTCACCCGCGCCATGGCCTTGGAACTTGGTCCCCACGACATCCGCGTCAATGCCGTCCTTCCCGGCTACATCGACGTCGACGAAGGCGGCGCCCACCTTGCCGAATCCTACAAAACGGCCGCTCGCACTGCCGTCCCCCTCGGTCGCCCCGGCGAGCCTGCCGATGTTGCCCGCGCCATCCTTTTTCTCGCCTCTCCCCTCGCCGACTTCGTCAACGGCGCCACACTGGCCGTCGATGGTGGCAGCGCGGCCGGCCGGTTCGGAGTTCGCCCGACGGCAGGCTAAGTCCGCATAGCTTCGCTGCTCGCGGCGTGGTCAGGGGACAGGCACCCCATTCGTGCTCGCAGAGCGACTATTGGAAACGCGACCGGGGAGATGGCTTGGGATCGTTCGACTCTCGGCCAGGAAATGCTCGTGCGGGGTCAGGAATCTGAGGCGAGCTGGCGCGGGCGACGACTCGCTATCACGGAACGTAGCGCCAGATCCCTATCCGGTCACTTCTTTTTTCCGTTCCGTCCCGCCACCGTCTTCATCGTCGCCCGCACCTTGGCGTAGGAGCTGGCGACGGTGATGATCGGCTTGACCGCCTCCTCGGTGACGAAGTTGGCCGTGCCGTGGAATCGCTTCAGCGTTCCGTTCAACTCCTCGAGGAGTGGGATGACCCGATCCTTGATTTGGAGGACGAGGTAGCCGAGCGCCGCCGTGATCGCCGCCAGGAGAACGACGGTCATGAGGAAGAGGAGGATGACGAAGATCACCGCGATGTCGCGGAATCGTTCCAGCGCCGATTGGTCGTCATCGCCGAGGGAATAGAGCCCCCAGATGATCAATCCGAAGACGATCAGCGTGCCCAGCCCGCCTAAGATCGCCCATAGCTTCCAGCGACTGCCGCCTTCGTCGTGCTCCATCGTCCCCTCCCAAAGAGCCGGTAGCCGGTAGCCGGTCGCCGGTAATAAGACGTGACGTTGCCCACCCTGCTCGGCACGCCGACGATGCCCATTGCACCAACCGTGCCGACCCCGAATCACCTATCGGCTACGGGCTTTCGGCTACCCGCTCGAAACGTTCCCGCTCGTAACGTTCCCGATCGTGCCGCCGCCAAGCACTTCGTCGCCCCGGTAAAAGACGACCGCCTGGCCGGGTGCTGCGATCGGATGCGTCTCTCCCGTGAAGACGACCGTCGCCTCGCCGCTTCCCTCCGGACCAAGTGCGACCTCGGCCGCGAACGGCGTTCCCCGGTAGCGGACGACCGCATCGCAAGCAAACGGAGCCTGCGACCACGCCCCATCGGTCATGGCCACGGCGTCGGCCCGCAACTGCCGCGCCGTCGCCTCGGCGCGCGATCCTACCACGAGCCGGTTGCGGTCAGGCTCCAGCTTCAGCACGTAGAGCGGCCGTGGCTTGCGGTGGGGAATGTCGATCCCCTTCCGCTGCCCGATCGTGTGGTGAACCAACCCCCGATGCTCGCCGAGTACCGTCCCGGTCGCATCGACGATCTCGCCGGGCACCGTCACGTCGGGTCGCCGCCGCGCCACGAAGTCCGCATACGATCCCTTGCCGACGAAGCAGATC
>JAXDKI010000406.1:0-2736 GCA_034667245.1 Thermomicrobiales bacterium | reverse complement strand
CGGCCGTGTCGGCCCAGGACCCGGTGCCCGTCGTCATCGACAGCGACATGATCTCCGACGACTGGATGGCGGCACTGTTGGTCTTGAACGATCCCACATTCGCGGTCAAAGCCATCACCGTCGCGGGGACGGGGTTCGCCGACTGCGATGCCGGCGTTCGGTCCGCGCTGGGCTTGCTGGCGCTGACGAACTACGGCGACGTGCCGGTCAGCTGCGGGGCCGAATCGCCGCTGATGGGTGACAACGCGCCACCGGCGGAATGGCGCACGACGATCGAGACGGTTGAAGGGCTCGGCTTGCCGGACGGCGGCGACCCCGTCGAGCAAGATGCCGTCGCGCTCTTCACGTCCGTGATTCGGGAGTCGCCGGAACCCGTCACCGTGCTGGCGTTGGGGCCGCTGACGAACGTTGGCGCGGCGCTCGAAGCCACGCCGGCGCTGGTCGAGAAGATCGCGAAGATCTACGTGATGGGCGGCGCGGTCGACGTCGCCGGGTCGTCTGTCAGCGAGGAAAATACCGCCGCCGAGTGGAATATCTACTGCGATCCGCACGCGGCGCGCCTCGTCTTCGAATCTGGTGCGCCGATCACGCTTGTCCCGCTGGACGCCACCAACAAGGTGCCGGTGACGCCGGAGTTCGTCGCCCAATTGGACGCCAAGAAGTCGACGCCCGAAGCCGAGTTTGTCGCAACGCTGCTCGCCAACAACGCCGAGTCGATCGCATCGGGCGGCTATTACTTTTGGGACCCGCTGGCGGCGGCCGTGATGAGCGATCCGAGTCTGGTGACGCTGACGCCGCGCGACGTGACGGTGATCGACATCCCCGGCGCGCCCGACGACGGACGCACCAAGCCGGTCGCCAACGGTTCGGAGATTGTCGTCGCCACGGCGCCGGATGGCGATGCCCTCGAAGCAGCGCTGATCGCCGCGTGGAACTCGTGAAACGCTGATGCGCGGTGGGGACGTGGAGAACATTGCGTCCCGCCAATCGAGCACGAGCGACGACCGACATCCGTCTCCACAAACCGCGCGTCATCCGCGTTGTGCTGCCCGGAGCCCGCCTCGTGTTCCTTGTGGATGGCGACGATCTGCTCGACCGATAACCCGCTTGTGCGCATCCGGTTTTCCCTCGGGGTCCACACGTCGAGGACGCTCATTATGGGTGGACCAGTTTTCGAGGGGCACGTCAGGTCAGTTCTTCATAGCCCGCGTGACCGTTAAAGGCAGCGGTATCGTTGCAGTGGGTCCACCACTGTTCGCTTTGCCAACTCGGGAAGCTCGGGTGCGGTAGGCGATTTCGTCCACGATGGATCGATCCACGGGTTCCCAGCCGTTGCCGTGTCCGACTCCGAAGTCGTCGTTGAACATCGCATCGAGGCGTTCGTTAGCGGTCCCGTCGGAGATGCACCAGGGACAGGTGAGGCCGTAAAGGTCGTCGATGGAATAGATGCCACCGGTGTAGATGTACCCGCGGGCGAGGTTGCAGGCGCGGCAGACGGAAGTTGAAGGTTCGATGACGCCGATGGCGATCGGGTCGGTGTGGTATTTGATGTTGTTAGAACCGAGGACGGCGGTGCGCCTACGTACTGAAGACCGCGACGCGTCATGCCCCCAGGCGGGCGCACCGCCGTGCGCCCCTACGACGATATTGCCCGATTTGCGCCTTGATCTCTCCGTAACGCCTGGCGTTTGATCTCTTCGAAGCGCTCCCGCGTCAGATCGACCACTTCGCCCCGCCGCTCCTGTTCTTCTCCGATCGCCAATTCGGCGCGGAGTCGCGCCAGTTTCCGCTCGCGCTCTGCGAGGAGTTGGACGGCTTTGTCGATGACGTCGCCAGCGTCAGCGTAATGGCCGGACGCGACGAGTTCTTCGATCTTTGCTTCGAGCCGCGGCGTTAGCTGCATGGCCGTCTCCTCTTGCTGCCATCCTACTTCGATCGGTCGGCGAGCGTGTCGATTTCGGCCCGGTCCGGTCGACTAGGTGCAGAGGCTGCTGATCGGCGGCAGCGGACGTGTCGACTCGATGGGAGGAATGCAGACCATGACCCAGAAGATCACGCCGTTCTTGTGGTTCGACGACCAGGCCGAGGAGGCGGCGAACTTCTACGTGTCGGTCTTCAAGAACTCCGAGGTGCTGGGCACCAGCCGCTACGGAGAGGTCGGGCCGGGGGCCCCGGGGTCGGTGATGACCACCTCGTTCCGGCTCGACGGGCAGGAGTTCATCGCGCTCAACGGTGGTCCGATGTTCAAGTTCACGGAGGCGGTTTCGTTCTCCATCGACTGCGGGGATCAGGAGGAGGTGGACTACTACTGGGAGAAGCTCTCCGAAGGCGGAGAGGAGGGCCCGTGCGGCTGGCTGAAGGACCGGTACGGGCTGTCGTGGCAGGTGGTGCCTCGCGTCTTGAACGAGCTGCTAGAGGACCCGGATCGGGAGAAGGCGAACCGGGTGATGCAGGCGATGCTGCAGATGGGCAAGCTCGACATCGCTAACCTCGAGCAGGCCGCCGCGCAGGCCTAGGGCAGGATCAGGGCACCTCCTTGGGCCAGGCGGGCCGGACACCGGCGGGCCCGCGCGGCGGGGCAGCGCCGACGAGGAGAGGTCCTTCGCTGCGCTCAGGATGACCGGGGGGCGGGGCGTCCTCCCCGCCACCATGCCGAACGCGGCGAGGGACCACTCCCCCCTCGGGGCCACGGCAGAGCCCAAGGGACTTTTGACGGACCGCGCACGCCGCCCGGGG
>JAXDKI010000405.1:0-12859 GCA_034667245.1 Thermomicrobiales bacterium | reverse complement strand
CATGAAGATATGACCTCGGCGACGCGACGCCACGAGGCCAAAGAATCCGCGCCGTGACGGGCCATTCTGCCCCTCGCCATCGAGCGCTCGGATCGTTTCTTCATATCTTCGGAGTAGGGTAAATGGCGAAGCGAGTACCCATACCGCCTACCCCGACCAAGCGGGCCGCGATCTACTACCGCGTCAGCGGTAAGGAGCAGGTGCAGGGTTACAGCCTCGACGCGCAAGTCCGGGCGGAGGCGTGGTGCAAAGCCCACGGCTGGGAGATCGTCGCCCGCTACCCCGAGCCCGGCCGGAGCGCCCGCAAGGACGACGAAGCGCGGCGCCCGGCCTTCGTCCAAATGCTCGCCGATGCCGAGGCGCGTCGGTTCGACGTGGTGATCGTCCACAAGCTCGACCGCTTGGCCCGCAACCGGCGCGTGGCGTTCGACGCCTTCCACCGCCTCGGTTCCGCCGGCGTCGGCTTCGTTTCGATCGCCGAGAACATGGACTACTCCACCCCGGCCGGCCAACTGATGCTCACCATGCTCGTCGGCATGGCCCAGTTCTACAGCGACAACCTCAGCTGGGAAACCAAGAAGGGGAAGGCGGAGCGGAAGGCCCAGGGCGTCTACAACGGCCTGCTCCCGTTCGGCACGACGAAGGGGCCGACCGGGCTGCCGGTGCTGGCCACGGAGGCGCTATATTGCGATGTCGCCTCCCGCCGCGAGATCGTGCCGGCCGAGGGCTTGCGCCTGGCGTTCGAATTGGCGGCCGCGGGGCAGACCGACCGCGAAGTCGCCCAGGCCCTCAACCGCGCCGGGTACCTCACCAGTGGCAACCGCGGCCAGAACCGCTTCACGAAGGACTCCGTCTGCGTCATCCTGCAGAACCGGTTCTACCTCGGCGAACTCCCGGACGGCGAGGGCGGATGGCTTCCCGGCAAGCACGGCGGGATGATCGACCCCGATCTGTTCGCCCGTGCCGAGCGCGCCCGCGAGGCCAACACGAACCGACCGCGCCGCGTCGCCGGCGTCCGCTCGCCGTGGGCGCTCTCGGGCATCGCCACCTGCGGCAACTGCGGCGGCATGGTGATCGTGACCTCGCACCCGTCGGGAAACCGTCGGCTCCGGTGTGCCGGGCGTGCCCAGGGCAACGGCTGCGACGAGCCATCCTGCTTCGCCCACGTCGTCGAGGACCAGATCGGCGACCTCCTCAAGGCGTTCGCCGTCTCGCCCGAGCGCAAAGACTCGCTCATGGCCCTCTGGCGTCGGTATGCCGATCGTGCGCCCGACTCGCGGGCCGAGCGGGCGAAGCTCGAGCGCCGCCTGGCGCGCCTGCGCGACCTCTACCTCGACGGCGACATAGACAAGGGCGAGTACCAGGCGCAGCGGGCGAAGCTGACCGACCAGCTGGCGACGCTGCCGACCGACGACGACCGGACCGGCACGCTCGGGCAGCGCCTCGCGGCGTTCCTGGCGAACCTCTCGGCGGCGTGGACGGTGGCGACGGCGGAGGAGCGCAACCAGCTCGCGCGGCAGCTGTTCTCGCAGGTGGTGATCGCAAACAGAACGGCCGTGGCGGTGGTGCCACGGCCGGATCTTCGCCCGTTCTTCCAGTTGGTGGCGGTCGATCCGCCCGAAGAAGTGGCTTACGGCGGAAGCGACGGGATTCGAACCCGCGGTCTCAGCCTTGACAGGGCTGCATGTTAGGCCACTACACCACGCCTCCGTGACCAGCCGAGAATCTACCACGACTCGAAAAGCAGTGTCAACCCGCCATCGATGATTCGATTCCTCCCGATGTGAAGCCCTCAGCTTCTTCGGTACGGACACTTGCCCGCCGTTGACACCGGTCAGTCTCACTGATAGCGTACTCCCGGCTCAGGTACGAGACCCACTCCTTGCTCGCCCAAACGTCAGGATCCATCGTCGGCCGTCGTAGTTTCGGCGTTGGTCGTTCGATCGACGCACGCGTTCACGTGGAAAAGGTAGCAGCATGTCGGTACGACTCGCGATCATCGGTTGCGGTAACGTCTCGATCTATGCCCACATCCCCGCCGCCCTCGCTCTCGACGACGTCGAACTCGTCGCCGTCGTCGATCCCACACCCGACCGACTTGCCGCGGCAACCGCCCTCGCCCACCTCCCCCACGCGGCCGCCTTCACCGACTGGCGTGCCGTCGTCGAGCGACCAGACATCGACGCCCTCGTCGTCGCGACACCACAGCATGTCCGACCCCAAATCGCCATTGCCGCGGCCGAGGCCGGCAAGCACCTCCTTTGCGAGAAACCGCTTGCGGTGACCCCTGCCGCCGCCCACGCGATGGTCGACGCAGCGCGTCGTAACGGAGTCGTCCTGGCGACGGTCCACAACTACACCCTCGTCCCCGTCTACCAATCCCTGAAAGAGATCGTCCGTAGCGGCGAGATCGGCGACCTCGAAACCGTCACCCTCAATTTTCTCAGTGTCGAGGACCGACCCGGCACCGCCGCTTACCGCCCGCGCTGGCGGCACGATGTTCGCGAAGCCGGCGGTGGCGTCCTCATGGATATGCTTCACGCCGTCTACCTCGGCTGGTGGTTCTACGATGACCGCCCGTCCAGCGTCAGCGCCTTTGTCGACCGCAGGCTCGACCCCGACGCCGATGTCGAGGACTATGCCCTTGTCCGCTACTCCCTCCCCCACGGACAGGTGATGATCAACATGGCTTGGGGCAAGGGGCCAGGTGGCACGGAACTGATGGGCACGGCCGGTCGGGCCATCCTCGTCACCCAGAGCTTCGGCACCCATCCCTTCGTCCCGCCCGACACCATCCACGTCTATGGTCGCCACGGCGAGCGTCAGCTCGAGCCGGAACGCGACTGGGGCCCCGGTCATCTCCAAACGATGGCCAGTTTCCGCGACGCCATCCTGACCGGCTCGCCGCCAGCCGCCACCGGGGAGGACGGCGCGACCGTCCTTGAGGCCGTCGTCGCCGCCTACAAGTCGGCCGCGCTCGGCTCAGAAGTCGCCCTGCCACTTTCGCCCGAAGATCCGGTCTACCAATCAGGGGCCGCCGGGATAGCTCAGCTCGAACTCCCAGCCGCCAGTCCAGTTCGTCGGCGAGGTCTCTTTGGTGTCGGTCGTACCGCCGACGCTTGACCGATTGCCGAGTTTGCGCGATCTTTCGCCTCATCGACTGTCCTTCGGAAAGGAGGTGATTGGGCGCGCACGTACGTTGACGACACGTTGCCGTGTTGACGCGTTAGCCCGCACACCGGAGTGCGGAGCCTGATGGCAGCGATGCGAAAGGAGCCAAGTCCCGTGGAAGAGCAGACATCGAATCCGACCGGGGCTCTCAGCCGCCGTAATCTCCTCAAATCCTCCGCCTTTGCCAGCGCCGCGCTGGCCGCCGGCGGCTTCGCCGCTCCCGCCCTCGCCCAGGACGACGACCGTGCCGGCATCCGGATCGTGGTCGTCTCTCACGGCCAGGCGTCCGATCCCTTCTGGTCGGTCGTTCAGAAGGGCGTCGCCCAGGCCGGCACCGACATGCGCGTCGACGTGCAGTACCAGGCGCCGACGACGTTCGATATGGTCGCCATGTCCCAACTGATCGACGCCGCGGTTGCCTCCAAGCCAAACGGTCTCGTTGTCTCGATCCCGGATCCGGACGCCCTCAGTGGCTCGGTCTCAAAGGCGGTTGAGGCCGGCATCCCCGTCCTCTCGATGAATTCCGGGAGCGACGTCGCCAAAGATCTCGGCGTCATGGTGCACGTCGGCCAAACCGAGTACGAAGCCGGTCTCGGCGGTGGCGAGCGGATGGCTGCCGCCGGTGCCAAGAATGCCCTTTGCATCAATCAAGAGGTCGGCAACCAGGCACTTGACCTGCGCTGCAAGGGATTTGGCGATGCGATGAAGGCGGCGGGAGCGACCACCGAGGTGATCGCGGTCGACCTCGCCGATCCGACCGGCTCTCAGCAGAGGATCGAGGCGGCGCTCGCCGCCAACGCCGACGTCGACGGAATTCTGACTCTCGGTCCGACCGGTGCCGCGCCCGCTTTGGCCGCGCTCCGCTCCGCGAACAAGTTGGGGGCGATCAAACTCGCCACCTTCGATCTCTCCCCCGAGGTCCTGGAAGCGGTCGAGGCGGGCGACATGCTCTTCGCGATCGATCAGCAGCAGTACCTGCAGGGCTACCTCCCCGTCGTCCTTCTGACGTTGTACGCGACCAACCTGAACACCATCGCGAACGATGTGCTGATGACGGGTCCTGGCTTCGTCACCTCGGAGAACGCCGGGCGCGTCATCGAACTCTCCCGGGCTGGCACGCGCTAAGAGACCGGTTCGCGGGGGCCCGCCGTTTGGCGGTCCTCCGCGTCCACCAAGGCCGGGGGGCACAATGGCCGTGACCTCAAAGGCGGCGGGACCTGGCAACGTGACGGTCGACGAGCGCGTGGCTCGGGTTGGATCGTTGCGCCGCCTCCTGGTGCGACCGGAGATGGGCGCCGTCTCGGGTGCGATCCTGGTCTGGGCCTTCTTTGCGATCGTCGCGGGCGACCGCGGCTTTTTGTCCCTCAACGGCACCGCGAACTACCTGGCCGTATCGGCCGAGCTCGGCATCCTCGCCGTCGCCGTCGCGCTCTTGATGATCGGTGGCGAGTTCGACCTGTCCATCGGCTCGGTCCTCGGTGCCTGCGGCATGATCGTGGCTGTCCTCTCCGCCCAACATGGCTGGAACATCTGGGCCGCCATCGCCGCCTCCCTCTGTTTTGCGCTCCTGATCGGCTTCATCAACGGCGTCTTCGTCCACCGGACCGGACTGCCGTCGTTCATCGTCACGTTGGGAATGCTCTTCGTCATTCGCGGCGCAACCATCGGTCTCACGCGGCGGGAGACCGGGCGTACCCAGGTCGGCGGGCTTGCTAAGGTGGATGGCTACGACGCCGCCCATAAGGTCTTCGCCAGCCACGTCGAGATCGGCGGCGCTTCGTTCTCCGTCGCGATCCTCTGGTGGTTGGGTATCGCCGCCCTCGCCACCTGGATCTTGCTGCGGACTGCCTTCGGCAACTGGATCACCGGCGTCGGCGGCAGCGCCCAGGCGGCACGCAACGTCGGCGTTCCCGTCGCCAGAGTGAGGATCCTCCTCTTTATGGGCACCGCCGTCAGCGCCTGGCTCGTCTCGGTCATCCAGGCAGTCACCTTCACCGGCTCCGATGTCCTGCGCGGTCAGTTTCGCGAGTTCTACGCGATCGTCGCGGTCGTCATCGGTGGCACGCTCCTGACCGGCGGCTACGGCACCGCCATCGGCGCGATCCTTGGCGCATTGATCTATGGCATGGTCCAACAGGGGATCGTCTTCGCCGGCGTCGATGCCGATTGGTTCCAGGTCTTCCTCGGCGCGATGCTCCTCGCCGCGGTGCTTATCAACCGCTTCGTTCGCAATCGTGCCGTCGGAGGCGTCCGATGAGTACCCAGGCGACGCCCCTGATCGAAGTCGACAACGTCTCGAAATATTTCGGCAGCGTGATCGCCCTCAAAGACGTCTCGATGAGCGTCGATCGCGGTGAGGTGATGTGCCTCCTCGGCGACAACGGCGCCGGCAAATCGACGCTGATCAAGATCATCTCTGGCGTCTACCCGCCCGACGAGGGACAACTGAGAGTGGATGGCAATGCCGTCCGGTTCACCTCGCCGCGTCACGCCCTGGACGCCGGGATCGCTACCGTCTACCAAGATCTGGCAATGATCCCCTTGATGGGGATCGCTCGCAATTTCTTCCTCGGCTCCGAACCGCAACGCGGCTGGGGTCCCCTGCGCCGCTTCGACACCGCCCGGGCCGATCGCGTCACCCGTGAGGAATTGGCCAAGATGGGCATCCTCGTTCGCGACACCAGTCAACCGGTCGGCACCCTCTCCGGTGGCGAGCGTCAGTCGGTAGCGATCGCACGCGCCGTCTACTTCGGCGCCAAGGTCCTCATCCTCGACGAACCGACCGCGGCCCTCGGCGTGAAAGAGGCCGGTGTCGTCCTGCGCTACATCGCGCAGGCGCGTGCGCGCGGGTTAGGCGTGGTCTTCATCACCCACAATGTCCACCACGCCTATCCCATCGGCGATCGCTTCACCCTTCTCAATCGCGGGCGTAGCGTCGGCACGTTCCGCAAATCCGAGATCAGTCGGGAGGAGGTCGTCGCGATGATGGCCGGCGGCGAAGAGCTCGACGAATTGAGCCACGAATTGGAGGAGTTCGCCCGCTCGGACCGCCTCGCCGCCGCGGAGCTGGTCGAGTCCGCGCGCAACCTAGCCCAAGAGGCGTCCGCGGTTCGCGAAGACACTGCAAGGTAGCTCCGCCGACAAGCCGATGGCGGACGGACGGACGGACTGGGCACGTTCACTCCAGGGCTTCAGAGAGCGCGATTCGCTGCCTAGAGGACTCGACAAAGCACGATCGAGAGCATGTGATCTGATCAAGTGGCCACCTGCGTGCGCGTGGGTGAGCTTGGGTAGGACAAAAACGCGCCCGGGAACGACCACCCGCGCCAGGCGAGGCCGCCGGTCCCGGTCGCACACGCCGGTCATCACGTGCCTCTCCCCGTCCCCGGGTAGCAGACTGCAATCCCTGCCCTGTGCCGGACCCCCGTGCGGGCCTCGTTTCGCAGGCGCGACGCCCCAACCACGGCCGCGGCGGCCCAGGGAAGCGGCGCGAAAGAACGCAAGACCCGAAGCGTCAACCGGTAGACCAGGAGGGAATCCAACCTGTCGTCGCCAATCTGAGCCAAGCTGAGACGCTCCACAAACGGCGTAGAGGCTTCGGCTCATTCGAGAGGTGAGCTAACCCCTGGCTACACAGCATTCCGCGGGATCATGAGCTTACCGAACGCCGCTGCCGCCAAATCGACGTGGCGCTTCCCATCGCGGAGCGAGATACTCAGGTGACCCGGCAGCAGCGCGTCAAACTCCACTCCGGCCATCTTCTTCATGCTCTCCCCGTACTCTTGGATTGAGCAGTCGTGGATGTTTTGAGCAATGATCGTCCCCCCGAAAAAGACGAGGTCACCGCCGATCAGGTAGCTCCGGTCTCCTCCCTCGACTAAGAAAGAGAGATGCCCGCGCGAATGCCCCGGCGTCTCGAAGGGCGTCACCTTGAGGCGCCCAACTGCAAACGACTCGCCTTCGCGAAGTACCCTCCCGACCGGGCACGGCTCGTACACATAGTCCGCTGGGTAGAACCCGGCCGCCTTGGCGAACGGCAGGCTAATCACGTCCTCGTCGCCGATCTCGAGCGTCCGCGCCGTCAGCTCCTCCCCGGCAACCTCCACGCCGAGCCGATGTCGAATCTCAGCAGCTCCACCGGCATGGTCGGCATGGTAATGGGTCAGGATTAGGGTCGAGATCCGATCCAGATCGTACCCATCGTCCCGAATGTTCGCCAGAATCGTCTCGGTCGCGCCGTGTGGTCCACCCAATCCGGCGTCGACGATCGCCAGCTCATCCCCGCCGTCGATGAGGTACACATGACAGTCGAGCGGCGCCGACAAGTTGAAGCCAAAGTTCCCGCCCCCGACCAACCCTATGTCGCTCGTCAACCGCACCTTCGCCCCTCCGATCTGTTGACTCTCACTGCTGGCGATCGATCATCCCCATGGCCATACCGACCGCTTTTCTCGGCTGACAAAGCCGGTTTGGCTGCCCTACCGGCGATAGGTCCTCGCCTCGTAGTGGTGGCGTTGTGGCCCGATAGACATCGGTGCTCGGGCTTCTTCTCCATGGTTCAATGCCCGAGCACCTTGACCGACTCTGCCCTCGGCTGCCAGGTCAAATCGAATCGGCCAAATCGGCCGAGGAGCGTCGATGCCCGGTTGTGCAGCGGTTTGAGCTCCTCCTTCCGCACCTTCCAGGCACCCTTGAGCTGACTGATGACGAGTTGACTATCGCCGAGCACACTTACCCGCGAATGTTTCGCCCGTTCGCCGAGATCGTTGGCCAGCCACTCGAGCGCACCGATCAGCGTTAGATACTCCGCCTCGTTGTTCGTCACCCGGTTGCCGAGATGGTCGTAGTTCAACTTCTCGGTCGCCGCATACTGACCAGGCCCCTTGATGGCGAAGCTACCGTAGCCCCGTCCCGGATTCCCCAGCGACCCGCCGTCGAACACGATGCGGTAGGTCTCTATCTCCGCGGGGATGTCGATCGTCAACCGTCTTACCCTTTCGATTGAGACGAAGTTCTAAAGAGCCGACGGCGGCCGGGAGGCACGAACTCCTGACCGCCGTCGGCAACGTTCCGGCTCAGACGTGAGCGGCCTCGTGCTGCTTCGACTGGGCCTTGATCTGCTCCGCGAGTTGCGGCGGCACCGGCTGGTAGTGCGAGAACTGGGTCGTGAACGAGCCCCGGCCCTGCGTGATCGACCGGAGGTCCGTTGCGTAGCGCTGGACCTCCGCGGCCGGCACGACGGCCTCGATCGTCGTCGTCCCGTTGTCGCCCGGCGTCATCCCGCTGACGTGGGCGCGCTTGCCGTTTAGGTCGCTCATCACGTCGCCGGTGTTACCGTCGGGCACCGTCACCTGAAGCGTCAGCATCGGCTCCAACAACGTCGGCTTCCCTTGCAGGACCCCCTTCTTGAACGCCTCCTTCGAGGCGATCTTGAAGGCCATCTCGTTCGAGTCGACGTCGTGGTAGCTGCCGTCGAACAGCGTCACCTTGATGTTGACCACCGGGTACCCGGCCAGCGGCCCCGCGTCGAGCGCTTCGCGGACACCCTTCTCCACCGCCGGGAAGAAGTTTTTCGGCACCGCCCCGCCGACGACCCGATCGCCGAACTCGAACTCGCCGTCCGGCAGCGGTTCCAGTTCCAGGAAGACGTGCCCGTACTGACCGGCACCGCCGGTCTGCTTTTTGTGCTTGTACTCGGACACGGTCTTCGTCGAGATCGTCTCCCGGTAGGCCACCCTCGGCAACCCAACGTCGACGTTCACACCATACCGGCGTGTCATCCGGTCCAACGCGATCTGCACGTGCGGCTCGCCCAACCCGGAGACGATGGTCTCGCCGGTAATCGGGTCGCGTCCGACGTGCAGCGTCGGATCTTCCTCTGCCAGCCGTTGCAACGCCTGCCCCATCTTGTCGAGGTCCGCCTTCGTCTTCGGATTGACCGACGCCGCGTAGGAGCTGCCGGGGAACTCGATCCCGTCGAGAACCATCGGCTTGCCCTCGTCGGAGAGGGTGTCGCCCGTACTCGTCGCGGCGAGCTTGCCGACCGCCCCGATGTCCCCCGCGACCACTGCGTCAGTGTTGATGTGCTCCTTGCCGCGGACGTAGAAGACTTGACCGACGCGCTCCGGCTTCCCCTTGGAGGAGTTGATCAGGTGGGCGTTCGACTTGAGCGAACCGGAATAGACCCGGAAATACGACAGCCGCCCGACGTGCGGATCGGCGAGCGTTTTGAATACCACTGCGGCCATCGGACCGGTAGGATCGGCGCCCAACTCAACCGTCGAGCCATTCGCTTGGGCGGTGGCCCTGGTCTTATCCGCCGCCGGCAGATACTCGACGATCGCGTCGAGAAGCGGCTGCACGCCTCGGTTGCTGGTCGCCGCGCCGCACAGGACCGGAACCACTTGCCCGCCCTCGACGCACGACTTCAGTCCGGCGATCAGCTCCTCGGTGCTGATCGGATCGTCGTCCAGATACCGGAGCATCAACTCCTCGTCTTGTTCGGCGATCGACTCCACAAGCTGCTGGCGATAGCCCTGACACTCTTCCTCAAGTTCGGCTGGGATAGAGGTGCGCTCGAACCCACCGCTGGCGTTGTCCTGAAAGATCAGCGCCTCCTCGCTGAGGAGATCGACGATCCCCTTGAAGTTCTTCTCGCTCCCGATCGGGAATTGCACCGGCGCGACCGACTTCCCGAAGGAACTCCTTGCCGACTCAAGCGCGCGCGCAAAGTCAGCGTTTTCCCGGTCCATCTTGTTGACAAACAGCATCCGCGCAATGCCCTGCTGCTCCGCCAGTCGCCACGCCTGCTCGGTACCGACCTCGACCCCAGCCGAGGCGTCGATCACGATCACCGCGGCGTCGACGACCCGAAGTGTAGATTTCACGTCGCCCATGAAGTCCGCGTAGCCTGGTGCGTCGACGATGTTGATCTTTGTGTCGCGCCACTCGATCGGCGCTACGGCGGCATTGACCGAAATGTGTCGCTTGATCTCGTCGGGATCGAAATCGGCGACGGTGTTCCCGTCCTCCACTCGCCCGAGCCGCGTGATCGCCTTCGTGTCGAACAGCAGTGCTTCGGTCAACGACGTCTTGCCCGCGCCACCATGCGAGAAGAGACCAACGTTGCGAATCCGATCGGCGGAGTACTGCTTCACCGTCATCCTCCATGACACGACGCGGACGCATCCCGAGGATCACACCCTTCCGCAGACAGCGCTGCCTGAGGCGGCCGGCACATGCAACGCGGCGGGCACATCCTCGAGGTTCGTATCCCGAACCACCGCTGCACCCGCCTCGCCGTCCCGCAGGTCAAACGCCGGGACGGCAGACGGGCCGTTCGCCACGGTACCGACACCTCGCCCTCGGCAGGGGCTGGGCTTTCGGCGCACGCGGCATTTCGTATTATAGAAACATATCAGGTGGCGGACACAAAGGGTGATGCTCTCCTTCCTCAGGTCCCATTTCGTTGATAGATGAGCCTGAGGCCGTCCAGCGTTAGGGTGGGCACGAAGTCAGTGAAGACCGAGTCCGAGTCGGCAAAGACGTGGGAGTACCCGCCGGTCAGTACCACGTGTCTCACGTTGCCCAGTTCAGCCCGAACTCGCTCGACCAGCCCTTCGATCATCGCCAGGTGCCCTTCAACGACGCCGGACTGAACCGCCGCCACGGTGTTTGGCCCGATCACCTTCGAAGGCCGCTTCAGTTCGACCGCGTAGAGTCGTGCCGCGCGTGTGGCGAGTGCATCGAGGCTCAGACCAAGTCCGGGCGCGATCACGCCGCCGATATAGTCGCCAGACTGGGTGATCGCCTCGATCTTCGTTGCCGTACCAAGGTCGACGACGATCGTCGGACCGCCGAATCGAGCGAAGGCGGTAGCGCAGTTGACGATCCTGTCCGTTCCCGTCTCGTGTGGCGCGTCGGTTCGGACGACGATGCCTAAATCGAGTTCCGGACTGATCACGAGCGGTTCAACGCCGAAGCGTTCTCGCACCAAACGAATCAGGGCGTCGCCGATTGCTGGCACCACACTGGAGAGCACCACGGCCCCGACGTCAGCGGAGTCGAACCCTCCTGCCACAAGGAGCGGGCTGAGCAAGGCAAACCACTCGTCATCCGTTCGATCCCGTCGAGACGGCAGACGCCAGATCTCGGGAGGTGGAGAATCTCCCGGCCGGAAGAGCCCAAAGACCGTGTTCGTGTTTCCAACATCGATCGCCAGCAGCACCCACGCCTCCTACCGGCACCTGCGTTTTGCACTCCGCCGCATCGCTCAGACGACGGCATTATAGGGACGTCCGCTCGTTAGCCAAATTGGTCGGAGGCAGAAGTGGCCGCTATCATGAGCGGAGCCCTCGGTGTCACGGCTTTCGGCAAACGCGCCGACAACGGCGCCGATGCTTCGGAGACGGTTCATGGAGTTCGAGCAGGACCAACAACCGCAGCGATCTACGGGTGCCTGGCAGTGGACACTCATCATCAGCATCGGCATGCTGATCGCTGTTACGAGCTTCGCCGCTGGTGTGCTGGCGGAGCGCGATCTTTTTCGTGGAGACGCCGTCGCGTCGGTCGGCGATCGGCTGGGAAGTTTAAGTGCGGACGCCAGCGTCGGCGGCGATCAGTTCCCGCGACTCAAGCAGGTGCTCGGGCTTATCGAAAGCGAGTACTACGGGTGGCCGCTTGATCCGACGCAGCGAGCCGCACAACTTCAAGACCTCGAAAACCACGCCTTGCAAGGCATGATGCAGGCGCTCGACGGCTACTCGACGTTCCTCGTTCCCGTCGAGCAAGGGCCGATCGCGGAGAAGATGTCCGGCGAGTACGAAGGCATCGGCGTTTGGGTGGAGTCGCCGAACGGGCTGCTCACGATCGTCGCTCCGATGCCGGGCTCCCCGGCCGAGGCGGTCGGGCTTCAGGCCGGCGACATCATCGAAGCGGCGGATGGTCATCCGCTGAAAGGTGTCAACGAGCAGGACGCGCTCACCTTCGTCCGCGGACCAGCCGGCACGTCGGTTCGACTGACGATCCGGCGAGCGGGTGTTGCTGACCAAATCGACGTTGACGTCATGCGTCAGAAGATCCCGATGCCGGCAGTCCTGTACAACATGCTGCCCGACTCGAATCTTGCGCACATCAGGGTCACACTTTTCGGAGATAAGACGACGGCCGAGCTGGATCAAGCCCTGGCGAAGGCCAAGGCGGACGCAGTTGCGGGCATCATCCTCGACCTCAGGAACAACGGCGGTGGCTGGGTACAAAGCTCCCAGGAGATGATCGGCAGGTTCGTTCCTGAGGACAAAGGCGTCGCCCTCTATGAAGACGTCGATCCCAACGACGCCGAATTGACGGGGGAGCCGATCGTTGGCGGTGGAGAAGAGGCTTTCGATATTCCGATGGTCGTGCTCATCAATGGCGGGACCGCAAGCGCATCGGAAATCGTTGCCGGTGCCTTACGGGACTATGGCCGGGTGACCCTGGTCGGGGAAAAGACGTTCGGCAAAGGTTCTGTCCAGCGGGTGCACGATTTTGAAGACGGTTCATCTGCTCGGATTACCTTCGCCGTCTGGCTGACCCCGAACAAGGCGCAGATCCAGGGCCAAGGACTACAACCGGACATCGCAGTTCCCTCACCTGCGCAGGGAGTAACCGGCGATCCCCAGCTCGATCGCGCTGTGACCGAGTTGAGCCG
>JAXDKI010000404.1:0-7995 GCA_034667245.1 Thermomicrobiales bacterium | reverse complement strand
CGCGGCGATCTCGTCTGCGTCGTCGAAGCCATGAAAATGGAGAATGAGATCACCGCTCACCGCGATGGAACCGTCTCCTCGCTCGCAGTCGCCACCGGCGACTCGGTCCGAATCGGCTCGCTCCTGGCGGTCATCGAATAAGGCCAGCCGCTCCACCCTCAGAAGATCGCTCCCCCTCTCCCGACCGCGGGAGAGGGCACCTACTACGCCGCCGGTGCCAACTCGGCAACCGGTTCGTCCTCGACGCCGACGTAATAGGTGAACCGGGGGATGAAGTTCACGCCCTTGACGACGAGATCCAGCGCCTTGCTGTCCGCCGTCAGATCTGCCGCATCGGCGACGCTGGTCAGGCACGCGATGGGATTGCCGCCGAATTTCTCAACATAACGCTCCACGGCTTCCTCGACCTTATGGCGCGCTGGCTTCTTCTTGTCGGGGTCGTACCACCCGAGAAACATCGTCTCCTCCTCCGTTTTGCAGTCAACCAGTGACCGGCGGTCAGTGTACCAGAACATATGTTTCTATTCAAGGCCGATTCTCCCGTTTCTCCGCGTACGTTCGCACCAGTTACTGCCAACGTGCAGGGCTAGACAGGGGTGCCCAAACCGCGTATGCTGTGGATAACGGTGGGGAGAAGTGGGGATAAGTGGTGTCCCCTGTGGATAACTCGACCCACCACCTGTCAGCGATTGTCGCCCCCGCGCCGCCCCGAAAGAGTTGGACTCAATGTTCCTCGGGCGCTACGCGCACTCGGTCGATACCAAGGGGCGACTTGCCATCCCGGCCCGATTCCGGGAGGAGTTGGCTGCGGGCGTCGTGCTTACGCGCGGAATCGATCGGTGCCTGGCGCTCTATCCAATGGCGACCTGGCTGCCGCTGGCCGAGAAGGTCAGCGCCCTGCCGATCACCGATCCCGATGCGCGCACCTTCCGCCGGATGGTCTTCGCCGAGGCGGTCGACCTGGAATTAGACGCCCAGGGTCGAATCCTGCTCCCCCCGGAACTGCGCCGCTATGCCGAGTTGGACCGCGACGCCTACGTCGTCGGCGTCAACACGTCGATCGAGATTTGGAGCCCCGCCCGGTGGGACGCCCAGTCCGCGCTGATGGAGAACGACGGCGCCGAGATCGCACAACGCCTCGCGACCCTCTTATAGCTCCCGTTGCTATGTCTGCTTCCCACGTCCTCCCTGAGCCGGTTGGTGCTGCCGAGAATGGTCAACCAGGGCTCAACGCTTCCCACCACCGCCCCGTCCTCCTCGCCGAAGCGGTCGCGGCACTCGATCCGCATCCCGAAGGACGCTACCTTGACGGCACGTTCGGCGGCGGCGGGCACACCCGAGCGATTCTCGAAGCCAGCACCCCCGACGGCACCGTCCTGGCGCTCGACGCCGATGAGGATGCGGTTGCTCGGGGGCGAACTCTGGCGGCGGAGCCGGGTATCGGCGACCGTTTGCGACTCGTCCATGGCAACTTCGCGAATCTGGCTGGGATCGCTCGGGCCGAAGGGATGGCGCCGCTGCATGGCGTGCTCCTCGATCTCGGACTCTCGTCGTTTCAACTCGACTCGGCGCAGCGAGGCTTTGCCTTCCGTTTCACCGGACCGCTCGACATGCGCTTCGACCGGTCGGCGGGACAACCGGCGTCGGTGCTCGTCAACACCCTTCCTGCCGAGGATCTGACCCAACTCCTCTGGCGGTTCGGCGAGGAACCACGCGCGCGTCGCATCGTTCAGGTCATAATCCGCGAGCGCGAGCGGGCGCCGATCGAGACGACCGCTCGGCTCGCCGAGATCGTCAGCGCGGCGGTCGGCGGTCGTCGCGGCGCCGACACCCACCCGGCGACGCGGACGTTCCAGGCATTGAGGATTGCGACCAATAGCGAGCTGACGGCGCTTGAGCAGGCCTTGGAGGGTGCGCTCTCGGTCCTCGCACCAGGCGGTCGACTCGCGGTGATCAGCTTCCACTCGCTCGAAGACCGGATGGTCAAGCAGTTCATCCGCCGCGAATCGGCGACCTGTATCTGCCCGCCCGAGCAGCCGATCTGCACGTGCGATCATCACCCTCGTCTGCGCCCCATCGGCAAAGCGGTCAAGCCAGGGGCCGAGGAGCTCGCCGTCAACCCGCGCAGCCGAAGCGCTATCCTGCGCGTCGCCGAGCGTCTAGCCGACTCACCGGCCAAGACCGTGGAGAAGGAACGGAGGATCAGGTGATGCCGACCGTCCCGCTTCAGGAAGTCCTGACGGCGACCGGCGCCAGACTGTACGGTGAACTGCCCGCCGAGACCGCATTCGGCAAGATTGAGCGGAACTCGAAGCAGGTCTTGCCGGGCGATCTTTTCATCGCCGTCAAGGGCGAGCGATTCGACGGCCATATCTTCGTCGAGGATGCAGCGACCCACGGCGCAGCCGCGGCGCTGGTGCGTGCCGACTGGGCGGAGGCGCAGAAGGACGCGGTCTCCCTGCCGCTCCTCGCCGTCGATGAGCCGGTGGCGGCATTGCAGGGAATCGCCCGCGCCCGCTGCCGGCAGCTCGGCGTGACGGTCGTCGGCATCACCGGCAGCATCGGCAAGACGAGTACGAAGGAGGTCGTCGCCGCCGTCTTGGGGCAGCGGTTCACGACCTATCGCAGCCCCGGCAACATGAACAGCGAGATCGGCCTGCCCCTCTCGCTGTTGGAGATCGAGCCGGGAACCGAGGTCGCCGTCCTCGAGATGGGCGGCGCCTACGCCTTCGGCGAATTGGCCCTCCTGGCGACGATCGCTCCACCGAAGATCGGCCTCGTCACCAATGTCCACCCCGTTCACCTGGAACGGATGGGCACCATCGAAGCGATCGCCCAAACCAAGTCCGAGCTCGTCGAGGCGGTCCCGCCGGACGGCGTCGCGGTCCTCAACGGCGACGATCACCGCGTGCTCGCCATGGCGCCGCTCAGCCGCGGACGAGTCCTCACCTACGGATTGGAAGCGCACAACGATGTCCGCGCCGACCAGGTCGAGACGCACGGACTGGACGGCACGTCGTTCCGGCTTTGCCTCGACGGCGAGATGCTTCACGTCAAAGTCCCGCTGATCGGAAGCCATGCTGTCCAACTCGCGTTGGCAGGGTTCGCGGTCGGACACGCGCTGGGCATGCACATCTCCGAGATGCTGCCGGGCTTCGACGACCCCGCGATCCAGGTGCGCCTGCTCGTGCTGCCCGGTCCGAACGGCTCCCAGCTGATCGACGACACCTATAACGCCAGCACTCCCTCCGTCCTCTCCGCCCTCGGGCTCCTGGCTGAGCTCCAACCCGAGCGGCGTATCGCCGTCCTCGGGGACATGCGCGAACTCGGGGCGGTCTCTGAGGAGGAGCATCGCATCGTTGGGCGGCGGGCGGCGGAGGTCATCGATCTCCTTGTCACGTATGGTGAGCTGGCGCGGACCATCGCCGAGGAGGCGCAGGGCGCCGCGGCGCTGAACGTCGACGGGCGGCGGCTCGACGTGACATCATTCGGGCTCGATCAACGGGAGGCGTTGGTGACCTATCTCCTCGCCGAGTTGCGGGAGGGTGACACTGTCCTGCTGAAAGGTTCGCGCGGGCTCGAAATGGAAGACTTCGTGGCCGCGCTCCGGGCCGCCGTAGGAACTTCAGACGTTGGGGCTGGCGACGGATGAGTGACGGCAGCGCGTTCCCGACCGCGCTGCCGGTCCTCGTCGGCAGCGTCATGCCCCGCGATCCGAATGAGAACATGGCGGTCTCGCTCGCATTAGCGGGACTTGCCTTCGTCGTCACCCTGATCATGGGCCGGCCGATCATCACCGAGCTGCGGCGGAAGAAAGCCGGCAAAAAGGTCCGGATCGAGATGCCGGACCGCCACACCATCGAGAAGACGGGGACGCCGACGATGGGCGGGTTGATGATCGCCTTCACCGTCGTCCTCCTGACCGCGGTCTTCAACCTCGCCGGGCGGCTCTCGATGCTCCTTCCGATCGGCGTCCTCCTCGCCGCCGGTTTCCTCGGTGCCATCGACGACCGGATGAACCTCGTCGGCGGCGCCAAGACCGGCATGACCGCTCGCTTCAAGTTCGCCTGGCTGACCGTCTTCGGCGTGGTCGCGGCCTGCATCCTCCACTTCCCTGACCCCTTCGGTCTCGGGCTCCATCATATCTATGTGCCGTTTCTTGCTCGGTACGACATCAGTTGGTTCTATCTCCCGATCGCGGCCTTCTCGATCATCGCGATGGCGAACGGTGTCAACCTGGCCGATGGGCTCGACACGCTGGCCGCTGGATTGGCGGCGATCGCGTTTGTCGCCTACGGGATCATCGCGTACCGACAGGGGCAGATCGGCGTCGTCACCTTCTGCTTCACGATGGTCGGCAGTCTGATGGGGTTCCTCTGGTTCAATGCCCACCCGGCGCAGGTCTTCATGGGCGACACCGGCGCCCTCGCCATCGGTGCTGCGCTGGCGACCGCGGCGTTCATGACGGGGCAGTGGCTGCTACTCCCGGTCGTCGGCTTCGTCTTCGTCGCCGAAACCCTCTCGGTCATCCTGCAGGTGCTCTACTTCAAAGCGACGAAGGGCAAGCGCATCTTCAAGATGACGCCGCTACACCACCACTTCGAGTTGATCGGTTGGTCCGAAACCCAGGTCACCATGCGCTTCTGGATGGTCGGCATGATGGCCGGTCTCCTCGGCGTCGCGCTGGCGTTGTTGTGAGGAGCCATCAGCCATCAACTGTCAGCAACGAGCGGGTGTTGCCGCGGTGATGGAAGGGCAAAGGCCGAGAGGTGAGCTTTCCTTGGAGGCAGGACGAACGTGGGTCGACCAATGCTGACGGCTGACGCCTGATGGCTGACGGCTTCACCGGCAAACGCGTCACCGTCATGGGCCTTGGCACACGGGGAGGCGGAGTTGGCGTTGCCCGCTTCCTCGCCGAGCGCGGCGCCATCGTGACGGTCACCGACGGCAAGACGGCCGAAGAGTTGACGCAGCCGCTGAGCGAGCTCGACGGTCTGCCGATTCGGTACGTGCTGGGCGGGCACGAGGAGCGTGACTTCACGACGGCCGGTGCCGATCTGGTCGTCCGCAATCCGGGCGTCCGCCGTACCTCGCCCATGCTGCGATTGGCGCGCGAATTCGGCGTCCCGATCGAGATGGAGATGACCCTCTTCTTCCGTCTCTGTCCGGCGCCGATCATCGGCATTACCGGCACCAAGGGGAAGACCACGACCGCTACCCTCTGCGCCGGGATGCTGTCGGCCTGGGACGAGCGAACCGTCCTCGCCGGCAATATGGGTGTCTCGGCCCTGGCCCAGCTCGCCCGGATCACGCCGGAGACGCCGGTCGTGATCGAGGTGTCCAACTGGCAGCTCGAGGCGCTCGATGAACATCGCCTCTCCCCCAAGTTCGCGGTCCTGACGAACATCTCCGAAGACCACCTTGACACGTATGACGACTTTGACGACTACGCCGAGACGAAGCGGAGCATCGCTCGCCATCAGCGGCCCGACGACGTCCTCGTCGTCAATGCCGACGATCCCGAGGCGTGGGAGGCCACCTCCTCGGCCCAGGCGTTCGTGATCCCCTTCGGCTTGCACGATCGTGGGCGTGCCGGAGCCTGGCTGTCGGGCGACGATCTGATGATCCGTGACGGCGAACGGGAAGAGACGATCGCGATTCCCGCTCATGTCAGGTCTGGTGGTGAGCATCTCCTGGCCAACGCTGCTGCTGCTGCTGCTGCTGCCTGGCTCAGAGGAGCTCCGGCCGAGGCGATTGGTCGTGGGCTCATCGGTTTCCGCGGCGTCAAGGACCGAAACGAGCGCGTCGGCGAGGTTGCCGGCGTCGAGTACGTCAACGACACGGCCGCCACAACCCCGATCGCGACGATCGCCGCGCTCCGTGCTTACGCCGGGCGTACTGTCCATCTCATCGCCGGTGGCTCCGACAAGCGCGTTGAGTTGGCTCCGCTCGCGGACGCTGCTGCCGACCACGCCGGCTCGATCTACCTTCTGAACGGTACCGCGACGCCTCGTCTCGTCGAGCTGCTCGGCCGCCGCGGCGCCGCCTACTCTGGCCCCTTCGATTCGATGGAAGCAGCCGTGATCGCGGCAGCGGCGGCGGCCCGCCCTGGCGAAGTCGTCCTCCTCTCCCCGGGCTGTGCGAGCTTCGGCCTCTTCCGAGACGAGTTCGACCGCGGTGAGCAATTCCGGCAAGCCGTCCGGATGTTGGAGGCCGGGCAGTGACGCCGCCGACGATCGCGGTTCTCCCGCCACCGCCTGCCCGGATCCACATCGTGGGCATCGGCGGGATCGGCCTGAGTGGGCTGGCGCAAATCCTTCACTCTCTCGGCTACACGGTCAGTGGCTCAGATGCTAATGCCTCGGCTCAGACCGCCTCGCTGATGGCGATCGGTATTCCGGTCGCCCTTGGACATACCGACGTGGAGCGGGCGGCACATGCGGACCTGGTCGTCAGCACGCGCGCCGTCCTGTTGGCGGACACCGCGGAGATCCGAGCCGCATCGGTGGCGGGCGTGCCGGTCGTCAAGCGGGGCGAAGTCCTCGCCATGCTCGCGAATGCGCGGCGATGCGTTGCCGTCGCCGGCTCTCACGGCAAGTCGACGACCTGCGGCATGCTCGTGACCGCGCTTCGCGAGCTCGGCGCCGATCCGTCGTACGCCGTCGGCGCCGTCATCGGCGCGACCGGCACCAACGCCGCGCTCGCCGACGGCGACGCGATGGTGGTCGAAGCCGACGAGTTCGACTACGCCTTCCTCTGGCTCAGCCCCGAGGTCGCGATCGTCACGAACGTCGAGTTCGACCATCCAGACATCTTCCCGGACCAGCAGAGCTACGACGCCGCGTTTGCCCAGTTCGCCACGAAATTGCGTCCGGGCGGGACACTCGTCCTCGCAGCGGACGATCCGGGCTGCGCGCGTTTGCAGGCGAAGATCGCGACGAACCTACCAGGACAGGTCGTCACGTACGGCGAAGGCGAGACTTCCGACTGGCGACTGGATCGAGACGCCGAAGGGTGGCAGATCAAAACGCCGGAGGGCAGCCTGATCCGCTTGGCACCGGCGGTGCCAGGACGGCACAATGCGAGGAACGCGACGGCGGCACTCGCGGCACTGGCGGCCCTCGGGCATGATCCGGCGACGGCGGCGACAGCGCTGACGTCGTTCACCGGAGTGGGACGTCGCTTCGAGATCAAGGGGGAGGTTGGCGGCGTTCTCGTCGTGGACGACTACGCACATCATCCAAGCGAGATCCGCGCTACGCTGCGCGCGGCGCGCGACTGGTATCCCGACCGGCGACTTTGGGCGGTCTTCCAGCCGCACACCTTCAGCCGGACCAAGGCGCTTCTCGGCGACTTTGCCGCTGCCTTCGCCGATGCCGACGAGGTGATGATTCTCGACATCTACCCCGCGCGCGAGACCGATTCTCTCGGCATCTCGTCGGCCAATCTCCGGAAGTTAGTACCCCGCGAGTGCCGTGCTGCAGGACGACCTGACGAGGCGGCAGAAACGCTCGCCGCCCATGTACGCGACGGCGACGTCGTCGTCACACTCGGCGCGGGCGACATCACCGTCGTCGGGCCTTCGCTCCTGCAACGGCTGCGAGATCGGATACCAGTGTGAGCTCGACCACAGAGACGACAACCGCGGCAACGGCGACCGAGAAGACCCCACGCTCCCGCCGAGCGTCGAGTTCGGCGGCGGGTACCGCCGTCAGGACCATTCCCGAACATCCACACCTGAAGCTGGTCGAGGGCGCGTCGATGTCGCTCTACACGACCTGGCGGATCGGCGGAACCGCCGACGTCCTCCTCCGGGCTTCGACCCCTGCCGATCTCATCACCGCCACGACCTGGGCGCGAGACGAAGGCCTGCCGGTCACCGTGATCGGCGGCGGCAGCAACGTGCTGGTCGGCGATCGTGGTATCCGCGGTCTTGTGGTCGTCGCTCGTACACCCGGCGAGCGCGCCGATGGTCTCTTGAGCGTCGAGGATCAC
>JAXDKI010000403.1:0-5543 GCA_034667245.1 Thermomicrobiales bacterium | reverse complement strand
TGACGCGCGCGTTGAGGCCGATCATCAACTCCGTCGTCAAGACCGGCGCGAGGGCGTTGAGAGCCGGCGCGAGCCCTGGGTTGGCATCGAGAGCTTCCTGCCGCACGACCGGTGCGACATGGTACGGCGGCCAGAGCCCCTTGTCGTCCTCCAGCACCACCAGGTCATTGATCGCGATTTCCGCGTCGGTGCTGAACGCTAGGACGACGTTCGCATCGCCGTCGAGCAACGCCTGGTACTTGACCCCCGGCGCCACCCCATTCACCTTCGCGGGGAAGTCGCCGTACGTTTGCCGCAGCCCCTTCAACCCGTCTTCTCTCTCCTCGAAGTCCACCGGTGCTGAGAAAACGAGCTCGACCGACGACGCCAGCGCGACGAGCTGCGAAATCGTCGAGACGCCATGCTCCTCCGAGAACTGGCGGGTGACTGCCAGCGCCTGCGAGTCGTTCATCGGCGTCTGGTCAAGCCAAACGAGGTTGAACTGTGCCTTGTACTCGTCCTTGACATACTGGTAGACGGCGTCCACCGCGTCGGTTGCGGCCGGCGTTCCGCCCGCCTCCGGCGTCCCCGCCGTCAGGCCCGGCACGTCGGAGAGCTTCTTGCCGAGCACGACCAGCAAGCCGGTGCCGGTGTACTCGGGATAGACGTCGAGTTCGCCGCTCTTGAGCGCTTCGTGGGCAACCGCCGTACCACCCAGGTTGAGCTTGCGCTCAACTTGCAAGCCGGCATTCTCCAGCAGTAAGGCGTACATCTCCCCGATGATCACGGCCTCCGGGAAATCCTTCGAGCCCACCCGGATCGGTCCGGCCGACTGGGCACGGGCACTCGGCGCGATGGAGAGCACACGACCGAGCAGCGGCGCCGCGGCAACGGCTTTGACGAACGTACGGCGGGTAACCATGTTTTGTACCTTCCTCTCCCAAACGGTGTGAGCCCAACCGACCTCTGCCTGTTGTCCTCAGGCGGGCGGAGTCACGAGGCGCTCCATGCCCGCGAGCGACGCCTCGGCGAACAGCGCCAGAAGCGCAACCGGAATCGCGCCGACGAAAAGCAGGCTGTAATCCAACAGCGTTAGCCCACTCGTGATGAAACGACCCAGGCCACCGGCGCCGACGAAAGCCGCCAGGGTCGCGCTTGCCACCACCTCCACCGCCGCCGTTCGTAGACCGGCCACGACGACCGGCAGTGCCAGCGGCAATTGCACACGCGCGAAAACTTGAAACTCGTTCATCCCCAGACCCCGCGCGTTCTCCAGGACCGAGCTCCCCACCGAACGGAGCCCGGCATCCGTGTTGATGATCAGCGGCGGACCCGCTAACAGGATTAACGCAATCAGGGCCAGAACAAAAGATCGGTCCCAGAACGGCAGCAGGTCGCCGATCTCCCGCCGGTAGGGATAGAGCACAAAGAGCACCGAGATACTCGGCACCACCCGCGCCGCCGAGACCAGTCCGATCACCGCTGGACCAACACGCCGGCTCCGCGATGCGAAGACCCCCAACGGGAAAAAGATGGCCACCGCCGCCAGCACCGCGTAGAGGCTGAGCCGGATGTGGACCGCCAGCGCCTCGCGAAACCGCTCGGGATTGTCTTGAATGTAGCGGAGGCTATCGCCCAAGAGATCCATGCTTCTCCAACGCATCGCGCCGCGGTCTGGCCCCTGATCGCCGTCTGCCAATGCAAGGACGGTGCCGGGACGTCTCTCTGCCGTCACGCCAGCGCCCTCAGTCGGCGTTGGCTGCCGCCAAACGCGCCGCTTCTGCTCCTGGCATCAAGCGGCGTTCTGCAGGACGAGACTCGCGTTGATTCCGCCGAAGCCGAACGCGTTGGTTAGGAGATATTCGATCGATGCACCGCGTCCTGCCGGTGCGATGATGTCGAGATCGCAGGCAGGGTCCGGGGTTGCGAGGTTGGCCGTTCCCGGCAGTCGGTCGTTGGCGAGCGCCAGGGCACAGATCGCCGTTTCGATCGCGCCGGTTGCCCCGAGAGCGTGGGCGTGCAGCCCCTTCGTTCCGCTGACCGCGACGCGCTCCGCGTGCGCCCCCAGGGCAAGTCGAATCGCCCTGCATTCCGTCGGGTCGTTGAGGACGGTCGACGAGCCGTGTGCATTGACGTACGAGATCGCTTCTGGACAGAGTTTCGCGTCGGCCAGCGCCAGCCTCATCGCCCGCGCCGCCTCCCGGCCGTCGGGCCGCGGCGCCGTCATATGATGAGCGTCGTTCGTCGTCGCGTAGCCCGCCACGTAGGCATAGATCGGCGCCCCGCGGGCACGGGCATGCTCTGCCTCCTCGAGCACGAGCATCGCGCCGCCCTCGGCCATCACGAATCCGTCGCGACCGGCATCGAACGGCCGGCTGGCACTCGCCGGATCGTCGTTCCGAGTCGTCAGCACCCGGATCAACGCGAACGCCCCAAACGTCAACGGTGCGAGCGGAGCCTCGACTCCCCCCGCGAGCATCGCCGTCGCGCGGCCGTCGGCGATCAAGCGCGCCGCCTCGCCGATTGCGATCAGACCGGACGCGCAGGAGTTGGCATTGGCGATCGTCGGCCCGGTCAGCCCCAACTCGATTGCGATGTTGCACGACGACGCGCCGCCGAACACGGCCAGCGCAAGCAGTGGGCTAACGGCACGTACTCCCTGCCTCACATAGACCTCATGCTGCTCCTCACCGAAGGCAACACCACCGAGCGCCGAACCCGTGTAGATCCCCATTCCGGCACGTTGCGCCTCTTCGCGCGCCAATCCGGCATGCTCCAAGGCCAGAGCTGCGCAGGACAACGACAATTGCGAAAAGCGGTCGAGTCGATGCGCCTTCTTCGCGTCCATGAACTGCCGCGGCTCGAAGTCAACCTCGGCCGCGACGTGGCAGGAAAAGGGCGACGGGTCGAATCGGGAGATCCGGCGGACAGCCGACTCTCCACGGACAACCCCATCCCACAACCCCAGTGCCCCGTTGCCGATCGGCGTGATCGCGCCGATTCCGGTCACGGCTACCTCTCGCGGCATCTGCGTTCAACCCTTCCTGGTGCTGCTCCTGCGATTAGCCCCGACGTCAACCGAGCGTGAGTTCATCGTTGCTTTCAGCAATCCGCTTGATGGTCGCCAGCGTCTTGCCGGCGATGTGGCCGACGAAGTGGGGGCCGATGATCCGGTCGGCGACGAGACCCCCGATCACCGGCCAGGGCAAGCGTAGTTGGTGGTCGATCCGAACCAGGTAGCCCGAACCACTCCGCTCGAAGGTCCAGGCAACTTCCATGCCCTTGGTCACCCCCCCGATGTGCCGATAGCGGATAACCGGCGTTCCCGCGCCTTGCTCGATCTCCTGGATCGCCCGCCATCGCACGGGGATCCAATCCCGCCTTGCCGCCATCTCGACCACCTTGCGGTCGCCGCCGCCTTCGAGCAGCGTCACCCAGCGGTAGTGCGGAAGAATCTCCGGCCAGCGCTCGACGTCTGTCGCCAGCTCGACGATACGGTCGATTTCGGCACTGATCTCGATTCTGTTCTCGGTGTGCACAGCCTGGGCCTCCGCAGGGTGGAGCCGGTTCAGGGGCGAAGCAACCGCGCCAGGAAGACGGGAGAGAGGGCCTCCCAAGCCGGGCGGAAGTCGCCCAATACTCCTGTCAGCGTCCGACCGACCGCCTCACGACGGTCGAGTCGCGTCGTCACGTAGTCCATCAACAACGGTGAGTGAATAAACGCCTGGGCGATCCAGCAGACCTGCCGTTTGGCAGTGAACGCGCGGCGTCGTGCCCTGCTATACGGCTCCAGTGCGGCAGCCGACGTGTCCCGTGAGCGCAGCCCGGCAATCGCAACCGGCGCGGCGAGCTGCGCGGCCTTCAATGCCTCGTAGATCCCTTCCCCGGTGAACGGATCGAGGAATCCGGCCGCGTCCCCGATGAGAAGAAAACCGTCGCCGGCGGTCCGCCGCGGTCGGTGCGCCATCGGACCGACACCTCGAACGCTTCCGACCCGGCTCGCTCCTTCAAGCCGTTCTGCCACGAGCGGCAATTCGGCAAGCTCGTCCTCGAAAAACCGTTCGATTCCGACCTCGCGCGTCGCAACCCTTTTCGCACTGGTGACGACGGCCACATTCGTCAATCCTGCTTCGAGCGGTGCCAACCCGGCGTAGCCGTGCCGGCCGACGTGCAGTTCGCCCTGGTCGTCGAACCCCGCGACATCGCGGTAATGGGCGACTAGCCCGGTCTCACGTAGGAGCGATCTCGTCCCCTCCAATCCCAGCGCACGAGCGACGACCGAGTGAACCCCATCGGCGCCGACGATCAAGCGAGCACGAATCGCCTCCCGCCGCCCATCGACGGTCGCCTCTACTCCCACTGCCCACCCTCCCTCGCTGATCACGGTGCGGACGTGGGTTCGTTCACACACATTCGCTCCGAGCGACTCCGCGTGCCGCAACAGCGTCTCATCGAGCCGATAGCGCGAAAGACCAAGCGCGTACCGGCCCGCCTCGACGCGCTGGAAATCAACGGCGAAATGCTTACCGCCCGGCGCATGGACAACCATCCGCTCGACCAGATGGGGACCGGCCGACCGGACCGCCTCTCCAACGCCGAGCCGATCGAGGATCCGGACCGCCTCGGGATTGACGTACTCCGAGCAGGCCTTGTGACGCGGGAACCTCGCCTTGTCGAGCAGCACCACCTCGTGTCCCGCTGCCGCCAGGAGACCCGCGAGCGCGCTTCCACCCGGACCACCGCCGACGACCACTACCTCGACGTCGGGCAGTCGCGAGAACGACGGCGCACTCTGGCGTGGGAAAGCCATTAGTCGCGCCGCGTCCAGACTGCCACCATCCGGAACAACGGTCGGCGGCTCACCTCGGCACCTTCGATTCCAGCCTGACTCAGCAGATCGCGCAACTCGAATGGTGTGTACGCGCGCATCACCGAGAGGGGTGCGTCGTGCCGCGTCAGCCGGTTGCCCGTCAGGAGACGAGACGTGATCACTGCCGCCGCGTACCCGGCGCGACACCGAACGAGATCGTTGACGATGAACCCGCGCCGCGGAAGGCGTCGCATCTCCGCGAGGACCGCAACCGCGTCGCGCGGTTCGAAGTGGTGGAGAGCCAGCGAGCAAAGCACGACGTCAACGGACCGATCCGGCAATGGGACGGCGCGAGCGTCATACTTGGCCAAAGTAATGTTCGGTGTTTTACGCGTGTATTCGCTCGCAAGGCTTAGGACTGCGTCCGAGGCATCACTGGCGACCACCCGAACGCGGCGCCCGTTCCGTTCCGCCCATCGAACGACCGCCAATGGGATATCCGCCGACCCGGTGGCCAGATCGAGAATCTCGACTTCACGATCCTCGGGAACCGACTCGAGCACCGTCGGCAGCACTCGCAGGACCGCCGAAGTCCCGCCGCCGAGGCGATTGACGCGCCGAATGTCGCGCAGATTCGCGCGGAGCTCAGCCTCCTCCCAGGACGAACCATCCAGAAGCTCCGCCCGATGGCGTCGCGGCAACGGTCGGAACCATTGGCGCCTTTGTTGGACGGCCGGAATCACGCTCATGGCCA
>JAXDKI010000402.1:0-6648 GCA_034667245.1 Thermomicrobiales bacterium | reverse complement strand
GCGGTGAGCGGACCGGCGCGGAGGGTGCGCTGCTCGGGCAGGGCGCGGTCGACGCCGAAACGCTTGATGCGGGCGGGCAGGGTGGCTGTCGAGGTGGTTTGCTCGGTACTCATTGCGTCTTCCCTATTCCGTCGTTACGGAGATCGTCTCGCCGCCGTCAGTCGTTGCGACCGTCATGATGGCGCCGACGCCGGGGGCGATCGCGATCCTTTGGCCGGTGGTGTCCTTCTCGGCGACGAGATCGAGAAACTCCAGCACGTCGGGCTGGCCGGGGTTGAGGTAGTGGCAGGCGACGGCAACCTTGAGATCGAGGAACTCCGCGGCCAGGGCCGCCTCGAGCGGCGACATCTCGCCAGTGAGAAACGTTCCTGGACCGGGCACCTTCGCGAAGAGCTCGACCGGTTGAGCGCAGCCGAGGAGTCCGATCGTCGGGCGGTCGAGCTCGGCGATAAGGCGCATGTCGCCGAAGATGGCGGTGTCGCCGTAGTGATCGAAGGCGGCGTGGCTGACCAGGATGAGGTCGGGCGTGGCGAGCTCGTCCAGCTGGACCGGTACGGCCAGGCTCTCGCTGAGGAAGGGGTCGATCAGGAGGCGCTTATCGGCCCAGGTGATCTCGTAGCCGGCCACACCAAGGAAATGGATCCGGGTGCTCATGGGCGCCACGACCGTTCAAGACCGCCGACGAGCGCGACCATCGCCCGGTTCAGCGGGACCGGGACACCGAGGCGGTCGCCCTCGCGGACGACGGCGCCGTTGACGACCTCGATCTCGGTCTTCCGCTGGGCCTCGACGTCCTGAAGCATCGACGCCTTGCCGGGGCCGCCCTTGGCGACGAGACCGCGGATGGTCGCGATGCGCTCGTCGGTATCGACGTCGATGCCGAGCGCTCGCGCGACCGCGGAGGCCTCGCTCGCCAGCGCGTCGCAGACCTGGAGGACCGGTTCATTGGCGCCGATGGCACCGGTCGTGAGCCGAGTCAGCGAGGCGATCGGCAGCGTCGCGCAATTGAGGACGAGTTTCTTCCAGACCTCGGTCTTGACCTCGGGCGTGACCGTCGTCGTGAGGCTGGCGCCAGTCATCGCCGCGCCGACGGCAATCGCGCGGTCCAGCGGGGCGCCATCCTGGTAAGGGCCGATAAAGGTCGGCCCGGCGTCGGCGGTGTGGGCGATGCGGCCGGGGGCGACGACCTTGGCGGAGTGGTAGGTGACGCCCATCACGATCTGCTCTGCCGGAAAGACCTTGGCCAGCGTATCGGAGTTGCCCCAGCCGTTCTGAAGACTGACCACGGTGGTGCGGGGATCGACCAGGGGTCGTGCCAGATCGGCCGCGACTCCGGTGTAGTGGGCTTTGGTGAAGAAGATGATGGCGTCCGAGACGCCGATCTGGTCCGGTTGGTCGGTCGCTGTGATCCGGGTCGACGTCGACGTGCCGTCCTTCTGCTCGACGACGAGACCGTCGCGGGCGATCGCCGCCAGCGCGTCCCTCGCGATGTCGAGGATAGCGACGTCGTGACCGGCCGCGCTGAGACGGCTCGCCCAGACGCCACCCATCGCGCCCGCACCGCCGACGACTGTGATCTTCATGGTTGTCCTCCGGGTTGGTAATGGTTCCGAGATTCACGAGAGCCGATGTTCATGGGATATTCCTACCAGCGCGCCCCGCCGCGGCTGAGATCGGGGAGAGGGCCTTTGCTTCGCTCAGGATGACTATGGGAGGGGCATCATGTGCGCCAGCGAAGGACCTCTTCTCGCGTCGTCACCTCATGATGGTTCGATCCAGACTTCGATGATCACGTTCATGGCTGCACTCCCGGTGATTCGTTGTCGGTGCGGGCGCGACGAGTCTCGGCCAGTCGCAACTCCTCCTGGCGGAGGGTGATCGCCAGCCGCCCCGCGGCCGAAACCATGTGGGCTTCCATCGCCCGTTTCGCCCGTTCCGGGTCGCCACGGCGCACCGCTTCGAGAATCGGGAGGTGTTCCCGGAAGGATGGCAACGTGCTGTCGGCGGCGCTGATGACGCGGCCGATCCAGGCGCGGAGGAGGGCCTGGATGCTTGAGTGGATGTCGCGCAGGACGGAGTTGCGGGCGGCTTCGGCGAGTCGCAGGTGGAAGGCGACGTCGGCTTCGACGAAGGCGGTGTAGTCGTTGGACGACCGCTCCATCCGCTGGATGATCCGCTCCAGGTCGGCAAGGTCGTCGTCCGTCCGACGCAGCGCGGCGAGCTCGGCGATGTCGATCTCGATGTGCTGGCGGGCCTCGACGAGGTCCATGGTACGTTGCTCGCCGATCAGCAGGCCCCACTCGATGATCTGGGGGAGGAGGGCGGCGTCGGCGCGTTTGAGGTAGGTGCCGTCGCCCTGGCGGACGTCGATGAGACCGATCAGGGAGAGGGACTTGAGGGCTTCGCGCATCGCGGAGCGGCCGACGCCGAACGCCTCGGCGAGCTGGCGCTCCGACGGCATGCGGGCACCGGGCTCGATCTCGCCGGAGATGATGTACTCGACGAGGCGTCGGGCGACTTGGGTCGCCATCGACTCCCGCTTGATCGGGTCGATGTTACTTAGCTTGGCGTTCACGTCTCGGTCGACCTTTGCGGGTCCCTCGCCTCGCTTTCGGGCCGCTCCGGGCGTGTCAGCTCGTGGCGGAGACCGTCGTCCCGCCAGGTCCGGATCGCCGTTAGTTCGGCGGGGTCGAAGGTGATGCGGTCTTCGATGCCGGCGAGCGTCTGTGCTTCGGAGAGGACCGGGAAAAGGTTCTCGGCGATACGTTTGAAGGAGTCGACGCCGCCGAGGGCCATCGTTTCGAACGGTCCGGTGTAGCGCCAGCGCCTGGCCAGACCGTCCCGCACGATCTCGTCGACGACCGCGGGCGTGGCGACGCCGTTCTCGACGATCCAGGCCGCTTCGCGGACGAGCGCGAGCTGCAGCCGGTTCCAAACGAAACCGGGAACGTCGCGGGCGACAAGCACGGGCCGCTTCCCGAGCGAGCGGAGCGTGGCGATGGTCGCCTCGACCCGGTTCGGGTCAGTCCGGTCGCCGGCGATGACTTCGACGAGCGGCATCAGCAGGGGCGGGTTCCAGTAGTGCGTGCCCAACATCCGCTCCTCCGCACCGGCGAGGCGGCCGAGCAGGGAGATGCTGAGCGACGAGGTGTTGCTGGCAATCGTCGCCTCGGGCCAGTGTTCGGCAACCTCGCGCAAAATCTCGCCCTTGGCGGTTGCGTCTTCGAGGATCGACTCGCAGACGAAGTCGGGCGTCCCATCAAAGGCGGTCAGGTCCCCGACCACGCGCACGCGTTGTCTCGCTTCGGAAGCGCGGTCCGCTGAGACGATCCCGGCCTGGAGGGCTGTCTCAAAGGCATCGGCCACCCGCTGCTGGGCGGCTGCGGGAGTCCGGCCCATCACCGTGACGTGGTGACCGCCGACGGCGTATTCGCAGGCAATCTGCGAGCCCATCCGGCCGGCACCGACGACGAACACGTTCATTGAACCTGGCATGAATTAGCCCCTGACTGCACCGAGGGTAAGACCGCGGACGAAGTGCCGTTGGACGAGGAGACCGAGGGCGAAGACGGGAGCGGTGGCGACGACGGCCAGGGCCGAGGCCTGCCCCCAATTGGACCCCTGGGAGCCGGAGAAGCCGGCGATGGCGACAGGGAGGGTGAACGAGTTGGTACGGGTGATGACGACGGCGAAGAGGAACTCGGTCCAGGAGAAGATGAAGGCGAAGGTGCCGGTGGCGATCAGACCGGGGAAGGAGAGGGGCAGGGTGATCCGCCAGAAAACGCCGAGGCGGGTGCTGCCGTCCACCAGCGCGCTCTCCTCCAGCTCGGCAGGGACGCCCTCGAAGTAGGAGCGCATCATCCAGACGACGAACGGCAGATTGAAGACGGTGTAGAGGGCGATCAGGGCGACGCGGGTGTCGAGGCCGATGCGGGGGTCGATCTTGCCGAGGTCGCGCAGGAGCAGGAAGAAGGGGACGACCATCACGACCGGCGGCATCATCCGCTGCGAGAGGATCCAGAACGCGAGGTGCTTCCCACCGGTTTTAAAGCGGACCAGACTGTAGGCGGCGAGGGTGCCGATCGCCAGCGAGAAAAGGGTCGCGGTCGTCGCGATGGCGACGCTGTTGCGGAGGGCGGTCCAGCCCTTGTTGTTCATGACGAGGTGATAGTGGTTGGTGGTCGGGTTTTCGGGCCACCAGACGGGCGGGCGGTGCATGTACTCGCCGGGCAGCTTAATCGAGGTGAGACAGACCCAGACGATCGGGAAGAGGAAAAACGCCAGCGCCAGCAGGAGGATGGCGTAGCGGAGAACCTGCAAGACCGGACGGCGCCGGTGGATGCCGGCATGGACTTTAGTGGCACGGGTGACGGGGGCGCCTTCCTCGACGACTGGGAGGGCGCGCTCGGTGGTGACCGCGCTCATGTCGGTTCCTCCCGGAGGAAGGCCGAGACGTAGACGGTCGCCGCGATGGAGAGCAGGATCAGGACGAGGTAGGAAATGGCCGAGGCATACCCCATTCGGAAGAACTTGAATCCGAGCTCGTAGATGTACCAGGAAATCGTCTCGGTCGAGTTGCCGGGACCGCCCTGGGTGAACATGTAGACGAGATCGAAGATCTTGAAGGCATCGAGCGCGCGAAAGAGCAATGCAACCGCGATGACGTGGGAGATACCGGGGAGGGTGATGTCCCAGAGGAGCTGCCGCCAGCTGGCGCCGTCGAGCGAGGCCGCCTCGTAGAGCTCGGGATTGACCGAGGAGAGGGCGGCGAGGAGGACGAGAAACATGAACGGCGTCCACTGCCAGACCTGGGTGACGATCATCGCGATCTTCGCGGTGTTGGTCTGACCGAGCCAGACGATGTTGATCGGTTCCTTGTCGAGGAGCTGCCAGTGGCTGCCGAAGAGGGAGAGGCCGAGGTCGTGGTCGAAGAGCTTGCGGAGGATCGAATTGATGGCACCGTACTGGTTGTCCCAGAGCATCCGCCAGGTGAGACCGACGACGATGGGGACCATCATCACCGGCAGCATGAAGATCGGCAGGACGAAGCGACGGAGGCGGACCGCGTCGACTAGCAGCAGCGCGAGTCCGAGACCGATCACGAACTCGAGGGCGATGCCGACGAGGACGATCAGGAGTGTGTTCTGGAGCGCGCCCCAGACGCGGTCGTCGGAAAGCGCATCCCGGAAGTTCTGGAGACCATGGAACGATTTCTGGGGTGGTTGCAGGTTCCAGTTGTAGAAGGCCAACCGCAGTGAGTAGATCAGCGGGTAAATGCTGAGGGCGAGGATGATCAGGACAGCCGGCAGCATCATCAGCCAGCCGTCACGACGCCGCCGACCGGCGAAGGACGGGCGGCGCCAGGAGCCTTTCGATTCAGCTTGGGCTTTGCTGGCAATCGGGATGCTCACGGGTGTCTCCATGAGGCGAGGCGGATGAGGAATTCGTAGGGGCGCAGCGCCCAGAGGGCACCCGGTGCGCCCCTACGACGAAACCTCTCACCCGACTCCTGTCTAGCTGTAGTACGACCCCTTGAGGGCGACGAAGTCGGCGTAGGCAGTCTTCTGGGGGTCGCGGCCGATGCGGTCGGTAATGGCGTTGAAGGTGTCGTTGCCGGCCTTCAGGGCGTCGGCGACCGGTGTGCCGCCCTGGGCGGAGGTGACGAGGTCGTCAAGGGCGGTGTGGTATTCGGCGGAGCCGGGCATGATGATGTCGAGGAGGGCAGTGTCCGCGGCCGCCTTGAGCGTGTCGAGGTATTTGCCGGCGTTGGCCCAGCGACCGCGGTACTCCTCAGAGCTGTAGTGGCTGAGGCGGAAGGGATCGCGGAGGGCATAGGGCAGCATGACGCGCTCAAGGCTGATCGTCGGGCTGGTCAACCACTGGACGAAGAGGTAAGCGGCTTCCTTGTTCTTGCTGTCGGCGGAGACGCCGAGGTTGAAGCCGGCGTTGTGCAGACTGTGGCCCATCGGCATGACCGAGTAACCGACCTTGCCGGCAACGGTCGTCTCCGGTACCCAGTTCAGCTGCTCGGCAGTCGTACCTTCGGACCAACGCCCAATCGGAGGCCAGGTACCGCCGATCATGGCGATCTGCCCTGACATCCAGGCGGTCAAGACCTCGACGAATCCCCACGCCTCGACACCCGGCGGCATCGTCTTGTTGGAGTTGACCATCCGAGTCAGGGTGTCGACGCCGGCCTGGCTGTCGAGGGTGGCATCCATCGTGTCGGGGTTGAAGAAGCGACCACCGCGGTTACGGAACTCTTCGGAAAACCAGCCGAAGACCTGACCGCCGGCGCGCTGGCTGGCGCCGCCGTAGGTGTTGCCGCCGCCGCGCTCGGTGAAGAAGGCCTGGATGTCGTCGTATTGCGTCCAGTCGGCCGGGGCGGCCAGGTCGTAGCCGTACTGCGCCTTGAAGTCGTCTTTGTTCTTCTGGTCCTCAAAGAGATCGGTGCGGTAGTAGAGGATGATCGTGTCGCCGTCGTCGAAGAGACCCCAGAACTTGCCGCCGTAGTTCATCAAGCCGCGGTAGAGCGGGTGGTAGTCGTCGAGGTCGGCCTTGTTCATGTACTGGTCGATGAAGGTATCCAGCGGCTCGATCATCTCGTTGCTGACGAAGTCGGCGGTCCACGAGGGTGGGAAGCTGAGG
>JAXDKI010000401.1:0-6435 GCA_034667245.1 Thermomicrobiales bacterium | reverse complement strand
TCGAGAGTCGCCGCTTCGAGGCGGAGTTGGAGGAGTTGTTCCAGCGCAACATGCAGGCGTCGAAGCGCTGGGCGTTCTCCTATCCGCTGATGCTCCTCTTCTCCGGGGTCGGACTGGGGGCCACGCTCTGGCTCGGCGGCTATCGGGTCATCTCCGGGGCGATGACGATCGGGACGCTGGTCGCGTTCAACCGCTACCTGACGATCATGGCCGAGCCGATCCGCTGGCTCGGGTTCGTCGTCAACCGGATCGCCCGCGCGATCGCCTCCGGCGAGCGGATCTTCGAGGTCCTCGACACCAAACCGAAGATCGCCGAACGATCCGGCGCGATCGACCTCGTGCCGATGCGGGGCGAGGTCGTGTTCGAGAACGTCTCCTTCGGCTACACCGGCGCCAGGCGAAAGGCGCTAACGGACGTCTCGTTCCGCGCCCTCCCCGGTGAGACGGTGGGTTTGCTCGGGCCGACCGGCGGGGGCAAGAGCACGATCGTCAACCTCATCCCGCGGTTCTACGACGTGACTGCCGGTTGCGTGCTGATCGACGGGCACGATGTGCGGGATCTGACGCTGACGTCGCTGCGGAGTCAGGTTGGGGCGGTGTTGCAGGAGACGTTTCTCTTCTCGGTGACGATCCGGGAGAACATCGCCTACGGGCGCCCAGGCGCGTCGCTGGAGCAGGTGATCGCGGCGGCGAAGGCGGCGAAGGCGCACGACTTCATCCAGGAGATGCCGGAGGGTTACGACACGACCGTTGGCGAACGCGGCGTCTCGCTGTCGGGCGGGCAGAAGCAGCGGATCGCGATCGCACGGGCGCTGCTGCTCGACCCGCGGATCTTGATCCTCGACGACGCGACGAGCAGCGTCGACAGCGAGACCGAACACGAGATCCAAGAGGCGCTGGAGACGCTGATGGAGGGGAGGACGACCTTCATCATCGCCCAGCGGCTGAGCAGCGTCCGTGAGGCCGACCAGATCCTCGTCCTGGAGGGGGGCCGGATCGTCGAGCGCGGCACCCATCCGGAGCTGCTCCAGGGCAACGGGTTCTACCGGGAGCTCTACGATATGCAAGTGCGCGATCGAATGAGCGAGGTTGCCGCGCCATGATGAATGTCGATCCGGACGATCTACTGGGGAAGGCGTACGACGCGCGGATCGTGCGGCGGCTGCTGGCGTTCGTGCAGCCGTACCAGCGGCGGGCGATCGGGGCGGTGCTCTTGATCGCGGTCGTGACCGCGTGCGAGTTGCTGATCCCCAAACTCTTCAGCATGGGCGTGGACGAGGTCGCCAGCGATCGGCGGAAGTGGGTGCTGAACGTGCTCGGCGGCGCGTTCATGGCGACGCTGCTCGTGCGGTTCGTGGCGAGCTGGGGCCAGTACTACCTCACCGCCTGGCTCGGCAACCGGATCGTCTTCGATCTGCGCAACACGATGTTCCGCCATCTGCAGACGCTCAGCATCGGCTACATCGACCGGCGCGGTGTCGGTCGAATCATGACCCGGATCCAGAACGACGTCTCGGTGATCCAGGAGTTCTTGGGCGACGGCGCGGTCGGGATCGTCTCGAACGTGCTGGTGCTAATCGGGATCGTCGTCTTCATGTTCGTCACCAACTGGCAGATGGCACTGCTGACGCTGATCGTGCTCCCGATCATGATCGCCATTACCGCCCGCTGGCGGGTGAGAGCGGTCGAGACCTACCGCGAGACGCGGCGAACGATGAGCATCGTCAACGGCAACCTGGCCGAGAGTATCGCCGGCGTGCGAGTGAGCCAGGCGTACGTCCGAGAGCCACAGAACATTCGCCACTTCGACCGGTTGAATCGCGAAAACCTCGACGCCTCGATCGAGGCGGCCAAACTCTCCTCGCTCCTCTTCCCGACGGTGAACCTGATTGGGGCAACGGCGACGGCGCTCGTCCTCTACATCGGCGGCCGGCTCGCGTTCGACCTGCGGCTCTCGATCGGCGAGCTGGTCCTCTTCATCGCGCTGATCGACCGCTTCTTCGAACCGATCCGTGACCTCAGCCAGCAGTACAACATGCTCCAGGCGGCGATGGCGGCCGGGGAGCGGATCTTCGAGGTGCTCGACGTGGAGCCGGAAGTGCGCGATAAGCCGGACGCGATCGCGTTGCCGCAGATTACGGGTCGGGTCGACTTCGACGGCGTGACCTTCGGCTACGGCGAGGTCGAGGTGCTGCACGGGGTCGATCTCCGGGTGGCGCCGGGGCAGACGATCGCGTTGGTCGGCGAGACCGGTGCCGGGAAGAGTACGATCGTCAACCTGCTGATGCGCTTCGCCGACGTCTGGGAGGGCGCGGTCCGGATCGACGGGTACGACGTCCGTGACGTGACGCAGGCTTCACTCCGCAGCCAGTTCGGGATCGTCCTCCAGGACACCTTCCTCTTCGGCGGGACGGTCCGCGAAAACATCCGCTTCGGCCGGCCGGAGGCGACGGACGCCGAGGTCGAGGAGGCGGCGCGGGTCGTCGGCGCGCACGACTTTATCGTGGAACTGCAAGAGGGTTACGACACGCCGGTCCAGGAGCGTGGCGCCAGTCTCTCGGTCGGGCAGCGGCAGCTCCTCTCTTTCGCGCGGGCGCTCCTCGCCCAGCCGCGGATCCTGATCCTCGACGAGGCGACGAGCAGCATCGACACCCAGACCGAGCGCCAGATCCAGTCGGCGCTCCGCACGCTGCTCGAAGGCCGGACCTCGTTCGTGATCGCCCACCGACTCTCGACGATCCGCGAGGCCGACCAGGTCGTCGTGATGCGCGACGGTCTGATCGCCGAGATGGGCACGCACGACGAGTTGGTGGCGCGTGGTGGGTACTACGCCGGGCTCTACTCCATGCAGTGGCAGGGCGGAATGGCGGCCGATTAAGGTCGCCGCCGAGACCTATCGAGACCCAGTTCTCAGCGTTTCCTCATCCACACCGCAGCCAACTCTCATCGCCAACGCATACCGTCGTGACGGTACGCCGGTCGACGCATTGCGTTGACCGTGCGCGCCCGCTGTGACGACGCCACGTCCTGAGACGGTGGCAGAACAAGAGAACAAGAAGGAGGAAGTTTTTCACACAGTTTCCCTGAATACCGAGGCGGCACTTGCCCCTCGTGCGATCGACGCGCCCCGACCGCGCACCACCCGGAGGAAAACATGAATCGAAGGAAACTCGTGGTCGGAGGCGGAGCATCTGCCCTGACCCTGGCGGTCGCCGGGTTGGCGGCCCAGCGTTCGGTCGATGCGCAGGACGCGACACCGGGCGCGGGTACGGCGACGCCGTCCACCGGCACGGGCGGTCCCGACACGACGCAGAACGACGCGCAGACGCGTTACCAGGATTTCGTCGCCGCTCTCGCCGCCAATCTCGGCATCGCCGACGCGAGCGGCGTCGACGCGGCGATCAGGACAACCCTGAAGCAACTGGTCGACGCGGAGTTTGCGGCCGGCAACATTTCTGCCGACGAGGCAACCGCACGCAAGGAGCGCATCGACTCCTCGGACTCGCCGTTAGGCCTTGGTGGGTTCGGCAGGCACGGCGGCGGTCCAGGTGGACGGGATGGCAAGCACCGCGGACGGGACGACGGCGACGGCGGGGACGATAAGCCCGGTGGGACCGAAGAAACGGAGACGACGCCGGCGGCTGGAGCGACGCCGACGACGGTGTAATTGAGAAGAAGGGGGCCACTGCGTCATGCCAAGCAGTGGTCCCCTTCCGTGCTAGGAGCGTTACCACCCTGTCATCCAAACGACGTATGTTCCCAAGCTTGGTAGCGGCGACAACCGCGGCAGGTCCCCGAGCCATCCCTGAATGTTTTCGGGCACACGCCTTGCGGTCCGTCCCTTCTCCCTCCCGGCATGAGCGGTGTGAAGCCGTGGAGGTACGGTCGTCGACCGCCTCTGTGGTGCAAGGAGCGCCTGCGCCAGACACCCGACCAGCGATCCGATCGAACTGGAGCGGTCTTGCTCAATCCACGCGCAAGGGCCCGACGCCGTCCCATCCGAACGACCTGGAGGCGAAGAGATGACAAACCAAGACAACAACGTTGGTAAACAGTTCGAAGTGATGGGCGCGAACAACGGTGAAACGGCGACGCGCCGCGCCATCCTCACGACCGGCGCAGCCCTTGGCGTCGGAGTAGCCGGGCTCGGCGGCGTCCGCCTGGGCACGGAAGCCCTCGCCCAGGACGCCACGCCGGACGCCGGCACCGCGGTGGCGACGGAGTGCGTGCTGACGCCGGACCTCACCGAGGGGCCGTACTACGTTGAAGGGCAACTCATCCGCAGCGACATCACCGAAGGTAAGCCGGGCGTGCCTCTCGGGTTACGCATCGCCGTCCAGGACATCACCGCGTGCGCGCCGCTCGCCAACGCCGCGGTCGAGCTCTGGCACTGCGACGCCCAGGGTTATTACTCAGGGATCATCGGCGAGAATCCCGGCGGCGGCGGGACCACGACAGGCGAGGAGAACGCGGCGACGACCTTCCTGCGCGGTATCCAGCTCACCGACGCCGACGGTATGGTCGAGTTCGCAACGATCTACCCGGGCTGGTACACCAGCCGGACCGTCCACATCCACATGAAGGTCCACGTGGAGGGCGCGACCGGAGACGCCGTCGGCGATGCCGACGCCGCGGCGACGCCGGAGGGCGGCGAAACCTATCAGGGCGGTCACACCTCACACACGGGCCAGCACTTCTTCGACGACGCCATCAGCGAGGAGGTCTTCGCCACCGAGGCCTATACCCGCTCCTCTGAAAACGGCAAGATCACGAACGACGAGGACAACATCTTCGGCGAACACGGCGACCAGCCGGGCTTCCTTGTGGCGCTGACCGGGTCGGCGGCAGCCGGCTTCGCCGGCACGATCACCGTCGGCGTCGACCCGACCGCGACCGCCGTGGAAGGCGGCATGGAAGGCGGTGCGGGCGGCAGGCCTCCGGGCGGTTCCCCGCCGGCCGGCGGCCCAGGCGGTCCGCCTCCTGACGGAACCCCGCCGTCGGGCGGATAACCCGAGGAGACGGCCTTCTCAGGATTCTTTCAGGTGGGCACGAGGTCCCCTTGATGTTCGCCGCCCAGAATGGCAGCGGTCGGCCGCGCATCCGCTTCTCAGCGCGAGGACCGGCGGGTCCGGCGGCACGACGGCTCCCGGTGCGGATGTGTCTGCGCAATTCGGTGGAACACCGCCTCCCCCCATTCGGCCGCCCGGTGGATCTGCCGAGAGCGCTGCCAGCACCTCGCCAATACGTATCGCTCCCACCTCACCGCGTGATCCACCCTTGCCCGCCGCCAACCGCGCGGCCCCCGCGAAGGAGCACGCCGATGCCGTCCCTATCCACGTCGGATTCGCCCGCGATCCACGTCCGATCTTCCCGCCGCGCTCTCCTCGGCTACGGGCTCGCCGGTGCCGCCCTCGCCGCCGTTCGCCCGGCGACTGCCCGCGCGACGATGTCGTCGCCAAGTCCCGAGGGGTGGCGTCCCTGGCTGCTGACGTCTGCTTCTGAACTGCGACCCACCGCCCCGGCCCCGCCCTCCGCGGATGAGATTGCCGAGGTGCTCGCCCTCCAGGCGAAGCGGACCGCCGCGACGGAGGATCTCGTCGCCCGCTGGGGTGCCCGTTCGGCGGTGCTGCCCTGGACGGAGCTTGCGCTCGAACTGATCGCGGCACACAAGCCGAGCCCGGTCCGCGCGGGCCGCGCCCTGGCGCTGCTCCACACCGCCGTCTTCGACGCCGTCGTCGCGACCTGGGACGCCAAGGTGGCTCATCGACGCGCCGCGCCGTCCACCGTGGACGCTCGAATCGTTCCCATCGGCGACGCGACCGCCGGCGGCTCGTCGTTTCCTTCGGAGCACGCTGCCGTCGCCGGCACCGCGGCGACCGTGCTGCCCTCCCTGTTCCCGGACGAGCCGGTCGACCGGTTGGCGGCGCTGGCCGAGGAGGCGGCGACCTCCCGCCTCTGGGCCGCTGCCTGCTTTGGTAGCGATATCGACGCCGGACTGGCTCTTGGCCGGGCGGTCGGCGAGCGTGCGGTCGCCCGCGGCGAAGCGGACGGGTCCGACCGGGTGTGGGATGGCACGGGGCGTCCGACCGGTGAGGGGTATTGGGAACCGACGCCGCCTGCGTATCTCGATCCGCCCCTCGATCCGTTGGCCGGGACGTGGCAGACGTGGGTGCTGGAACGCGGCGACCAGCTCCGTCCGGCACCGCCTCCGACCTGGGGCTCGCCGGTCTGGGAGGCCGAAATGGGTGCGGCGCGCGAGGCGGTCGCTAGCCGTACAGCCGAGCAGGAGGCGGCGGTGTGGTTCTGGGCGGGCACCCCCGGCACGGTGACCCCGGCCGGGTTGTGGACCGAGATCGCCCGCGACCTGATCGTCCGCGACGGGCTGGACCTGCCGCACGCGGCGCGGGTGCTGGCGCTGACGAGCGTGGCGATGGC
>JAXDKI010000400.1:0-3656 GCA_034667245.1 Thermomicrobiales bacterium | reverse complement strand
CAGGTATTCCTCGTACAGCTGTTCAGCCATCGGGATCATCTCGCGATACCAGGCCTGCCACCGACCCGTCTTATCACCGCCCATGAGCAGAATTGCCGTCCGTCGAGGATCGAAGGCGACGAGGATTCGGAGGTTGCTCCCCCGTGGCCGCAACTCTCTGAAGTTCGCATACCGCGATCCCTTTAAGCCTGTCCACGAAGGGGCGGCCAAGACTTCGTCCGTACGCTTCGAGCATGTCGACCGCAACGATGACATCTTCCCGGTCATCGTCGCCGAGTCCCGCGAACCAGTCACCAAACTCGTTCGTGTACTCGACGACCCAGGTCATGGATCTTGGAGAATGATTGCATTCTCGAGTGCAATCATTCTCCGAGCGATTCCAGGGGTGACCGGGATCTTGCCCGGCATGATATGATTGTCATACCCCAGCGCCCCGGCAGCGCCGCTGCTCCCCCGAACGCCCGACGCACCGGGATGCTCGTCCCGCCTTCCGTCGTGCCGTCTTCGCCGGCCGATTGCGAAACGCCGGATGCTTTTCCGCGTTGAAGAGAGTGACAAGCGACGCCCTCACGCGTGTGGCGCAGCAGATCAGGGGCGGCGAGCGGCGAAATAGTCCTCGCCTTGGTCCCACCGGGGGATGGCGGTGATAACGAAGCGCATCCAGAATGGACGGCAGTCGATGCGTGCGCGGGCGCGGTTGCAGACGCGTCCGACGCGAGGGAGGAGCGCGATGAACGGGTCAGGAAAGCAGCGAGGGGGACGCGGGAGACTGCTCCACGTCGTGGTCGCGGCGATCGCCATCCTGGCGATGCTACCGCTGACCGCGATCGGGAGCGCCGCGCAGGCGACCACGACGATCACGGTCTCGAGCTTCACAGGGGACGGCGTCACGCCGCTGCCGTTCGTCCGGTTCCAGGTCACCGACAACGCCACCGGAACCATCTACGGCCCATTCGAGACACCACCGGGGACCGCTCAGGTGGTCTTCACGATCGAACTCACGGATCCCGACGCGACCTTCACAGTCGAGGAGGAGACGCCGCCGCCCTGCGGTATCGCCCCCGATCCGCTCGTCGTCGGACCCTTAGTCGAGGGCGAGGATCTCCCGGTTGATTTCTCCACCGACTTCGACGACACCTGCGACCAGGGAGCGCTCTCGGCCTACAAGTACTCCTGCCCCGACGACTTCGACACCTCGGCGACGAACTATGAGGCCTGGCGCGACGGCTGCACCGAGGCCGTCAACGGCGCCACCTTCGAATTCACCCGCGTCGACAGCGGCTTCGCCTTCCAGGCCGAGACCGGAGCCTACGGGATCGCCGGTCGCGCCCCATACGTCGGCCTTGATCCGGGCGACTACACGATCGGTGAGCTGGATGAGACAGCCACCCCGACCGTCTACTGTCTCACCTACATCTCGCCGAACCCCGCCGAGGCGCCGTCCTACGACAGCGCAGAAGCGGGCGACGTCACCGACGGCACGGTCGCCGTCACCCTCGACAACAACCGCATCGCCTGCGACTTCTTCTACACCCAAAGCACTCCGAGCGACGGCGGCAACGTCACCCCGGGCGATGGCGGCAACGTCACCCCTGGCGACGACACCAGCGGTGCCGGCGCCGGCACCGGCTCGATCGAGTTGCACAAGGCCGAATGCCCGGCCGGCTACGAGCCGAACAACGACATCTTCGACGACTGCCACGGCGACGGGGTCGCCGGCGTCGAGTTCACGATCGACGGACCGGGCAGTTACAGTGACGCTGCCGAGACCGTGATCGAGAACACGCCCGGTCCAGGTATCGTCCGCTTCACCGATCTCCCCGAGGGGACCTACACGATCGACGAGGACGTCCCCGACGAAGGCAACAGCATCTACGTCTACTGCTCGCTCGCCCAGGCCGAAGACCAGGTGCCGTTCACGTACAACGACGCCGGCGGGATCGACCTCGACCTCGGCGACGGCGTCGACGTCATCTGCGACTGGTACAACATCCCGGATCCGCAGGACGAAGGCGCAGCCGTCCGCGTCACCAAGTACACCTGCGAGGCCGGCTACGACGCGGGCGCCGCGACCTACGCCGACTTCCTCGCGGACTGCCCGGACCCGACCCAGGGCGTCACCTTCACCCTGGCGGCGGACGGCGGCGACCAGATGGACAAGACGACCAACGCCAACGGCGTCGCCACCTTCTCGAATCTGGCCGCCGATACCTATCAGCTCTCCGAGGATGTCCCCGGCGAGTTCAGCACCCCCTATGCCTTCTGCACCGTCGACGGCGGCGACCCCTTCCAGGCCGACACCAGCGACGGCAGCACCTACTTCGAGATCGACGACGCCGTTCAGCAAGTGGAGTGCGATTGGTTCAACGTGCCCGAGGACCTCGCGGCCAACGCCTCGGTGACGATCACCAAATACCTCTGCCCGCCTGGGCAATCGAGCGCCTTCGCCGATAACTGCGACGAGCCACTCGGCGGCGTCACCTTCGGTGCCACCGGACCGCAGGGCTACGACGTCAGCGGCACGACCGGTGACGACGGCGGCGTGGTCTTCGATGGCCTGACGGCCGGCAACTACGTGATCACCGAGGTCCCACCCGACGACCCCCACGTCGACCTCTACGTCGTCTCCTGCACAGAGGGTGGTGACGCCTTCGACTTCGACTATGACGACTCGACGGGGCTGCGGATCAACCTGAAGGTCGGCACCAACGACGACATCCGCTGCGATTGGTACAACGTGCCGCCGAAGCCGGGACCGAGCGGTTCGATCACCGTCAACAAGTTGCTCTGCCAGGGCAAGGAAGACAACGACTACGACTGGCAGAACGACTGTGAGGTCTATTCGAGCGGCGCCGACTTCGACCTCCTCGCCGAAGACGGCACGGTCCTCACTAACGGCACGACCAACGGCGACGGCGAACTCGTCTTCACCGGCCTCGCGGACGGTGCCTACGGGCTGGACGAGACGAGCGCCGATTGGTGCCACGCCGAATCGGACATCGTCGACGCGGCCGGCAACGTCGTCGTCGAGGACGGCGCCGACACCGACGTCTTCATCTACAACTGCACCACTAAGCAGGTCCGGACGCTCCCAAGCACGGGTGTCGGCCCGGTCACTGCCGGCCCGGTTGCCGGCAGCGGCATCTGGGCCATGGCCGGCGGACTGGTCGGCGTGCTGCTGCTCCTGGCGCTACGACGCCGCCAGCCGGCGGTGGTGACAGCAAGGCGATAGCGGACGCGAATCCGCGCAGCTAGGCCGGCTTCGCGGTAGACAACAAAGGGCGCCGAGGCAGTCACCTCGGCGCCCTTTGTTGTCTCGCGACAGCTCAATCGCGATGGCGAAGAAACCGTAGATAATGCCGTCCTGACCGGGGCGGTCATTGTCGGATCGCAGTGAGGGGGATGGATGGACGGGGATCGGTTTGATGCTCTATCGCGATCGTGGGCCGACCGGTCTACGCGGCGAGGAATACTGCGTCGACTCGGTGGGGGCGGTCTTGGGGCAGCGTTGCTTGGCGTCGCGGGTGTGCGGGCCGTTGCGGCCCAGGATGGCGAGGACGAGGAGGAGAAGATCTGCTCGCTGACCCTCGTCGCCACCGTCGCCGTCGGTCCCGACAAGGACGAGGTCTACGAGGGCAAGCTGAGGATGGTCATCG
>JAXDKI010000399.1:0-4168 GCA_034667245.1 Thermomicrobiales bacterium | reverse complement strand
TCAGTCCCGGTCCCGTCGGCACCTCGAATCCCCAGAGCTCGGACAACCGAGCCGCATTCTCGGCGGTGACCGGGATCCCACCCGGGAACGCCGTCGTGTAGGCGCCCATCTCCGCACCGCCCTGGACCCCCGAGTGGCCGCGGATCGGCATCAACCCGCACCGCTCGCGCCCGACGAAGCCGCGCGTCAACCCGAGGTTGACGATAGCCCGGACACCGTCCTCCCCGAACTCGTGCTGGGTGATCCCCATGCTCCAGACGAAGACCGCGGTTCGCGCCTCGCCGATCATCTGGCCGAAGGCGCGCATCTCGGCCTCCGGCACCCCCGCCAGCGCCTCCAACCGCTCCCACGATTGGCCGGCCAGCGCAGCGCGGGCGTCGTCGAGACCGACCGCGTGCTCGCGGACGAAGTCGTGGTCGAGCAGGTCGCGCTCCAGGATGTGCTTGAGCGCGCCGTTGAGGAAGGCGACGTCGCCGCCGGTGTTGATCAGGAACGTCTCGTCGGCCAGTTTGGTCCCGAAGAGCGCGCTCTCGGCGACCGAGGGGATCCAGTACCGCTCCATCCCCGGTTCGCGATAGGTGTTGACGAGGACGATCTTCGTCCCCGCCTTCTTGGCGTAATACATGTACTTCGTGGTCACGGGTTGGTTGTTGGCCGGGTTGGCGCCGACGAAGATGAGGAGGTCGGTGCCGATCCAATCGCCGTACGAGCAGGTCGTGGCGCCGACCCCAAGCATCGCCCGCAGGGCGACGCTACTCGGCGCGTGGCAGATGCGAGCGGCGTTGTCGACCGAGTTCGTCCCGATCGCCCGCACCGCCTTCTGCGCGACGTAATACGTCTCGTTCGGCGTGCCCCGGCTGGTCAGGTAGAACCCCAGACGGTCGGGCGTCGTCGCCCGGATCCGATCCGCGACGAGGTCGAGCGCATCGTCCCACGAGACGCGCCGGAATCCGGCTTCCCCCCGGCGGCGGACCATCGGGTAGGGCAACCGGCCGAGCGCGCGCAGGTCGGCACTCGACAGTCGGCGCAGCGCCGCGACGTCGCCCAGCACCGCCGGGTCGAGCGCGGGCATCGTGTTGAGGCGCAGTAAGCGAAGACGGATATTGCAGAGGTGCGGTCCGTCCATCGTCCAGTCGTGGAGCCCCGCCACGCCGAGGGCGCAGCCGTCGCAGACACCCTGGGAGAGGATGCGCCAGGCAAACCCCGCCTCGTCCCGGTTCTCCCACATCGCGCGCGCGATCTCGTTGAAGTTGTTCGGGTGCTGCTCGCCGATCCCGAAGGGTTTGCGACTCGCCCAGAGACTGGGGTCCCACCCCTTCTTGACCCGCGCCATGTGCGGTTTGTCCGTCTTTGCCACGACCGGCTCCTCTCTCGACACCATTATCCCACGCACCCGGCAGCCGGACCGTCGTGCTAGCATCACCGACCGGGACGATCGGGGTGAACGCGAAAACCGGAGGGCAGGGGGATCGATGTCGGAACCGCAAACAACCATCCAGGCAATCTTGGACGAGCTCGTCGCGTCCGGGGAGGAGCATGGACTCCAAGTTACCGTCTACCATCATGGCGAGCTGGTCGTCGACGCCTGGGCCGGTGTCGCCGATCCTGCCTCGGGCACGCCGGTCACCCCCGACACCCTCTTCACCGTCTACTCCGTCAGCAAGGGTATCGCCGCCACCGCCCTCCACATCCTGGCCGAGCGCGGCACCATCGCCTACGACGATCCGATCGCGAAGTACTGGCCGGAGTTCGCCCAAAACGGCAAGGAGGGCGTTCTCGTCCGCCACGCCCTCACCCATCTCGCCGGCTTACCACAACTGCCGCCGGGCGCATCCCACGACGATGTCATCGACTGGTCGGGCATGTGCGAGCGGATCGCCGCGCAGGCCCCGCTCTGGGAACCGGGCTCAACCCTCTGCTACCACGCCCTCACCTACGGTTGGATCGTCGGCGGCGTGCTTGAGCGGGCCGATGGCCGCCCCTTCACCCGGATCGTCGAGGACGAGTTGATACGACCCCTCAACCTGGACGGGCTCTATTTCGGCGTCCCCACTGCCGACCTCTCCCGAGTCGCCACCATGGAAGAGGCGCAGGAGCTCCGCGACGCCGTGCCGGGCGCGATCCCGAACATCGCCCCGCCCGGATCTCTTGCCGACGCCCAGATGAACCGCCCGGAGGTCCGCCAGGCCTGCCTCCCTGCCTACGGACTCTGCGCCAACGCCCGGTCGCTCGCCAGGGTCTACGCCTCACTGATCGGCGACGGCGTCAACAGCGTCCGCCTCCTCCCGCCCGCTCGTGTCTGTGAGGCCTCGACGCTCCAGGTCGATGGGATCGACGCCAGCGCCGGCACGCCCCTCCGGTTCGGTCTCGGCTACGGTCTCGGCGGCCCCGATTCCTCCACCGGTCCCCGCCTCTCCGCCTTCGGCCACGGCGGCTACGGCGGTGCCCACGCCTTCGCCGACCCCGACTACGGCCTCGCCGTCGGCCTGACCAAAAACCGCCTCGTCGTCAACGGCCCCGGCCAGGGTGCAACCTGGCGCATCCTCCACGCCATCCGCGCCTCGCTGAGCATTCCCGACCACGAGTCATGACCGGAACGAATCCCACGCTCTGACTCTGCCATGGCGCTCATCGTTCGTCCCGACGTTTTCGACACGTACTGGCGCTTCGCCGCGGAGCGTCAGGCGATCTTCTTTCGTCGCCTCCGCGGCGAAGCGCCACCGTGGTCGGACGATTCGATTTTCCGCACGTACAAGTTCTGCAACGCCTACCGGGCAAGCGATCGGGTCTCGCAGTTCCTGATCCGCGATGTGATCTACCAATCAGGCTTTTCGCCAGAGGACACATTCCTGCGGATCGTCTTGTTCCGCCTCTTCAGCAAGGTCGAAACGTGGCAGATGTTCGAAGCCATCCACGGCCCGATCCGAGTTCGCTCGTTCGATCCCGGCGCGTTCGCCACGACGCTGGAACAGGCATTCATCCGCGGCGAAACCGTCTACACAAACGCCTTCATCCTCTGTGCACATGATGCCTACGGCCATCGGCGCAAGCACCGCAACCACCTTGCGCTCGTCGAGGCGATGCTGCACGGCAGTCTGCCGACGCGGGTCGCCCGCGCCCGGAGTCTGGAAGAGGTCTATCTCCTACTACTCGCCTACCCGATGATCGGCCCATTCATGGCCTACCAACTGGCAATCGACATCAACTACAGCGAGCTGACCGACTTCGACGAAAACGACTTCACGATGCCGGGTCCGGGTGCCAAGCGCGGCATCAAGAAATGCTTCGTCAGCACGGAATCCTGGTCGATGCCGCGTATCGTCCACTGGATGGTCGAGCACCAGGAAGACGAATTCGATCGCTTGGGGCTCGAGTTCCAATCGTTGTGGGGACGTCCTCTGCATGCCATCGACTGCCAGGGACTGTTCTGTGAGATCGATAAGTACTCCCGCGTCTCCTCCCCCGAGCTCCGCAGCAACCGCGTCAGGATCAAGACCCGTTTCACCCCGAATACCGCGCCGGTCCGACCCTTCTATCCCCCCCAATGGGGCCTGAACGACGCCATCGATGCCACAACCCCAACCCAATCGCCGGCCGAACCAGCGAACCGGTCATTGCGATAGGGAGGCCTGGGGCGCACATACCCGAGGAAGGGCTTGACAGGATAAGAACATATGATCTATACTTCCATCAAGCGGCACACTCGGTACGGAGTGCGGGCCTGGGCAGCACCGACGCTGCCTCGGTTGGTCACCGATCACCACCATCCGGACTGTTCCGTCCGTCCCCACCGCCGCCCGGCGCCGCCAGCAGGCGCCCACCCCCAAAAGCGCTCACCCCGCTCCTGCGGAGCGGGAGAGGGGCCGGGGGTGAGGGTCGTCCTCGGTGGGACCGCACGCACGGATCCCGTCGGCACCAGCCGAACCCAATACCCATCTGTCATGTCGAACAGGTCTCGAAAGTATCCCTACCCGGCAGGGGAAAGAGCGTCACGCAGGTGTGCATCGGCTGCGAGGCGTCGCAGATCGGGTGACGCAGATCGTCGAACGCTCGCTCCAACGGCCGACCGTCGTCACTCAGGGCACCACCGCGCGGCTCTGCTCGCCCGCGGTGAACGGGTTGTTCCAGGCCGTCCCGCCGAGGGCAAACCGGTCGGGCGCAAACGGAG
>JAXDKI010000398.1:0-3923 GCA_034667245.1 Thermomicrobiales bacterium | reverse complement strand
CGAACGCGCGCTGGCACCAGGACATCTTGGAAGTCCAGGATGCGCTTGTTGCGGCAGCGTTCGATGGCGACGTGCTTGAGTTTGCCTGTGGCACGGGCAACTGGACGGAGGTGGTCGCCCGCACAGCAACCACTGTCACGGCCATCGACGCGTCTCTCGCCATGATCGCGATCAATCGGCAGCGTCTGACGAAGGCGGGACTGGCCGGTCGGGTCAGCTATGTCAAAGCCGACCTCTTCTCCTGGCAGCCGGACCGGACGTTCAACGCGGTGGTGATGGGTTTCATCCTCTCGCACGTGCCGGATGACCGCCTCGATTCGCTCTTGAGCGTTGTGGCCGCCGCATTGTGGCCAGGCGGACGGGTCTTTGTCGCGGACAGCCAGCGGGCGCCGACTGCCGGCACTCCCGACTCGCCGAATCCGAGGGGCGACGACGTGCTGATGCGGCGGCGACTGAACGATGGACGGGAATACACGATCTACAAGATTTTCCGAGGCCCGGAGGAGTTCGCCAGGGCGTTCGAGCGGCACGGGATCGCGTTCGCGGGGCAGAAGACGCCGGAATACTTTGTCTATGGGTTTGGCCGGAAAGAGGGGTAGGGGCGGACCGCCGTGTCCGCCCCTACGCGACGCCGACTGCTTCGGGTTGTCGTCGCGGCGCGCGTTGGGCGCAGACGGACCGTAGGGCCTCGACGGCGCGCTCGCAGTCATGGCTGTTGACATCGAGGTGGGTGACGGCACGGATGGTGGAGGAGTCGATGTAGGGGCTCATGCGGACCCCATGTTCTTCGACCAGGCGGCCGGCGACTTCCGCCGCGGTCATGCCGGTTTCGGCGACGCTGAAGATGACGATGTTCGTCTCGACCGGATTGCGAACGAGGCGGACACCGGGGATCTCGGAGAGACCGGCTTCGAGGAGCTTGGCGTTTGCGTGGTCATCCGCCAGGCGATCGACGTGGTGGCGGAAGGCGTAGAGACCGGCGGCGGCGATGATGCCGGCCTGCCGCATGGCGCCGCCGAGGCGGTGTTTCCAGAGGCGTGATTCTTCGATGAAGTCGCGGGGACCGGCGAGAATGGCGCCGACAGGGGCACCAAGTCCTTTCGAGAGGTCGATCCAGACGGTGTCGACAAAGGAGGCGAACGTCTTCGCGGAGTTGCCGCTGGCGACGACGGCATTCATCAGACGAGCACCATCCATGTGGAGCTTCATGCCGTGCTCGTCGGCCAGTTCCCGGAGCTCGGCGAGCCGCTCGAGGGGCCAGACCTTGCCGCCGCCCTGGTTGGAGGTGTTCTCCACGGAGATCATCGCGGTGCGGGAGCGGTGAGTGTCGCCGGCGCTGATCTCGGCTTGTGTCTGGGCGGCGGTGAAGATACCGCGCTCACCATTCAGGGTGCGGAGAAGGATTCCGGAGAGGACGGCAGGTCCGCCGCCCTCGGCGATGTTCGGGTGGGCGGTGCGGTCGAGGATGGCGGCCTCACCGCGGCGACAGTGGACGGTGAAGGCGATGGCGTTGCACATCGTGCCCGAGGGGAGGAAAAGTGCCGCCTCTTTGCCCGTAAGGTCGGCAACAAGTTCCTGGAGCTCGTTGACGGTGGGATCCTCTCGCCGTTGCTCGTCACCGACCGGCGCTTCGGCCATGAATCGCCTCATCTCGGGCGTCGGTTTCGTCGCGGTGTCGCTCGATAGATCGATCACGCCGGCCGTCCTCCGTGGTTAGGTTGGGTCGTTTGCCTCGTGCGGCGGCGAACGAGGTCGTAGGCGGGCATTGTACCCCTCCGGGGCTCTTGGACGGTCCGATGAGCGTTTGAGGACATGATCGGAGAGAGATCCCTTCGACATGCTCACGACATGCTCTTCGTCTCACCCAGGTTGTTCAGGGAGATTGCCGCAAGGCAATAGGCGACTCATTGCTGCTCTTCAGGCGTCGCCGTTGCGGTGTCGTTTGCGGTGTGGTCGTGGTCGGCGTGGTTGTGCTCGTGTGCTGCGGTCGGTGAGGCCAATCGAGTGTGGGTGTGGTCATGGCTGGACGCGAGCCCACCGTCGCTCGTGATTGACAGCGAGAAAGACAGCCCAAAGAGGACGGCGAGCCCGACCGCCGGGAGTGCCAGAGCAATGCGCTTGGTGCTCGATGTTTGGGGACGGTCAGACAGCCTCCCGAGCAGGAAGAGGGCGCCACCGAGCGATACGACCGCGATGCCAACGGCGAGAAGGACGTGACCGGGGTTGCTGAGGGTGAAGACGCCCTCGCGTTCAGCGAGGTAGGGATCGAGTCGGTGCAGCACCGCATCCCACGCCAGTCCGGCGAGGAGGAGGACTGTCCCGACAAGGGTGATCCAGGACGACGCCCTGACACCTCGAGCCACCATGTGATTCGCTCCTTCCAGGTGGGCCGGCACTCCTTGTCACCGACCACTGACGGAGGCGAATCTAGGGTCTCGGTGTAACAGGTGCGCAAACCGGGTCGTAGTCCTGCTATGCCGTCAGATCAATCTCCCGTCCTAGTTCGGCAGAGGCGATAATCGCCTCGGCAATCCGCAGGCCCTCGACGGCGTCGGCGACCGAGGCGACCGGCGAGGGCCTGCCGGCGCGGACGTTTTCGATAAAGTGCGCGTCTTCCTCCCTCAGGGCGCCGGCAATATTGCCGTGTACCTCGGGCCAGAGACCGGGGTCCGGATGCTTCGTCACCTCGGAGGTCCAGATCTCCAGCCCGGATTCGAGAATCCGCAGCCGGGCGCTCTGCTCAGTGCCGACGATCTCCAACTCGGCGTCGATCGTACCGGTCCAGGTGTCGGTCAGGACGTTAGCCGGCGCCCGTTCGGGGACGAACCAGCTTGTCTCGACCGTCGCCACGGCCCCGCCGGCGAATTGGAGGAGGGCTACGGTCGCATCGGGGAAGCGGCGACCGGTGAGGTAGCGCTGGACGGCATAGACCTTTTCGCAGCGGGTGCCGAGGAACCAGAGGAGGAGATCGATATCGTGGATGACCGTCTCGTGTACCGAGTGTGCCCGGTCGCCGTAGATTTCGAACCAGCTCCTGGGGCAGTTCCGCTTGACGCGGATGGCGACGATGGTGCCGAAGCGCCCCTTGGCGATCTCCTGCTTGAGAAAGGCGTGCTGCGTTTCGAAGCGGAGGACGAATCCGACCTGGAGCAGCACACCTGCGCGCGTGGCGGCTTCGGCGAGTCGTTGACCGTCCTCGGAGGTGGTCGCGAGGGGTTTCTCGAGGAAGATTGGGAGGCCACGCTCGACCGCCTTCGTGGCCATCTCGAAATGGAGATGCTCCGGGGTGACGAGGAAGAGACAGTCTAGATCCTGGTGCGCCAAGAGGTCGTCGTAGTCGGTGTACCTTGCCGCGACCCCGAGACGGTCGCCAACGGATTGGACCTCGGACGCGACCGGGTCGCAGATGGCAGCGAGGCGCGCCTGCGGTAACCGGACCAGCACGTCGGCGTGCAACTTGCCGAAGCGTCCAAGCCCGACCAATCCGACGTTCACCGGTCTTCCATCGATCCGCTGACCTGGCACGAGTGCCCCTCCCTCCAAACGACAGGACGGCTAAGAGCGTTGGATTGTACCGGCGTTGACGTCCCGATGGGCGATCTGAAACAGAGCCCGTGACGGCAAATGCGCGGTCCCGCCGATGTCGAGAGCGTGCTATCCTGCCTTGTCACGCGCGTCGAGGGACGACGCGGCCGGACGGATGGGATGCACGGCTACCTGCGACGAGTCCAGGGCTTCGGGCCGGACATCAAGCTCTTCCTGGTCTACAACCTCCTCGCGAACATCGGCTTCGGTGTCATCGAGCTGATCTTCAATCTCTACCTCCTCAAACTCGATCTCCGAGAGGACTACATCGGCGAGTGGCGCGCGGTGCAGACGATCTGCATGGCCGCCGGTGCGGCGACGGTCGGAACCCTCCTCAA
>JAXDKI010000397.1:0-2932 GCA_034667245.1 Thermomicrobiales bacterium | reverse complement strand
CGCCGAGCAGCTGGCCGCGTGCTACGGCGCGACGGCAACCACGGAGTTCGACACGCTGCTTGGCGCGGATCGACCAACCGGTGTCGCTTTCGCCCGTCGCCGTAGAGGCGACGTAGACTGATCGGCTACATGCGGCCCGATGGATAGAGCGAAACGGGAGAAGTGGCTGGTGGAACGGCTTGGGGTTGGGATCATCGGATTGGGCGAAGTTGCTCAGGTGATTCACTTGCCGATTCTCGAAGAGCTATCCGATCGCTACCGGATCGCGGCGATCTGTGACGTTTCGCCGACGCTGCTGCAGTCGATCGGCGATCGCTACGGTGTCCCTAAGCGGGCCCGACACAACGATTACGGTGATTTGGTTGCGCGCGACGACGTCGACGCCGTGTTCGTCCTCAACAGCGACGAGTACCACGCCGATTGCGTGATCGCCGCCTGTGCCGCCGGCAAGCACGCCCTCGTCGAGAAGCCGATGTGTCTCACGTCGGCCGAGGCGGAGGCAATCATCCGCGCCCGTGACGAGGCCGGGGTGCGGGTCATGGTCGCCTACATGCGGCGGTTCGCATCCGCATTCGTCCAGGCCGTCGAGGAAGTCAAACGGCTTGAGCGGATCAACTACGTCCGCGTTCGCGACATCATCGGCCGCAATCGCCTCATCATCGACCAGGCGCACACGGTTCTCCGGCCGGACGACATCCCGGCCGAGCTCGCCGCCGATCGCGCCGAACGGGCGAAGCGACTGGTCCGTGAGGCGATCGGCGAGGCCCCGCCCGAGTTGGTTCGCGCCTACCGCCTCCTCTGCGGGCTGAGCAGCCACGACCTGTCTGCCATGCGGGAACTCCTCGGCTTCCCCCAGGGAGTCATCTCGGCAACGCAGTGGAACGGCGGCAACTACCTGCTCGTCGTCTTCGGCTATGAGGGCTACCGGGCGATCCTCGAAACCGGTGTCGACGACCAACGTCGCTTCGACGCACACATCGAGGTCTACGGGCCAACGCGTTCGCTCCGCATCCAATACGACACACCTTACATCCGGCACCTTCCGACAACCCTCGTCGTGCAGGAGACGGTCGGCGACGCCTTCACCGAGCGCGTGAGCCGCCCGACCTTCAAGGACCCTTACACGCATGAGCTCGAGGCATTCCACGAGGTCGTCACGCGTGGAGCAACGCCGAAAACGACGCCCGAGGACTTCCAGGACGACCTCCGATTGTTCCGGATGATCGTCGACCGGCTGCGTGAGGACTTGGCAGACGCGTAGGGCTGTCGGTCGTTCCTGGCATCGATTCGGCGGTACACGGGAGTGAACCCCTGCGGTGCCTTACGATAATCCCGTGTAGCTCGCTCTCCGTCGCTTCGCGGTCTCGCCACAGACGGGAGCCAACATGCCCACTCCGATCCCCATCGTCATCGACACCGACGTTGGCGCCGATCCCGACGACGCGATCGCCCTCGCGCTCGCCTGTGCCTCCCCCGAGCTCGCCCTGCTCGGCGTGACGACAGTCGACGGCGACGTGGACCTCCGCGCCCGGATGGCGGCGCGCTTGCTCGGCATGGCCGGGCGGGCTGAGCTGCCGGTCGTGCGGGGTATCTCCGCGCGGGGGCCGACAATGATGGGTCTAGAGGGGCGCGGCCTGCTCGATCGCGACTGGGACGGACCGGAGGCGACGATCCTCGATGCTGCGGCGCCCGAGTGGCTTGTCGAGACCTCACGGGGCACTCCGTTTCACCTCGTCGCGATCGGACCGCTCACCAACGTTGCCGCCGCATGCCAGATCGATCCCGGCTTCGCGGGACGCCTCCTCGGCTTGACCATCATGGGCGGTGTCTACGACGAGGGCGCACTGCCCGAGACCTGGCGGCAGGCGATCAGGGAGCAGGGCCTAACCGCTTGGCCCGATTACAACACCCTGGTCGACCCGGCGGCGGCGCTGGTGTGCGCGCGTTCTGGGGCGAACCTGACCTGGGTCACGAGTGAGGTGACCCACCATATCCCGCTGCTGCGAGATGCCCGGAATCGCTTGGCGGAGAACCGGCCGCTGGGTGAGGCACTCGTCCGGATCATCGACTCCTGGTACGAAGGGTGGTTCCGGGCGAACATGATCGAAGGGGACGACCTCTCCACACTCCCCGGTGACGCCGTCTCCCTGCTCCACGACCCCCTCACGCTCGCCTCGCTCCTTCCCGAAAGCGATCGGTGGCTGACGTTGCGCACAGTCCCACTTCGCTACGCGATCGAAGACGGCGTCTTCCGTATGCACCAAGTCCCCGTCGCCGGTGAGGCGACCGCACGCGTCTCTATCGCCGCCAGCAGCGATCGGTTTGCCGCGTTCTGTGTGGAACGCATTTTGCGGCACACAGCTCGCACCCATGAGCCGGTCTCGGAGTTGACCGAGCGGTGATAACCGCCTTGTAGTGCGAGTTCGATCCCACGACCTAGATCTAACCGTAGCGTTTAGTCGCACCGCCTGATTGCCGCGCCGCGATTTGCGCCGTCTAATCCCGGCCGGAAGTAAGAACCAGGACGCGGCCTTGAAGTGGATCGAGTGCCTCTCCGCACCGCGGAGTCTGGCGGTCTGGACCGTCCGCACGAGTGCGACCCGGCCTCCCTCCTTGAGGACCCGCGCATCTTCGAGATCAACCCCGTCCTCAAGCGCTTTGCCGAGCAGATGGCCTGCGGCGCCACCAACGCCTCCCCCAACCTGAAATGGGACTCCGACGAGACCGCCCTCAACGACGCATTCGGCCGCGCCATCTACGGCGAAGTCAGCGCCTCCGACGCCCTTGACGAGGCAGCAGAAGAGGCACAGGTCGAGCTGAAAGGGTAGTCGGAGAAGAACGACCCTCACCCCCATACCCCCTCTCCCGCTTCGCAGTCGAGGGGGAGCATCAAGGACAATACGTATCCACCTGAGGAAACCGTAATCGTGAA
>JAXDKI010000396.1:0-13528 GCA_034667245.1 Thermomicrobiales bacterium | reverse complement strand
ACCGAAGGGACAGGCGCAGTCGCGGCCCGGGAGCTGGGGCAGGGGTGGAAGGTTTCACCCAGCATCGACGTCGCCGGGAATTCGCGGGTCGTGCTGGCGGACATCGAGGGACCGGGCGCCATCCAGCTCATTTGGTTGACGGTCCACCCGACGGCATGGCGACGGCTCGTCTTCCGCTGCTATTGGGACGGGGAGGAGTCGCCGTCGGTCGAGACACCGCTGGGAGACTTTTTCTGCAGCGGCTGGTGCGAGCGGTGCAACGTCAACTCGCTGCCGATCGCGGTCAACCCGGCGGGCGGGTTCAATAGCTATTGGGAGATGCCGTTCCGGCAGCACGCCCGAATCGAGATCGAGAACCTGAGCCCGGACGAGATCAAGGGGTTTTACTACTCCATCGACTACACGCTGACGGAGGTCCCCGCGGACAGGGCGTACCTCCACGCCCAGTGGCGGCGGAGCAATCCCCTGCCGTATCAGCAGATTCACACGCTCCTCGACGGCGTGCGTGGGCAGGGCCACTTTGTCGGGACGTACCTGGCCTGGGGCACCAACAACACCGGGTGGTGGGGCGAGGGCGAGATCAAGTTCTATCTCGACGGCGACGACGAGTGGCCGACGATCTGCGGCACCGGCACCGAGGACTATTTCGGGGGCGCTTGGAACTTCGAGTTCCCCGCCGGCGAGTATGGGGTCTACTCAACGCCGTTCCTCGGCTTACCCCAGGTCATCAAACCAACCAGCATGTACCGATCGCAACCGCGGTTCGGCATGTATCGCTGGCACGTCATGGATCCGATCCGCTTCCAGCAAGACCTGCGGGGGACGATCCAGGCGCTCGGGTGGCGGTCGAAGCTGGCGGGGCAGTCGCGCTACCTCCCGCTGCAGGACGACATCGCCTCGACCGCCCTCTGGTACCAGACGGAACCGCATGCGCGGTTCCCGGAGCTGCCGGGACTGAACGGGCTGGAGGTGGTCTAAGAGCGCCACCTTACCCGGTCTGACCGGGCGCCTGGTTGGCGGTCCCGCTCATCCGGGTGGCTTCGGGATCTTCGACGTAGCCCGGGGCGCCGGTGCCGACCGCGCCCGCACCGGCCGGGGCAAAGGGATCGGTCACGTAGTCGCCGCCATAGGGCTCGGTACCCGGTTCGCGATCCCATCGGTACTCCAGCGCCTCCACCATGGTGACGGCGAGGCGCACGTGTTCGCCGTCGAAGGAGGCGATTGCCGCACGGGGGACGTAGAGATCGGAGGGGAAGATTCGGCCCTTCTCGACGACGAGGAGTCCGGGACGTGACTCGATCACCTTGCCGAGATCCGCTCCGTCGGCGTCGACGACCGAGACGCCGACTGGGACATCCCACTGCAGACCGGTATTTGCGTCCATCGTTGCCTCCTTTTCCGGCAATGCAGATGCAATGCACGTGCCCGCCTTGGATCGGGCGACCTTGTGCCTCAACGCTGGCTGAGTCACGATTGGGACCGGCATTCGGACGCAACGGGCAATGGTGGGCGATCAAGGACACACGGCGAACCGACACGGTGACATTCTGCAGTTGGTTTATCTGACGCCCGGCATGGGGCATGCACAGGATGCCTGGACAGACTTGACCACTTCGAGGTCGGCCAGACCATGAGCTTCCCGTTCTCGAATCTCCGCGTACGGTTTCTGCTCCTGGTCCTCGTCGCTGTGTTACCGGCGCTGGGGTTGCTGATCGTCACCGCGTCCGAGCAGCGCGACGCCGCGGTGAAGGACACCCAGGAGAACGCGCGCCGGTTGGCCAATCTCGCGGCAGCCGACCAGGGACGACTGATCGACAGCACCCGCCAATTGCTCACCGTCCTGGCTCGGCTCCCCGAGGTGCGAGGCGACGCCAGTACCTGCGGCACTCTCCTCGACACCATTCGACGCCAGTTTCCCCTCTACGCGAACCTTGGGGTGATCGCGCCGGACGGGCGGCTAGTCTGCAGCGCGGTGTCTCCACCAGGACCCATCAACGTGGCCGACCGGCCTTACTTTCAGCGCGCCGTGGAAACCCGCGATTTCGCCGTCGGCGAGTACCAGAAGGGTCGAGTGACCAATACGCACACCCTCAACTGTGGCTATCCAATACTCGACGAGGCTGGTAAGGTGGTCGGGGTCGTCTACGCGGCCCTGAGCCTGGACTGGATCAGCCAGTTCGCGGCACAGGCGCAACTGCCCGAGGGCGCCGTCCTGACCGTGATCGATCGGAACGGGTTCGTCCTCGTCCGGTCCGCCGACCCGAGTGAGTGGCTCGGCCGCCAACTGCGGGGGACACCCGTCGTGGAGACGATTCTGACCGCGCGCTCGGGGGTAGCCGAGGGGTCGGACGAGAATGGAGATGCCTTCCTCTATGCCTTCGCGCCGCTCGGTGGACCGACGACCGCGGACGCCTACCTCAGCATCGCGATCCCGCGGGCGAGCGCGGAGGAGTCGGCCGACCGGACGTTCAACCGGAGTTTGACGCGGCTGGGTCTCGTGCTGGCGGTCGTGCTGGTCGCGGCCTGGGTGGGTGGCGACCTCCTGGTGCGGCGGGACACCGAGGCGAACAAGGCGCTCGTCCGCCGCGTCTACGACGCCTTCGATACCGGCGGCGTCGATCCCCTCGACGAAGTCGTCGCTCCCGACTTCGTCGATCACGACCCGATTCCCGGGCAGGCGATCGGGCTCGCCGGTCTCAAGCAGGCGGTCGGGCTCTTTCGCGCCGCGTTTCCCGATGGGGCGATGACGGTGAACGAACTGGTCGCCGAGCGAGACCGGGTTGTGGCGCAGGTCAGTCTCTACGGCACCCACGCCGGCGAGTATGCCGGCTCGCCGCCGAGCGGTCGGTTCGTGACCGCCGAGGGCGTCGAGACCTTCCGGATAGCGCGCGGCAAGATCGTCGAGGGCTGGAGCTGGTTTGGGCCGCTGACACCCACCGACGAGGCCGCTGCTCCGGATCTGGAACCGGAACCTGACTGACCGGCTGACCGGCACGGCATGGTCTCTGCGTTACGCCGGGCCAAGGAGGTGAGCGATTTGGCCGTCTGTGTCGGCAACGCGGTCGGGGGGCGAGCCGGGCTGGCGGCAGAGGCCGCGTCGCCGGTGGTGGGTGCGATGCCCGTCGTCGATGGCGGCGCGAAAGGATGGACGGGACGCCGAGTTGGCGTGACGATGAACCGGCTGGCGATGTGGATGATCCGCGGATACCAGCAGGCCAACGCCGGGGACCTCGCCGCGGCGGTCGCGTTCAACGCGATGGTGGCGCTGATCCCGACCTTCCTGTTGAGTCTTGCCGTGGCCGGACTGTTCCTCCGCCTCGATCAGGTGCTGATCAGCACGGTCTACGCGAGTTTCTGGGGGTTGCCGTCCGGTGCGGCGGGAGATGCCCTGAGTGCGGCGTTGACGGCACGGCGGTCGAGCAGTTGGCTCGGGGCACTGAGTCTGGCGGGGTTTGCCTGGACGGGAGCCGGGTTCGTCGGGTGTCTGGCGCGGAGTATGAACCGCATCTACGGAGTGCCGGGGTGCGGCTACATGTGCGAGAAGCGGCGTGGGTTCTTCGTCATCATCGCCTTCGCGGCGCTCTTTACGCTGGCACTCCTCTCTTCGACGATCCCGACGCTTTTCGTCAAGCAGGATCTGCCGGCGTATTTCGAGACATGGGCGCTGGCCGCGGGGTGGATTCAGGTGCTCGGTTACGTCGTGGCTCTGGTCGCGACGGCGGCGCTGTTCGGGATGCTCTACCGGGTCGTGCCGAACGCCGGGCAGGGGCTACGGGACGTCTGGCCGGGGACACTGACGGCGGCGGGACTGTTCGTGGTGATGGCTCAGGTTTTCCCCCTCTACTTCCGGGTGATCGGCGGGACGAATCGCTACGGGGCGGTCTTCGGACTCCTCTCGTTGCTCGTGGCCTGGTTCTACGTCCTCTCGCACGTGCTGCTCTTCGGGACGTACGTGAACGCGACCCATCAGCGGCGGCGGCGGCGGGTGGCGAATGGGTTTGGCGGGAATGGTCGGAATGGTCGGAATGGTCGGTAGGTAGGTGGGACAGCGGTGGCCGGTGCGCGGACCCGACATTGGAAATGCCGGGTTAACTAATATAAGCGGGCTGGAAGCCCGCTGTGAATGTCGAGAATCTCCCTCCGCGTTTGATTGATCTGTGTTCACTCTTGGCCGCTCCGACTGCTACAGTTGACGCGCGACAGACTCGTGGCAGGGCGAAGGGGCTGGGCACGATGCAGATCGAGTTCCTTGGGACGGCGGGGGCGATTACGACGCCGCGGCCGGGGTGCGAGTGTCGGGTCTGCGTCCAGGCGCGGGAGAAGGGGATCCCCTACGCGCGGGGTGGGCCGAGTCTGTTCGTGCATGGGCCGGACGTGATGATCGACACGCCGGAGGAGATCAAGGACGAGCTCAATCGGTCGCGGGTGACGCGGGTTTCGTCGTGCATCTACTCCCACTGGCATCCCGATCATGTGATGGGACGGCGAGTCTTCGAGTCGCTCAATCAGGACTGGCGGCGCTGGCCACCGGAGAAGGATCTGACCGACGTCTACCTGCCGCAGAAAGTGGCAGAGGACTTCCGGACGCGACTTGGATCGTGGGATCACCTGGCCTTCATGGAGCACCAGGGGATCGTGCGGCTGGTGGTGCTGCGCGACGGCGACGCGATCGAACTGAATGGAACTCGGATCACACCGTTTCGTCTGGCCGAAGATTATGTCTATGCGTTCCTGTTCGAGGGAGACGACAAACGGGTCTTGGTCGCGCCCGATGAGTTGTTTCGCTGGGAGCCGCCGGAGTGGGTGACGGGTCTCGATCTGGCGGTGTTGCCGATGGGCGTGGTCGAGCACGATCCGTTTACGGGCGAGCGGCGCATCCCGGCCGAGCATCCGGTGTTGAAGATGGAGGCGACGTTCGCACAGACGCTGGAGATCGTGGAGCGGCTGCGGGCGGAGCGGGTGATCCTGACGCACATCGAGGAGATGGACGGGTTGTCGTTCGACGACCTGCAGCGGTTGGAGCGGCGGTTGAAGACGAGCGGTGTGGCGGTGGAGTTCGCGTTCGACACGATGTTTGTGAAGGTTTGAGAGCGACGTTCGATCGGGAGTCGATTGCTGTTGGATAGGCAAACGATGGACTGGTTCGGCTGGTGCCGACGGGACCCGCACGCGCGCTCCCACTGGTAGCCCTCACCCCCGGCCCCTCTCCCTGGGAGGGGGAGCGGGGACACCGCGGGATGCTGGGTGCCTTCTTGCTGCGCCACGGGCCCGTGGCGGTGGGGACGGCGGGTACGCTCCGGATGGTGGTGATCGGTGATCAACCGAGGACGGATAGGCCCTGCCCAGGCCCGCACTCCGGCCGAGTGTGCCACTTGTGCACGAGAATAGAACATATTACCTTTTTTGTCAATACCCTCGCCACCGTCTCGCTTGGAACTTCCCCCAGTGGCTTTGCGGAGATACCACCTCCTAAGCTTGGGACGACGCAGAGCGCTCGCCATCGCCGCTTCGCGACTCGTCAAACCAGACCGATCCAGCCGTGGAATAGGAGCAGGCGAATGAGTTCATGGCGCGACGGGCTTCGATTACCGATCACCGATGTCGCGGATGCGGCCCCCTTCGTCGAGAAATTAGGGTTCTGTACCTGGGCGCCGGTGAGTGGGCTGGGGTTTCCGAATCTGGCGGAGGCGATGGGGGAGACGGCGTGGTCGGTGATGGTGCAGACGTGGTTTTGGAAGGACGACGTGCACCTGGAGAAGCGGTTGTACTACGCGAAGATCGTGCGGGGGCAGCCGAGTTTCATCGCGCCGGAGTTTCTGCCCGATTTCGTGGCGTCGCTGGGCGGGCGGGGACAGGAGGCGGAGCGGGATCCGGCCCGGCTCTATCTCGATGGGCGACTCTCGCGCGAGGCGAAGGTGGTTTTCGATTGTTTGACCGATCATCCGGCGCTCTCGACGGGCGAGCTGCGGCGCCGAGCAGGTCTGGCGGGGAAGGGCGCAACGGGAGCGGCCGAGCGGGCGTTGCTGGAACTGCAACGGCGGCTGCTGATCTGCAAGGTCGATCTGACGGGGCGGACACGGGGGACGTACTCCTACGTCTGGGATCTGGCGGAGCGGTTCTGGCCGGAGGAGTTTGCCGAGGCGCGGCGGACGTCGGTGACGGCGGCGCGGGCGAACATTCGGGAGCGGTTGCGCGCCTTCGGGATCGAGCCGACGGCGGCGCTGGAGGCGCGACTCTTCCTCTGGCGGTAATGCCGCGTTACGTTGCCACCGGTGTCCCCCAGACAAGGGTGTAGAGCGAGAGTGCCGGAACCGGACCGCGGGCGAGGTCGGCTTCGAGGCGGGCGAGGCCGCGATCGAGCGCATCGGGCGGGATCAGGTGGAGCGAGGAGAAGGCGCGGTCTCGATAGGGTTGGATGTGGGTGAGGTCGTACGCGAGTTCGGTGCGCTCGGTTTCGACGTGGGAGAAGCCGGCTCCTTCCATCTCAGTACGAAGGGTGGAGATACGGGGATAGCGGTCGAGCTCGATGGCGACGGTTTCCGGGAAGTGGCTGCTGAGGGGACGCCTTCGAGGGATGTCGTCTTCGGAGTCGGTGGCGGTGCAGAGGCGACCGCCGGGCTTGAGGACGCGTCGCGCCTCCCGGAAGTAGGCAGGGCGGTCGGCGACGTGGTGGATGACGTCGACGGAGTAGACGAGGTCGAACGAGGCGTCGGGGACATCGAGGACTTCGGCGCGCCCCTGGACGAAGGTCACTTGGTCGCTGCGCCGCCGCGCCGTGGACAGCATCTGGGTGGAGGGGTCGACGCCGACGCAACGGCAACCGAGGCGATTCTGCAAGGCGAGAAGATAGTTGCCCGTGCCGCATCCGACTTCGAGGACGGCTGAAGCGGGGGTGAGGCCGGCGGTCGCGATCAGATTGGCGAGGACGCCGGGGTGGACGCGACGGTGCCGCGCATAGTCCGCGGCGAGGTCGTCGTAGTCGAGCGCGTCTGATCGAGCGGCCATTGATCATCCTTCTCATGCCACACTGACGGGCCAAGCACCGATCCGACGAGATGCCTCGTGGCAAGGCGGTGAGGAGCTAAGGCGACAAGGTAATTCGGCGATGACTCACCTACACTTGGCTACGCCGATTCGAGCAACGACGCAGGAGGGAAGGATGCACCAGATTCGAGAATCATCGAGAACCCGACTGACCCGCCGCGCGGCATTCTTGCTCGGCCTTGCCATGGCTGTACCGGTCGTTGCTCCCCGTGCGGCCAGCGCTCAGGATCAGGACGCGCGCCCGCTGTTGGAGCAGACAGCGACGACGATGGCGGGGATACAGTCGTTCCACTTCGAGATGACGACTCCAAGTGGCAAATCCTTGGTCGTGGATCAACTGGAGTTGGCGGGAATCGATGGCGACATCCAGCGGCCAGATCGCTTCCGCGTCTCGTTCACGGCCAAGGCATCGATCGTTTCGATCACCGTCAAGGTGATCGGCATCGGAACACAGCTTTGGGTAACCGATCCGATGGCGCGTGATGAAGCCTGGATCGAGGTCTCTACCGGGGACGTCGGCGCGGTACCGCTGCCAGACATCCTCAATCCGGATCGATTGCTGCAATCAGCCGTCGATGTGATCCAGGAACCGACGATCGCCGGCCAAGAGGAGATCGATGGGACGATGACGACGCGGGTCGAGGGGATGTTCGATCCGCGACAGGTGAACCAACAGGTGAACGAGCTCACCGGAACGCCGGTCCCCGAACTCACTGCGTTGACCGGCGACAAGGCGATTCCGGTGCGGCTCTGGATCGACGAGACCTATCGTCTCCGCCGCGTCGAGTTCGCCGGCCCACTGACGGCAGCGGATGAGGGAGACGTCGTACGCCGCTTCGACCTCACGAAGATCGACGAACCGATCGACATCCAGCCGCCGGCATAGGCTGGCCTAATCTGCCGGGAGGGACGCGGGCTCGGCGATCCGCTCCCCACGGGCGACACCTGGGTCTGGCAACCAGCGCAGCCAGCGAGGTAGGTACCAATTGGCGTCGCCAAGGAGCTCCATCACCGCCGGCGTAAGAACGCAGCGGACGACGGTGGCATCCAGGATCACGGCGGCGGCGAGACCGAACCCGATCTGCTGTAATGCCGGCACGCGGCCGATGGCGAACGTGGCAAAGACGACCGCCATGATGGTGGCAGCGCCGGTGATGACACCACCGGTCGTCTGCAGGCCCGCGACGAGCGATGCCTGATGATCGCCCGTCCGGCGGAAATGCTCGCGGATTCGGGAAAGCAAAAAGACATGGTAATCCATACTCAGTCCGAAGAGGACGCAGAAGAGGAAGAGCGGCACCCAGGCCTCGACCGCGGGAGTGGTCTGGAAGCCCAGCCGTTCCGCACCGACGCCTTTTTGAAAGACGAGGACGAGCAGACCGTGGACGGCTCCGACCGTGATCAGGTTGATCGCGATTGCCTTCAGCGGGACGACGACGGAGCGGAAGATGAGTAGGAGCAGCAGGAAACTCGACGCCAGGACCAGGAACCGAACCCGGTCCTCCCACCGGTTGAACGTGTGCAGGATCTCCGCCCTCGCCGCGGCTGGGCCGGTGACGCTGACACTGGCCGGGATACCGCGAAACGCCTCCGCGACGACGTCGTCGCGGAGGCGATCGATCGCGGCGAGCGACTCCGTATCGTTGCGCTCGTCGGTCAGGAGCGCACTGATCACCGCGAGGTCGTCCGAGGCGTTCCACTGCACGGCCACAACCGGCGCGAATCGATGGTCCTGACCCAGCGCGGACACGAGCCGGTCGATTCCCTGCTGCACCGAGTCCGACCGGCGACCATCGACGGTGACCTCGACGACCGACAGGATTGCGGTCGAGTAGGCAGTCTGGACGTCTTCAACCCGGCGCTCGGCGTCGGCTGACGTCGTCGGTGCCGGCCCGAACCCGGACACATCACGGAGGAGTCCGCGCGCTTCCAGGTTCAAGGGAACGAGGAAGGCGGCGACGATCGCGATGGAGACCACGGGGTGACGCGTGGTCCACCGGCCGATGCGTGCCCATGCGCCGCGTCCGCCAGTGCCGAGCTCCAACACCGGGCGGTGGAATCTCGCCGGCCGGTGGAGGGCGCCGCCGAGCGCGCGGACAACCGGGGGGAGGAGCGTCGTCGTCGCCGCCACGCCGACGGCGACGACGAGCATCGCGCCGAAGGCGAGATCACGAACGACGGCGACCGGCACGAGGAGCATTCCTGCCATCGCGGCGATCATCATCGCTCCGGACGCCAGGACGGTCCTGATCGCGGCCGCGGCGGTTTCTGCGAGATCCCGAGCACCCCGATCCTCAGGCCGATCTTCGCAACAGCGGTGGATGACGAAGAGCGCGTAGTCGATGCTGATCGCCAGCCCGATCATCGAGATCGTTTCGGCGACGTAGAACGGGGGTCGGACGAATCCCCTCACTGCCGAGGCGACACCAAGCGCGACGCCGACAGAGGCGATGCCGAGGAGAATCGGCACGATCGGCGCGACGACCGATCGGAGGACGAAGGCCAGGACGACGAGCGCGATGATTATGCCAATCCGCTCAGCCCGCTGAAGATCCCCAGCGGCGGCTTCCGCTGCCGATCTCTCCTTCGGAGTGGCCGGAATTTCGGGCTCCACGCCCGTCGGCACCCAGCGCGCGGCGGCTCTCCGCGCCTCTTGCACGGCCTGGACGGCAACCTCGCGCGGTGTCCCGGAGAGTTCCATCCGCGTCACCGAAACCGGCAGCACGGCCGCTACGTCGGCGGTCTCGAATGGGTTGGTTCCGGTAGGAATGCCTTCGCGGCACCGCGCCAGGTCTGCGACCAGTCCTCGCGTCTCGGCCGATGAGGCGGCGCTCTCGTCGAAGGTGAGTCCCGGCAGTTTCTCTTGGATCGACAAGAGCCGGGCGCAAAGGACATCGGTCAGCACCGGCGCCGAACCGAGGCGGTTCCGAATCAGCGATTCACCGCGTGCGGCGTCCAGTCCACCAAGCAGCGTCGCCCAATCGAGGCGATGGGCGGTGCCACCGGCGGCCGGCTCGTTGCGGTCCGCGTCGATTGCCAGGCAGCCGAGCCCGACGGCCAGAATGACGGCCCAAACAGCGCCCACTCGCCAGGGGTGATCGTGGCAGGTACGAGCCAGGGAGACAACGACGTCGCCCTCGGGGCGACGGCCACGGCGCCTCGCCGGCTCGGTCCGCCTCGCTCGCCACGTGGCGGCTCGCATTACGGCCGCCAGACGGTCGGGGCGTCAACTGCTGACGGGCCATCACTCGTCATTCGATGAGCACCATCGCGTCGATCAGCCAGCGGTGATCCGAATACGTGAAGACGACTAGGAAGTCGCGCTGCTCCTCGAGCCCCTCGACCGCGGAACTGAGCACCGCGTAGATCGTCTTGTCGGGCGGGAATGGGTACCAGGCCGAGGTGATCGGGATCATCGCCAGTTCCTGGTCGGGATCAACCTGCTCCGAGAGCGCGGGCAACTGATCGAGCACCTCGGTGATCCCGCCCTGACCGCTGAGGAGGTCGAGCGCCAACCGTGTCAGAAAGCGCTCGGTCAGCAGCGCGGCCACCCGGAAGGGATCGTCGGCATTGACGCAGGCCACGATCTCTCGGGTGGTGGCGAGGATGCCCTGCATATCGTCGTCGGTCACCGGATCTCCGGCCGGTAGTTGGTCGAGGGAGATCCGAGCTGGATCCGCGTCGCGGTCCGCCTCCGATGAGACGTCATCGGCCAGGGAGATCAGGTCGGCAAAACCGACCGCGTCGACGCCGCATTCCCACGCCTGGGGGAAGTCTTGAACATCCGATGACGAGGGTGTGACCGTCGGGGCGGGACTACTAGAGCCGACGATCGGCGTTCCGCTGCCGCGGGCACCAGGAGTGCCAGCCGTGAAGCTCTCGACGACGTGGATCACACCGACCATTCCGGCTTGTTCGTGACCCGGAATGCCGCAGTAAAACTGGTAGTCTCCGGGTGCCGCGTTGATGGTCAAGGAACCCGATTGACCAGCATCGTAGTCGCCGGAGTGGACGTTCAGCTCGTCGATGTTGAACGTGTGAACCGCGGCGCCGTTGTTGACGAGGTTGATCGTGACGTCGGTGTAGGCCGGAATCGTAATCTCCTTCGGCGCGAAGGCAATGTCCACCATGTCGATGAACACCACGGTCGGCAGTTGTTGGTTGGTTGCCCGCACCGCGTCGCTGTGCGGAGCCGACGACGGCCCCGCCAAGCCGGCCGCCTGACCGGCGAGCGCCGCCACGATGAAGACCAGGACAGCCGACGCTGTACTTAGCCGACGCACGGTCATCTCTGACCCCTCCGTCTGACGATCAGCCACTCATTTCGCCCCGATGCGTACTGTGTCCGAAGATACACGGAATCCGGAAGTATCCGCAACCTCGACGCAGCGAAACCGTCGGGACGCATCGTCATGCCTGCCACACCCCACATGAAATCGGGCGATCACCCACGCGTGTCGGTATGGTACAGTTGTTCTCCCACCCCGCCGAGGACAGGTTGCCACGCCGCGGCCCTGGTCGGCGTCCCGTCCATTCTGATGCAGTCGGAGGCGATCGCTCGGTGAAGTCGGAGTTTCGTGTTGCCGGGCAGACCGCGTACGACCGGCGCGGGCCCATCCGCTGGATCGTCTCCCATTTTCTGCACAATCGCCGGTTCGTCGTCGCCGTCGCCTGCGGTGTCGTCGTTCACATCAGCCTGAACACCCTCATTCCGGGATTGGTCGGGCAGGCGTTTGACGCGATCCTGGAGACTCCGCCCGATCGACACACGCTCGGCGTGATCGCGCTGGTCTTGCTCGCGATCACCCTCCTCCGCGGTGTAGTGGACCTGGGGCAGGCACTCTCTTGGGAGGTGCTCGCCAAGCGGATGGAGCGGGATACCCGCGACGAACTCTACGTCAGTCTGCTCGGCAAGAGTCAAACGTTCCACAACCGGCAGCGCGTCGGAGATCTGATGGCGCGGGCGGCAAACGACGTCCGCCAACTGAACATGATGGTCAACCCCGGGCTTGCGTTGATTACGGAGTCGCTCTTTGGCCTGGTGATCCCGATCGTCTTCATCGGCTTTCTGGACTGGCGGCTGCTCCTCTCGCCGCTGCTCTTCGCGGTCGCGTTCGCCTTTGCCCTACGGCGGTACATGCGACAGCTCAACCCGGTCTCCGGCGAGATGCGGAAGCGGTTTGGGATGCTCAACGCGGGTCTGACCGAGGCGGTCACGGGGATTGAGGTCGTCAAATCGACCGCCCAGGAGGGGCAGGAGCGGGATAAGTTTTCCAAGAGTGCGCGGTCGTACCGGGATGCCGCGGTACAGCAGGGCGTGGTTCAGGCCCGCTACCTGCCGACGCTGATCATGGCGGTGACCTCGGCCGCGGCCCTCTGCCACGGGCTCTACCTCGTCTCCAAGGACGAGCTGAGCCCCGGTGGACTGGTGACCTACCTCGGCTTGATCGCGCTGCTACGGTTCCCGACCTTTATCTCGATCTTCACCTTCTCGCTCGTCCAGCTCGGCGTCGTGAGCGCCGAGCGGATCCTGGCGCTGATCAAGGAGGAGACCGAGCTCGACGAGAACCAGGCCGGGCACGTGGCGCCGATCGAGGGCGAGATCGTCTTCGACAACGTCACGTTCGGCTACGGCGGCGAGCCGGTCCTCAAGAACGTTTCGTTCCGGGCGGCACCGGGGGAGACGATCGCGATCGTCGGCGAGACGGGGTCGGGCAAGAGCACGCTGACCAAACTGGTGCCACGAATCTACGACGTCGACGACGGTCGGATCCTGATCGACGGGGTCGACGTACGGGAGTGGCACCTGACCTCGTTGCGGTCGCAGATCTCGACGATCGAGCAGGACATCGTGCTCTTCTCGCGACCGGTGGCGGAGAACATCGCCTTCAGTCTCGGGCAGCGGGTGGAGATGGAGGCGATCGAGCGGGCGGCGCGCGACGCGCAGGCGGACGGGTTCATCCGGGCACTGCCGGAGGGGTACGAGACGACGATCGGCGAACGCGGGGTCACGCTGTCCGGCGGTCAGCGGCAGCGGATCGCGATCGCACGGGCGCTGCTGACGGACCCGAGAATCCTGATCATCGACGACTCGACAAGCGCGATCGACAGCGAGACGGAGGATCAGATTCAGCGGGCGATCCGCCGCGTTCTGGAGGGGCGAACGACGCTACTGATCACGCACCGACTGTCGCAGATCCGCTGGGCCGACCGCGTCATCGTGCTACGGCGGGGTGAGGTGGTCGACCAGGGAACGCACGACGAACTGCTGGTGCGTTGCGAGCTGTACCGCAGGATCTTCGCCCGCTACGACTGGACGCCGGATGAGGTGGAAGCGGGGGCAGTCGCGGTGGGAGTGGCCTGACGCGACGGTGGGCTGAGATACGATCCATTCCTAATCGCTCCTGACGTAACGAGATCGGCGGAGTACATCGGCCGGTCTCGTTGCCTTTGGTCCGCGTTGGGGCAGGATTGTCTATTTAGG